>NZ_JANINM010000366.1 GCF_024509055.1 Mesorhizobium sp. | reverse complement strand
ATCAAGCGCGGCGACGACGCCATTTCCGACAGCGAGCAGATCCTCAAGCTGCTCAACTCCAAGAAGGACGAGTCCGAGCTCACCATGTGCTCGGATGTCGATCGCAACGATAAGTCGCGCGTTTGCGAGCCGGGCTCGGTGCGCGTCATCGGCCGCCGCCAGATCGAGATGTATTCGCGGCTGATCCACACCGTCGACCACATCGAGGGGCGGCTGCGCGAAGGCATGGATGCCTTCGACGCGTTCCTGTCGCACGCCTGGGCGGTCACCGTCACCGGCGCGCCAAAGCTCTGGGCCATGCGCTTCATCGAGCAGAACGAGAAGAGCCCGCGCGCCTGGTATGGCGGCGCGATCGGCATGGTCAACTTCAACGGTGACATGAACACCGGACTGACGCTGCGCACCATCCGCATCAAGGACGGCATCGCCGAAGTGCGGGCAGGCGCCACGCTGCTCTTCGACAGCGTTCCCGAGGAAGAAGAAGCCGAAACCGAACTGAAGGCATCCGCCATGCTCTCCGCCATCCGCGACGCCAAGACAGGCAACGCCACCGGAACCGAGCGCACCACCGCGCGCGTCGGCGACGGCGTCAACATCCTCCTGGTCGATCACGAAGACTCCTTCGTCCACACTCTGGCCAACTACTTCCGCCAGACCGGCGCCAATGTTTCCACCGTCCGCTCGCCTGTACCCGAAGAAGTCTTCGAGCGGCTGAAGCCTGATCTCGTGGTGCTGTCGCCCGGCCCTGGCACGCCGAAGGATTTCGATTGCGCCGCCACCATCAAGAAGGCGCGCAGCCGCGACCTGCCGGTGTTCGGCGTTTGCCTCGGCCTGCAGGCGCTGGCCGAAGCCTACGGCGGCGAGCTCAGGCAGTTGCACGTGCCGATGCATGGCAAGCCCTCGCGCATCCGCGTCTCGAAGCCCGGCATCATCTTCTCAGGGCTCCCCAAGGAAGTGACGGTCGGCCGCTACCACTCGATCTTCGCCGATCCGGTGCGCTTGCCCGATGATTTCGTCGTCACGGCCGAGACCGAGGACGGCGTCATCATGGCTTTCGAGCATCGCAAGGAGCCGATAGCCGCGGTGCAGTTCCATCCGGAATCGATCATGACGCTCGGTCACAATGCCGGCATGCGCATCATCGAAAATATCGTCGCGCATCTGCCGCGCAAGGCGAAGGAGAAAGCCGCTTAAGGGCGGCGTGCAAGGATGAGTGCGGCAACCATGACGACCACCCAGGATACGAAGGCGGCGACCCGGCAAAAGGTCGCCAGCCTTGCCTTCTGGTCGATCATCCTTGCCTGTGTCGTTCTCGCTCTCAAGCTCGTCGCCTGGTACATCACCGGCTCCGTAGCGCTCTATTCCGACGCGCTGGAATCGATCGTCAACGTCATCGCGTCGGCGGCCGCCTTCTGGGCCATCCAGGTCAGCTACAAGCCCGCCGACCAGGACCATCCCTTCGGCCATCACAAGGCCGAGTATTTTTCGGCAGTGCTGGAGGGCGTGCTCATCGTCGTGGCGGCGCTGTTGATCCTGAACGAGGTCTGGCAATCCTGGCGGCACCCTACGCCGATCGAGCAGCCCTGGAACGGTCTCGCCGTCAACGGTGTTGCGACGGTGATCAACGCAGTCTGGGCCTGGATGCTGATCCGCGCCGGACGCAACGCCAAATCGCCGGCGCTTGTCGCCGACGGCCAGCACATCATGACCGATGTCGTGACCTCGGTCGGCGTGTTCGCCGGCCTGGTCGGCGCAGTGTTGACCGGCTGGCAGATCCTCGACCCGGCGCTCGCCGTCATCGTCGCGCTCAACATCCTATGGCAGGGCTGGCACGTCATCGGCTCGTCGATGAGCGGGCTGATGGACCGCGCCGTCGACAGCCAGGAGCACATGCAGATCCGCGACATCATTTCGGCCAATTCCAAGGGCGCGCTGGAGGTGCATGACCTCAAGACGCGCATTGCCGGCCGTGCCACCTTCATCGAGTTCCATCTCGTCGTCGACGCCGACATGACCGTCGGCGCCAGCCACGTCATCTGCGACCGGATCGAGGATGCGTTGAAAGCGGAGATCCCGTCCGTGCGGGTCACCATCCATGTCGAGCCGGACGACGAGGCGAAGCTGCCGAAAGGCACCACCGCGGTGCCTTTCGCGTAACTGGCGCAACTTACGGCATGCAGGCCGTCTGCGGCATTGGGCTCAACCGATATACCTTGTCGTCGGTTTTGGTCTTGCCCTCGGCCGCCTTCGAGCAGAGATCCACGGTGGCGAGCGCGTTGTTGGGGTTGGCCAGCATCATCGTGCCATTGGCGCCGCGCTTGAGGAAAATCTCCTTCTGCGAGATGTCGCAGGCAAAGTCACTCATCTTGGAACTGGCCGAGCAGCGCCATTGATCGGCTTCCCCCTGGCAGGAATAGGTCTGTGTGACCTTGCCGGATTTCTGCCTGGTGGTGATCGAGACAGCCACGTCGGCCCCATCCGGCCAGTTAGTCGCGTCGCCACTGGCGGCGAATGACGCCAACTCGATGGAGCCACGGAACACACGGATGGACTGCGTCATCTGGTTGGGATGCGAACCGAGATGCGCGGCATCGTAGTCCTGGCCGTAGCAGAAGGCCTGGTCGGGCTTGAGCCGCTCGCGTAGTGGCGGCCCCAGCGCCGGATCGACCGGATCGATGCGCGCGAACTCTGCCTGGCAGGTCGCTACGGGCATCGGATCCAGCCGGAAATTATCGTCCTCGCTGCCCAGGGCCCGCTTCTTGTATTCCGCGGTGCCCAGTTCCTCCTCGGAACCCGCGTCGAGATAGATATCGGGCTGCAGGTCGGACAACATCAGCCGCCCTTTGTCATCGAGTTTCAGGTTGGCGAGAGTCCGGTCGCATTCCATGCCGCAACGGATTCCGCTCGACTTGTCGTTCGGGTCCTGCTTGTTGCACCAGCCGCCCGCCCACTCCGGCGCCTTGGCTCCTCGCACAGTGGTGGTGACGAAGCCGTTGTAGGAATTGTCGGACTGCGCAGTCGGCTCCTCGTTCGGCCGGCTGACCGGGTCATGGCCGTAGTAGAAGAAGATGCGCGCCACCTTCTGATGCGGATGCGCCTTGAGATGGGCATCATCGTAGACGCGGCCGAAGCAGGCATCGGCGCCGTTCGGGCTGAGTTCTGGAAGCTTCGCAATGTCGTCGGCAAACGCCGTGCCGGCAACCAACAACACGACACCCAGCGCGGCACCAGCCGCCATCCTCGACGTCATGTGATCCCTCCCTCGCACCGACAGGACGTGACTGCGATTTATGCTAGTCTAGGAGACCGGCCCGGGCCATCCAAAATCAGCAGGTCGGCGGGCAAAGGGGGATGCGATGCGGCGCCGTGACATGTTTCGCGTTGGTCTTGCAGGAGCCGCCGGCCTTTTCGGCCTGCGCCAGGTGAAAGCAGCGGCAGAGGAACGGCTCAAAGTCGTCTACCACCTCAGCGACATCGACAAAGTCAATTTCGTTCTCGGCAACATCAAGAACCACTATGACGGCACCGGCGGCAATGTAGATATCGTCCTCGTCGTGCACGGCCCTGCCCTCGCTTCCTTCAAGACGAAAGGGGCTTCAGGCGCGACTTCCAGCCGGTTTGGCGGCCTCGTCCAGCAAGGGCTTCTCCCGCAGGCCTGCGGCAACACCATGCACGGCATGGACCTCACGCTTGCCGACCTGCTCGACGGCTTCCACATAGCCGAGAAAGGCGGCGTGGTGAGACTCGCCGAGCTCCAGCATCAGGGCTATGTCTATCTTCGCCCTTGAATACAAGAGCTTGAACGCCGCCCCAGGAATGGCTTACGAAATGCAAGATTCCCGGAAACCAGCCAACTGGGCGATACCAACATGACCACCACGCTTGTCATTCCCGACCTTGCCGGCAAGGTGGTTCTGGTCACCGGCGCGTCGACCGGCATCGGCGCCGCTCTCGCCATTGCCTATGCGCAACAGAAATGCCGTGTGGCGTTGCACTACAACGCGAGCGGCCAGGCAGCCGAAAACGTTGCAAAAACCATCCGCGACGGCGGCGGAGACGTGTTTCTGATACAGGGCGATTTCTCGGTCGCCGCCGACGTCGAGCGGGTCGTCGAGGCAAGCGCGCAGCATTTCGGCAGGCTCGACGGCCTCGTCAACAATGCCGGCGGCATGCTCGGCCGCGTCGCCTATGCCGACCAGACCGAAGCGAACTACGATGCTGTGATGGACCTCAACGCTCGCTCGGTGCTGACCGCTTCGCGCAAGGCGATACCCTGGCTGAAGCGTCAGGGCGGCTTCATCATCAACACGTCCTCGATCGCCGCCCGCAACGGCGCTGGCGGTGGCGCCGGCCTATACGGCTCGGCCAAGGCGTTCGTCTCCAACGTCACACGCGGCATGGCCAAGGAGTTGATCGGCTTCGGCATTCGCGTCAACGCCGTGGCGCCAGGCACCATCCTGACGCCTTTCCACGAACGCTATTCGAGCGCCGAGCAGGTCAAGGCCATGGTTTCCACCATCCCTCAGGGTCGCGCCGGAACGGCCGAGGACTGCGTCGGCGCCTACCTGTTCCTGTCGTCCGGTCTTTTGAGCGACTACATCATCGGCCAGGTGATCGAGGTCAATGGCGGCCAGTTGATGCCGTGAGCCGGGACCGGCATACTCAAGGCGCAACCCTGGAGGGAGACACACGGCATGTTCGGATTGATCGGCAAGATGCGGGCGGCACGCGGCCAGCGCGATGCGGTCATGAACGTGCTGCGTGAGACGACCGGCGCGCTGCCCGGCTGCCTGAGCTACATCATCGCCACAGATCCGGTCGACGCCGACGCGATCTGGGTGACGGAAGTCTGGACCGACCAGGCGAGCCACAAGGCCTCGCTGCAACTGCCGGAAGTCCAGGCGGCGATCGCCAAGGCGCGCCCTTTCATCGCCGGCTTCGAATTCCAGGTCGAAACCCACCCGGTCGGCGGCTTCGGGCTACCCGCCGAAAAGGCCGGCTGATCCAGCGGGAGCGCTTATCCTCCGCTACGCGAGCGCTTCGCTCCCAACCTCGTCGGCAAGCAAATCCTGGGCGGTGGAACCTTGTTGCAACATCTCTGCCGATGGACTAAGTTCTATGGACTAAGTCTATCGTGGAGCACTGGTCATGCAGACGGTTAACATCCACAACGCGAAGACCAACCTTTCGCGCCTCGTCGACCAGGCCGCCAAAGGCGAGCCGTTCATCATCGCCAAGGCCGGCAAGCCGTTGGTCAAGGTCGTCCCTGTCGATCAGCCAAATGCTGCACAGGCGCGACGGGTCGGCTTCATGGCCGGCCAATTTTCCGTCCCTGACGATTTCGACCGCATTGGCAGCGACGAAATCGAACAGCTCTTCGGCGTAAACCCGTGAAGTTGCTGCTCGACACTCAATTGCTGTTGTGGGCGGCCGGCGAACCGGACCGTTTGCCGTTTGCTGCCCTCGCCCAGATCGAGGACGCATCGAACGAACTGATATTCAGCGCGGCTAGCCTTTGGGAGGTCGCAATTAAGCGCGGACTCGGGCGAGACGATTTCACAATCGACCCGCGCCTGCTGCGCAGGGGGCTGCTCGACAACGGCTATCAGGAATTGTCGATAAACAGCGCGCACGCGGTAGCCCTCGAGGGGCTCCCGGCAATCCACAAGGACCCCTTCGATCGTATCCTCGTTGCGCAAGCGATCGTGGAGGGCATCGCCTTGCTGACGACGGACGATCTGGTCGCTCGCTATCCGGGTCCGATCCGCAAGCTCTGACAGGTCGCCGCCATCGCCGCAGGGTGTCCATTGGGCCAAGAATAGCCGGGCTTGTGGCGCGAAACGCCACGGGCTGATCCGCGATATCCAATGCCAGGGGAAACAAAGGAAACGTCCATGAGCCGCCGTTTGAACGTCGTCGATCTTTCCGGCCGCGTCGCTGTGGTCACCGGCGGCGCGCAAGGCATCGGCCTCGCGGTGGCCCGCCGCCTGCTGTCTTCGGGCGCCAGTGTGGCCATCTGGGATATCGATCAGGCCGCCATGGCAAATGCGGTCGCCGAGCTCGCTTCGGTCGGCCGCGTCGAGGCTTTCGTCTGCGACCAGTCGCAGATCGAGCTGTCGAGCGCGCGGCAACCGAGACCGAGCAGGCGATCGGGCTGGTCGACCTCCTCGTCAACAATGCCGGCATTGCCGGCCCGGCGGCAACTGTCGTGGATTACGACCCCGCCGCCTGGCGGCAGATCGTCGATATCGACCTCAACGGCGTCTTCTACTGCTGCAGGCGGCTCGTGCCCGGCATGATCGCGCGCAATTATGGCCGCATCGTCAACGTCTCCTCCGTCGCCGGCAAGGAAGGCAACCCCAATGCCGCCGCCTATTCGGCGGCGAAGGCCGGCGTGCTCGCGCTGACCAAATCCCTTGGCAAGGAGTTGGCGGGCCACGATATCGCAGTCAACGCGCTGACCCCTTCGCCCGCGCGCACGCGCATTCTCGAGCAGCTCACAGAGGCCCAGGTCGCCTATATGCTTGGTAAGGTGCCACGCGGCCGGTTCGTCGAGGTGGAGGAGGCCGCCGCCATGGTCGTCTTCATGCTGTCGGACGAGAATTCCTTCACCACCGGCGCCACTTTCGACCTGTCCGGAGGGCGCACCACCTATTGAGGTGGCCGCTCAGCTGATGATGAGGCTCGCGATCCGGTCGCCATCCAGCGTGAAGGCCATGTCGCCCTCGCCGTTGAAGCCGTTGCCCGTCACCGCGATGCGGACATGGTAGACGCCCGCCCCCTCCGCGACGCGGACGATGCGAAATTTGGACTGGACGCCGATATTGTCGGACTGGTTCCAGCGCGCGATTTCGTCTCGGCCGTGAAAATCGCGCCCCCAGTCGCTCAGGAAAGCGTCCTCGCCAAACGTGTCCAGGAACGCTTCCGTGTCGCCGGCATTGGTGGCCTCGACAAAGCGGTGGATCGGACCGGGCGTGGTCATCAGTCCAGCCTATGCATCAGGTCGTCGTCCAGCCAGCGGCCGAAGAAATAGACCAGCTGCTTGTGCCACCACGGCCAGTCATGGCTGACGTCGCCGCCCCAATAGTCGACCCAGGCCGGGATAGACTTGTCGCGCAGGATCTGTTCCAGCTCCCGGGTTTCAACGAGCATCCGCTCTTCCCAGGCGCCTTGCCCGCAACAGAAGATCAGCCGCAGCGCCCTCAGCCGGCCAAGCAGCTTCTGGTCGACGATGCCGGGCAGATAGTCGAGCGGCGAGTTGAAGAAGATGCTGCCCTCCAGCGCGCGACCGAAGAAATCGCGGCCCGAATAGACGCCCGACAATGAGATCACGCCGCTCGCCAATTCCGGAAAACGGAAGACGAAGTTCGACGAGTGGTACCCGCCCATCGAACAGCCGCAAAACAGCGGCTTCAGCGTGCGTCCGCCATTGGCCTTGGCGGCAACCGACTGCAGTTCCGGCAGCGCCTCCTCTCGAACATAGCGGAAATAGGCCTCGTGGCGGGCGATGCGATGAGCGGCATCCGCATGCTTGTTGAAGAATGATTCTGAATCGATGCCATCCAGCGTGAACAGCTGGATGCGACCGGTGTCGATGAATTCGGCCAGCGCGCCGACGCCGCCGGAATCCTCGAACTGGTAGAACCGTCCTTGCGAGGTCGGGAACACCACCACTGGCCGGCCGGCATGCCCGTAGCGCTTGTATTCCATGTCGCGGCCGAGATTGCGGGCATGGCCCTTGTGATAGGAGACGTCCATGGCCTCAGGCCTTTTCCGCGTGGATGTAGTCGACCGCCTGGCGCAGCGCCTTCGGGTCCTTCGAGCGCATCTGATAGGCGTAGTTCCCCATGGCGCGGCTGAAAACCTCTTCGATGGCCTGATGGTGCACGATCTTGTCGCCGTGGGCGGCTAGCACGTCCGCATGGCTGTGCAAATAGCGGAGGTGGCGCTTGCGGCTGGCATAGGCGGTGAAATACTTGCCCTCATAGGGTCCTCCGGCGGCATCCTTGACCACCATATCGGCCCACGCCGCATAGACGTCGATATCGAACGTGTAGTTGATGGCGTCAGTCATCCAGGCGCCAGGCGGGCGCATATTGACCTCCAGCGCGATGATCCGGTCGTCCTTGGTCTCGAACAGCTCGATATGGAAGAAGCGCTCGCGCACGTCGAACGCCTTCAGGATCTTCCGACCGGCCTCCTCCACCGCGGGGCGGATCTGGGGAAAGCAGGTGTAGCTCATGTGGCGGTCGCGGTTGACCGCATCCATGATGCTCTGGTCGTAGCGGTGGCTGGCCGCCAGCACCACCTCGCCATCGCGGTTGACCAGGCCGTCGAAGGTCACCACCAAGCCTTCGATGAACTGTTCCATGACGAAGGTCACGCCCTCGGGCTTGTCTCTGAAGAACCGGTCGAGCTCCCCGATATTTGAGATCTTGAACGTGTTCGAGGCCCCCGAACCGGTATCCGGCTTCACCACCACGGGGTAGCCGACGCGTCGGATGAAGGTCATGGCGCCGGCGCGATCGGAGCATTTGCGCTGCGGTATTGTTTCGACGCCGCTCTTGCGGAAGAACGCGCGCATGCGGCTCTTGCGCTTCAAATTCTTCACGAAATCAAGCTTCGTGCCGTAGATGTTGAAATCGGTGCGGATATTGGCCTCTAGTTCCAGCCAGTGCTCGTTGAGGGACTCGAAGCGATCGATGCGGCCCCATTTGTGGATGAAGTGCCCCATCGCGCGGAACACGGCATCGTAGCTCTCCATGTCGGCGATGCGGTAATATTCCGAAAGCGCCGCCTTCAGCTTGCTGTTGAGCGTCTCATAGGGCGCGTCGCCGATGCCGAGCACGGTCGCGCCTGCCTTCTTCAGCCGGTCGCAGAAATCGGCGCCGTTGGCGGGAAAATGCGGCGAGAAGAACACGAAATTCATGCACTGCCTCCCCTGAGATCCGACCCATGGGATCCCAGCCTCGGTCGGAGTGTGGCGCATTTGCCCCATGCGGGGAAGAGGCTGCGCCTTTCACGCGCAGGCTGGCACTTGCCTCCAAATGGCTGCTCCTGTAAGAGAGCCGCCATGACCACGCGTGCCCGCACCGTCGCTTCTCCTCGCACCGGCTTTGCCGGCGAGACCGTGCGCGCGCTCGCCTCGACCCTGCTTCTTCTCGGCCTTATCGGCGATCGCCGGGCTCGCTGAAGGAGCGCCCGGCGGTCGATAGCCGCCGCTGAAGGCGCATGCTCCTTGGCAACCCACATCACGCGAACGAAATTTTGGTAAAGGCGCCGCTCGCCGCCATTCCGCTCTAAGATCGGACGAGCCGCCGGGAGAACGACGATGAACGCACGAGAAGAAATCCGCGCCGGCAATGCCGAAGGCGGTGAACATGCGGCCGGCCACATGCCGGATGCCGCCCGTAAGTATCAGCCCTACCCGACCGTCAATCTCACCGATCGCACATGGCCGTCTAAGGTCATCGACAAAGCGCCGATCTGGTGCTCGGTCGACCTGCGCGACGGCAACCAAGCGCTGATCGACCCGATGGGCCACGAGCGCAAGGCGCGCATGTTCGGCCTGCTGCTCGACATGGGCTTCAAGGAAATCGAGATAGGTTTCCCCTCCGCTTCGCAGACCGATTTCGATTTCGCCCGCTGGTGCATCGAAGAGGGCAATGTGCCCGACGATGTCGATCTGCAGGTGCTCGTGCAGTGCCGTCCGGAGCTCATCACGCGGACCTTCGAGGCGCTGAAAGGCGCAAAGACCCCGATCGTGCATTTCTATAATTCGACCAGCGAGTTGCAGCGTCGCGTCGTCTTCGAGAAGGATGTCGCCGGCATCAAGCGGATCGCCACCGATGCCGCCAAGATGATCACCGACATGGCCGCCAAGGCCGGCGGCGGCTACCGGTTCGAATATTCGCCCGAAAGCTTCACCGGCACCGAGCTCGAGGTCGCGCTGGAAATCTGCAACGCGGTCACGGAGATCGTGAAGCCGACCGCGGACAACAAGCTGATCATCAATCTGCCATCGACGGTCGAGATGTCGACGCCGAACGTCTACGCCGACCGCATCGAATGGATGTGCCGCAACCTCGACAATCGCGACAAGCTGATTATCTCGCTGCATCCGCACAATGACCGCGGCACAGGCATCGCCACCACCGAGCTCGGCCTGATGGCCGGCGCCGACCGTGTCGAGGGCACGCTGTTCGGCAATGGCGAGCGCACCGGCAACGTCGACATCGTCACGCTGGCGCTGAACATGTACACGCAGGGCGTCGACCCTGGTCTCGACTGCTCCGACATCACCCGCATGAAGGACGTCTACGAATATTCGAACCAGCTGAAGATACCCGAGCGCCATCCCTATGTCGGCGAACTGGTCTACACGGCCTTCTCGGGCTCGCACCAGGACGCCATCAACAAGGGCATGAAAGCGTTGCGCAAGGCCAACACGCCGATCTGGGAGGTGCCTTATCTGCCGATCGACCCGGCCGATGTCGGCCGCACCTATGAGGCGATCATCCGCATCAACTCGCAGTCCGGCAAGGGCGGCATCGCCTATGTGCTGCAGGCCGACTACGGCCTCAATCTGCCGCGCAACCTGCAGATCGAATTCAGCCAGGCGATCCAGGCGATCACCGATGCCGAGGGCAAGGAAGTGCCGGCCAAGCGTATTCACGAACGCTTCCTCGAAACCTATGTCGACCAGCCCGGCGCACGGCTGAAGTTCCTCGACCACCGTACCTTCCCCGACACCGAGGTGAAGGGCAGGCGCATGGTGGAAGCCGATATCCTCGACAACGGCAAGGAGATGACGATCACCGGCTCCGGCACCGGGCCGATCGACGGCTTCGTCGATGCGTTGTCGCGCCATGTCGGCGTCGAGATGTCGGTGCTCGACTATTCCGAACATTCCTTGCAGCGTGGCTCCAATGCCTCGGCGATCTCCTATGTCGAGATGGAATATCCGGGCGGCAAGCTGTTTGGCGCGGGCATCAACACCAACATCGTCGCCGCGTCGCTGGAAGCGGTGGTTTCGGCCGCCAACCGCATCCTCGGCCGCTAGGCAGGCTGAGCTTTCGGGCCGGTGAAGCGGTGCGCCCGACGGCGCGCCGCTTCAAGAGCAGACGCGATCCGACTGCCATTCATTAACCGGCAGGGCAATTTCCGGTGGCTTACGCGATCGCATAATACAAGCTTTCTTGTGCGCCGGCCCGAGCGCTATATTATCGCGCCCTAACCTGTGCCGACTTCGGAAGGATCGACACTTGGAGCCTGCCACGCCTGCCGCCCCCGCAGTGCGCGAGACATTGGAGCGACTGCTTGCCAGCGAAACGTTCGGACGGTCCGAGCGCGCCCGCAGGTTGTTGCGTTATCTCGTCGAGCGCGAGCAGGCCGGTGAAGCCGACAGGTTGAAGGGACTGTCGATTGCCATGGACGTCTTCGGCAAGGATCGGGATTTCGATCCTTCGACCGATGCCGTGGTTAGGGTCCAGGCCGGACGGCTGCGCGAGCTCCTGCAGCACTATTTCGACAATGAAGGCGTTGCCGAGCCGATGCGCATCGCCATCCCGCGCGGCGGCTATGTTCCCTCGTACGAGCCCAACGCCATCCGGCTGCCGGAAGAGGCCAAGGCCGTGGATGCCGAAAGCGCCGCCGCGCCTGCGGCAGCGGATTTTGCGAATGCCGCGACGGTTGATGCCGCGCCACTGATGGCGACCGCGCCCGTCCCGTCGCTGGCGCGCCAGTTGCGTTTCTTCTGGGCCGCCATGGCCCTGGTCATTGTCATGCTGGGCGTGCTCATCATGCGCCAGGGCAACGCCTTCCTTGGCAACGACGAAGCGGCCGTGCCGATCGAAACGGCAAACACCGGAAGCACCACCGCCCCGGCGGTATTCGACACCTTGCCGCTGATCTACATCGCCGTGAAGGCTGACGGGCCGGACGCCGCCCGCATCGCCGCGTCACTGCGCGCGGGCCTTGCCGGCTTCGACACCATCGACTTCATCGGCCGCGACGCCGATGCGACGCGGGACATTTCGGCCGATCCGGTCAGTTTCATCTTTGACGTTACCCCTGGGCCGGCCACGGGCGACATCACGGTCGAGTTGCAGAGCGTCGCCACGGGGCGGGTTCTGCTGTCGCGCAACCTCACACCGTCCGAAAGCGCGCCATCCGCGATCGAGAGCGCCATCGGTAGCCTCTTGACCTCTACCGTCCCCGCATCCGGCGCGATCTACAGCTACATCGACCAGAGCGGGGTCGAAACCAGCCAGATCCAGTGCCTTGTCCTCTCCAACCGCTACTATCTCGACCAAAGCGCCAGGACGCATGAGGCTGCCTATCGCTGCCTGGAGAAGCTCGCCGTTGCGGGCACCAAGTCCTCGCTGGTCTATTCGGAACTCGCCTCGCTGCACCTGGAGGCTGCCACGGATCATTACGCCTACCCGCCGGGCGCGAATCTCGAACAGGCGATGTCGTTCGCCCATCGCGCCATCCAGATGGGGCCAATGAGCCCGCACGCGCATCGGGCCAATGGCTATCTCAACAGCCGCCTCGGCAACACCGACGAGGCGATCCGCTGGATGCGCAAGGCCTATGAGCTCAACCCCTATGATCTCGGTATGGCCGCCGCCTATGGTTACGGGCTGATTTTCGCTGGCAGATATGAGGAGGGCACGCCGATCCTGCGCCGTGCCGTCGAAGCTTTCAGCGGCCACCCGACCTGGTGGGACTACGGTCTTTTTCTCGGAGCCTTCATGCAGGGCGACATGAAGAGGGCGGCAATCGCCAGTGAATCGCTGCGGACGACGGCCTCCAAATCGCATTATCTGGCCGCACGCCTGATCGGCGCCCGGATTTCGGGCCGCGACAAGCTCGCGAGCGATCTTGCGAACGAGCTTACGGTGGAATTCCCGAAATTCACCGCCAACCCGCGCGCGACCTTCGTCGACAGGAAGTACCCGCCAGATCTCACCGATCGGCTGGTGCAGTCCTTGCGGGCTGCGGGGATCGGCAACTCCAGTTGAACGACGGGAAGTGGCGCTCGCGCATGCCCAGGAGACTGAATCGACTTTGTTTTTGCTGATTTTCGCCCGCTCTCCCAATGACGATATCTAAATAATATTAGGGCATGCTTGCGCATTCTGATGAATGCCGTGATTCCAGTCGCGAAAATTTTACTGGCTATCGATCCGGCCAGGGAGCAATTCAGCCACAATCCAGTATTGCCGATTGTTTGCTTCATATCCGAATAGCTGCATGGTCCCTGCCCTTCATGTCGCCGAGTGCGGTTCCGGCTCGAAGACCATCGTCTTCCTGCATGGATTTGGCGGTTCGCACGAGATCTGGCGCGATGTGGTCACGGCGCTGGGTCCTGGGGCCACCATGCTGGCCTACGATCTGCCTGGCCATGGGCATTCATTGGAATTCCCGGGAACCGGCGCCAAGGCGGTTGCCCGCGCCATCCTCGCCGATCTCGCCGCCAGACGGCCGGGTAAGATTCACCTCGTCGGCCATTCCATGGGCGGTGCCATCGCCACGTTGGCGGCGCTCGCCGATCCCGAAAGAGTGGGTTCGCTGACCCTGTTGGCGCCGGGCGGCTTCGGCCCGGAAATCAACGGGCCGCTGCTGCGCCGCTATGCCGCCGCGGCCGACAGGGATGAAATCCGCGCTTGTCTTGCCGCCATGTCCGGACCTGGAAGCACGCCCCCTGACCACTTGGTGGACATACTCTTGCGGATGCGGGCGCAACCGGGCCAATCGCAAGCCCTCGTCGATATGGCGGCAGCCATGACGAAGGGGGACCGCCAGGGAGTCATTCCGGCCGAACAGCTCAATAACCTCGACATGCCGGTTATGGTGGTTTGGGGAACCGAGGACCCGGTCCTGCCCGTCGACCAGACGGAAGCCCTGCCCGCGCGTTTCCATCTGCACCACGTGCTGGAGGCCGGCCATATGCTGGTCGAGGAGGCGCCGGATGTGATTGCCCAGGCTGTGCGCCGCAACACAAGGCGTCGCGGCAAGCGACAGCAGCCGCTGTTTGGCGCGGCCGCGAGCTGAACCCAGGTACGCCTGTCTTTACCCGAAACACCCCGGCGCCATCTCGCCAGTGCATTTTGCCGGCGACTGTGTTAACTCGCTGTTAACCAGATGCGAGGCAGCCGCCATGAAGGACGCAGGCGACAAAATCACTACGATCGAGCCGTCGCGAAAGCTGGCGGAGGCCATCCGCGACGTCAAGAATGCGTTCGCCGACCGCGACGACGTTGTTGTCGACATGCGCGAGGCGCACCGTATGCGGCTCGACCTGCTCGCGGCCGAGCTCGCGCCCGTCTTCGCCGACGTGCCGGCGGATATCGACAGCTTCGACTTCGCGGTTTCCTCCGGCCTGCAGCCGCGGCTGTGGATCGATGCCGTGAGCCATGTCGCCATGGGGCGCGACCGCCGCACCTATCGCTTCCTCAAGGACACCCATATCGGCCGCGTGGTGCTGGCCGAATCGACCGAGATGAAACCCGTCGCCGATGCCGTGACGCGCTATGTCGCGGAGCGGGTCGTCGAGCGACAGCGGATGATGGACGGCGCGACGGAAAGTGCCATGCCAGCGCTGCATCGTGCCGATGTGCAGGAAGCGGAACCGCCGCTTCGTTCCGAAGCGCGTCGCAACGGTTGGACGACCTTCTTCGCCGGGCTTGGCGTGATTGCAGCCGGCGCGCTGGTCGGCCTGGCGGTGTCGATGGCGCTGTTCTGGGAGCGCATCGCCCAAATGAAGATCAGCTTCTGACGGGCTCAGCTTCTCACCAGTTCACGGGCCGGCGCTATCCCGGCACCCAGTTCCGTCATCTGAAGATCCGATGGCGGCAGCGCGGGACCGGTCAGCCCGCGCCGCGTCAGCCGGATGCGCCAGTTGCCTTTTTCCCCATCGATCTCGAACAGATTATATTGCGCCGCAGGGTGCCTGCCGCCTGGCGCCTGACCGGCCGCGGCCACGCCGACCACCGGCACGCGGGCGTTTCGCGGACCGATGGCGAACAGAGACGGCAGATGCGAATGTCCGTGCAGGACAAGCTCGGCGCCATGACGCCGGATCACCTTGTGAAACCGCGAGATGCCGAACAGCCGCTTGTGTTGCGACACCGCCCCTCGCACCGGCGGATGGTGGATCATGATGGCGCGAAACAGGCCCTGTCCTGCCGTGGCATCGAGCACATCGCCGAGCCGCTGCGCTTGCCCTTCCATGAAGAAGCCGTTGGCCATGAAAGGGGCCGTGGCGCGCGCCGTCGTGACGCCGATCAGCGCGACATTGCCGCGCACGCGCAGATAAGGAAAGGAATTGCGGTCGACCGGGCCGTTGACGCCGTCGCCCGTCATCCAGGGAGCCCACGACCGGCAGATCTTGTCGAAGGCGCCCGGCACATAGGCATCGTGGTTGCCGGGGACCACCGACACGTCGTGCGGAGCGCCAAGCGTCTCGAGCCAGTGCCTCGCCATCTCGATCTCACCGTCGAGAGCCAGGTTGACGAGATCGCCGGTGACTGCGAGATGGTCGGGCGCGTTTGCCTTGATGTCGGCGACGATCGTGTCGATGACTGTGTCATGCATGTGCCGACGGCGGTTGCGTTGCCAGTTGACGTAGCCCAGCACACGCTTGGACGCGAGGTCGCGATAGGTTACATCGGGCAGCGGCCCCAGATGAGCGTCGGAAATATGCGCGAGCCTGAACATGTCTCCTTCTTAAGCGACGCAAGCCGGGCTTTCCACTCACCGTTTGCTGTCCGTTGGCGGTATCGCGCATGACTGGCGCGGCCGATCCGGAACAGGCGTTCCGTCAGACCGGCTGGGCCGGGCTGCGCGCACGGCTGTTCCATCTCTATTTCCTTCTGCGGCGTCCGATGACGCTTGGCGTGCGCGGCCTGGTTTATGACCGTCCGTCCAACTCTGTGTTCCTTATCCGCCACACCTATGTTCCGGGTTGGCAATTGCCAGGCGGCGGAGTCGAGACGGGGGAGACGCTTGAGGAAGCGCTTGCGCGCGAGTTGGCCGAGGAAGGCAACATTGCACTGACCGGCCCGGCGCAGCTGAAGTCCATGCATTACAACCGCCGCGCCAGCCGCCGAGACCATGTCGGCCTCTATCTGATTGAAGCCTTCAATCAGACCGCGCCGAAACTGCCGGACCACGAGATCGCCGAAGCGGCATTCTTCCCGCTTGGTCGTCTGCCGGAGGAGACGACGCCTGCGACGCGGCGAAGGATCAGGGAGATATTTGACGGGCAGCCGGCATCACCACACTGGTGAATTTCGAACGGCGATTTGCCTTTATTTTTAAACGGCAATGGCTCTATTATTCCCAAGGTTGGTTCGGGGGAATAGCATGGAAATCGATAGAGTCGAGTCCACCAATCCCTGGCCGTATGTTGGAATTTATTTCTTGGCGACAGTGGGATTTTCCCTGTCCTGGGGCGTCTTTTCGTACTTCGTTCCTTCGGCCGGGAAGAGCGCGAACACGGCAGTCAATGTAGCGATTGTATTTGCCTCGACCTATTCGACTTATGCAGTGTTCGTAAGCCGAAAAGGGCGACTTCTTGAACGAGGCGAGTATTGGAAATTAGTATCCCTTTGCACCGCGGCTTCGCTGGCTTACTCAGTCGTTTCCTTGACATTTTTTTTGGCAATCGGTGCCATTCCCGGCTGGGCCGGCATGAACGCTGCATTCTGGGTTGTGGTTCTGGCCATTGGCCTGATCTCTGCCTTCCTCCTGAACGCTGTCGGGTTTTCCGACCGGTTCGGCAGAGCCATGCTGAAGGCAAATCGCGCTCGACAGGCCCGGATCGACACTGAAACCTTCCGCTAGATCAGTTCAAGCCGCCTTTTTGAACCTGCCGCGATCGTGCGGCGCGGCATAGTTCAGTTCCGGCCCCACCGGAACGATCCCCGTCGGATTGATCGATCTGTGGCTGCCGTAATAATGCGCCTTGATGTGGCGCAGGTTGACCGTGCCCGACACGCCCGGCACTTGATAGAGATCGCGCATGTAGTTCGACAGGTTCGGATAATCGGCGATACGGCGCAAATTGCATTTGAAGTGGCCGACATAGACCGGGTCGAAGCGCACGAGCGTGGTGAACAGCCGCCAGTCGGCCTCGGTGACCTGCTCGCCGACCAGGTAGCGCTGCTTCGACAATCGTTCTTCGATCGTGTCGAGCGCCGAGAACAATTCGCCGAAGGCTTCCTCATAGGCGGCCTGCGTGGTGGCGAAGCCGGCCCGATAGACGCCGTTGTTGATCGCCGGATAGACCAGGGCGTTGATCCTGTCGATCTCCGTGCGCAGTGCCTTCGGGTGGAAATCGACGCCGGCATCGCCCCATTCGTCGAAGGCGGAATTGAGCATCCTGATGATCTCAGAGGACTCGTTGTTGACGATGGTCCGTTCTTTCTTGTCCCACAGCACCGGCACGGTGACCCGGCCTGAATAGACGGGATCGGCCTTGGCATAGATCTGATGCAGGAAATCGAGGCCGTAGAGCGTGTCGCCGGTGGCACCGTCCTCGGCTTTGAAGGTCCAGCCATTGTCGCCCATGAAATGATGCACCACGGAAACCGAGATGATGCCTTCCAGCTCCTTCAGGGCCCGAAAGATCAGCGTCCGATGGGCCCAAGGGCAAGCGAGCGAGACGTAGAGATGATAGCGTCCGGGCTCTGCCTTGAAGCCCCGCTTGCTGCCCTCGGCCGGCGCGCCGTCGCGCGTGACCCAATCGCGCCATTGCGAGTCCTTGCGCGCGAACCTGCCGCCGCTGTCGGTGTCTTGCGGCCGCTCATGCCATTTGCCTTCGATCAGCAATCCCATGCAAAAGCTCCCTGTGATGTCCGGCAACATCTAGGGAGATCGTCCGGATATCGAAGCCCTCATGCGCTGAACAGTTCGTCAATCGACGAACCAGTTCGTCAAACGAGGGAGAAGAACGGCGAAGGCGCCGATTGCAGCGGCGCAATTTTGATGCTAGCGGAGGCACCGATGCTCGACTTTGCCTCCATCCGGTTCGACCGACGACGAAAGGGCGCCCGCGCTTGATGAAGCGCTGACTGGCGAACGCTGCCGCTTGCAGCAACCCTTCCTCGCATACCGGAACGCAAAGACCATGAGCCTTGCCGACGTCAAATACCTGCCGGAAACTCCGGCGCACGATGCTGAAATCGAAGCCATCAATGACGAAGCCTTCGGGCCGGGCCGTTTCGTGCTCGCCGCCTACAAGATTCGTGAGGCCGGCGGCCATGACCGCTCTATGTCTTTCGTCGCCGAAAAAGACGGCACCGTAATTGCATCCGTGCGCATGACCCGCGTCGCCGCTGGCGCCGGGCGCGCCTTGATGCTCGGACCGCTCGCCGTGCGGCCGGCATTCAAGAATCTCGGCATCGGCCGCCGGCTGGTAGCGATTGCCCTCGAAGAGGCCGCAAGGTCCGGCGCGCCGGCCGTCATGCTGGTCGGCGACGAGCCCTACTACGGGCCGCTTGGCTTCAAGCGTTTTCCGCGCGGCCAGATATCCATGCCGCGCCCGGTCGATCTCGACCGGCTGCTTCACCACGAAATCAAGCCCGGCGCCGTCGCCCGCTTTGTCGGCGAGGTCTGCCACGCGGACACTGCCCGCCTGGCGGAGCAGCTTCCGGCAATGGCCTGACCGACGGGTCGATCGATGCCTTGGCTGATCCCGCCGGTCGATCCGACATGCCGGTTGCGCCTCCGTGGCAGCATTCGTAGCATGATGCGAAACCTTTGGAGGACGCCAGTATGAACCCGAACGGCCAGATCGCGATCGTCACCGGTGGCGGCTCAGGCCTTGGCGAGGCGACCGGGCGCGCCCTGGCCGCCAAAGGCGCCCGCGTCGCCATCCTCGATGTCGGCGTCGAGCGTGCGGCAAAGGTCGCGGCCGACATCGGCGGCATTGCCGTGCAATGCGATGTCAGCAGCGGCGACAGCGGCACGGCAGCCATTGCCGAAGTGGCAAGCACGCTGGGTGAACCGCGTATTCTGGTCAACTGCGCCGGCATCGCCATCGGCGTGAAGACGGTCGGCAAGGACGGTCCGCATCCGCTCGACCAATACCGCCGAGTGATCGAGATCAACCTGATCGGCACCTTCAACATGATCCGCCTCGTCGCCGACCGGGCGGCGAAGCTCGATCCGCTGCAAGGCGGCGAACGCGGCGTCATCGTCAACACCGCCTCGGTTGCGGCCTATGACGGGCAGATCGGCCAGGCCGCCTATTCGGCGTCCAAGGGCGGCGTCGTCGGCATGACGCTGCCGGTTGCCCGCGATCTCGCCCGCTCCGGCATCCGCGTCTGCACCATCGCGCCCGGCATCTTCAAGACACCGATGATGGCCGGCATGCCGCAGGAGGTGCAGGATTCGCTGGGCGCCTCGGTGCCCTTCCCGCCCCGCCTCGGCGAGCCTTCGGAATATGCCGCTCTCGCCCTCCACATCGTCGAGAACCAGATGCTGAACGGCGAGACGATCCGCCTCGACGGCGCGATCCGCATGGCGCCGAAATAGCGCAAGATGAGCGCGCCGAATGGCACCGGCATCGCCACCGAAAAGGCCGGCCCGCTTGCCGGCCTGAAGGTGATCGAGATGGCCGGTCTCGGCCCGGTGCCGCTCGCAGCCCTGATGCTGTCGGAAATGGGCGCCGAAGTGCTGCGCATCGAGCGCGCCGACGCAGGCCAGCCGCTTCTCTCGCTGCCACAAGAATACGATCTCGACCGCCACGGTCGATCGATCATGCGCGTCGACCTCAAGCAGGCCGATGGGGTCGAGTTGCTTCTGCGCCTTGTCGAAAAGGCCGACATCCTCATCGAGGGCTTCCGTCCGGGCGTCATGGAGCGCCTGGGCTTTGGGCCCGACTTGGTCCTAAAGCGCAACCCGGCATTGGTCTATGGGAGGCTGACGGGTTTTGGCCAAGACGGGCCGCTGTCGCGCCGCGCCGGCCACGACATCACCTATCTGGCTTATGCCGGCCTGCTGCATGCCATCGGCAGGCAGGGCGCGCCTCCCGTGCCGCCGCTCAACCTCGTCGCCGACCAGGGCGGCGGCGCCATGATGCTGATCGCCGGCGTGCTGGCGGCCCTCCTGCAGCGCTCGCGGACCGGCAAGGGCCAGGTGATCGATGCCGCGATGATCGAGGGCGCCGCCATGCTCGCGGCTCCCATCCATGCCTTCATGGCGGCAGGGTTGTGGGCAGACAGGCGCGGCGAGAACCTGCTCGATTCCGGCGCGCCTTTCTATGACACCTACGAGACTGCCGACGGCCGGCATATCGCTGTCGGTTGCCTGGAACCGCGCTTCTTCGCCGAGTTCGTCCGGCTGCTGCCGCTCGATCAGCGTTTTGCAGGCATCCAGTACGACAGGACATGCTGGCCCGAGATGCGCGCCGCCATCGCCGGCAGGGTTGGGCGGAAGACACGCGACGAATGGGCCGAGCTTTTTGCCGCGACCGATGCCTGCGTCGCACCTGTGCTGTCGCTGGGCGAAGCCAGGGAACATCCGCAGAACCGCGCCCGGCAGACTTTCGTCAAATCCGGCCGGCTGGAACGGCCAGCGCCTGCGCCACGCTTTTCTGACGCCTCGTCGGTGTCTGCCACGGCGCCCACCGCAACCGACTTCGACCCGGCAAGCGTGCTGGCACGTTTCGGGTTCGGCGAAACTGAAATCCGGACCCTTGTCAGTTCGGGCCTATTTGGCCAATAAACAGGAGAATAGAACTCAACTTACAGAGGTGACCTGTGACCGAGGCGAAAAGAGATGTCATCCGCACGACCGACGCTGAGGCGATCAGGCTGGCAAAGACCCTGGTCCGATCGGCTCGCTTTGGCGCGCTCGCGGCGATCGAGCCTGGCACCGGCTCGCCGCTGGCCAGCCGCGTCGGCGTCGCGACCGACATCGATGGCGCGCCGCTGATCCTGGTCTCGATGCTCTCCGCCCACACCGGCGCGCTTCTCGCGGACTCGCGCTGCTCGTTGCTGGTTGGCGAACCCGGCAAGGGCGATCCGCTGGCGCATCCGCGCATCACGCTCATATGCAGGGCGCTGCGGCTGGAGCGCGGTTCGGCCGATCACGCCCGCGCCGAGCGGCGCTACCTCAACCGCAATCCCAAGGCTCGGCTCTATGCCGGGCTTGGCGACTTCTCGATTTTTCGGCTCGAGCCAGAACGGGCGAGCCTGAACGGCGGCTTCGGCAAGGCCTATCTCCTCGAGCGCGCCGACTTGATCACCGACGGTCGGGTCGTCGAGGAACTGGCGGCAAGCGAGCAGCCGGCGCTGGACCATATGAATGCCGACCACCGCGACGCGCTTGCCGTCTACGCTCGGCATTTCGGCGGGGCCGCGGGCGAAAGCTGGATCGCCACCGGCTTCGATGCCGACGGCATGGACCTGGCCTCCTCGGACGCCGTCTGCAGGGTGTTCTTCCCTCGAACTCTCGGTGCGGCCGACGAATTGCGCGCCGTACTGGTCGAAATGGCCAGCACCGGACGAGCAGCCGGCTAGGCACAGTATCGACAGTTGATCGTCCCAGATCGAAAGCAACCCTTGAGATTTGAAGGAAATGATCTACCCTGATTATGACGCTGATTCAGCAGCGCCTATCGATATCTGAACATTGTGGAATCAGGCGCCATTGCCCCCATGGCGGCTGGATGAGCCAGAAAACATGGGGGATCTATGATCTCGAACAAGCTAATCGCCAATGCCGAAACGGCGGCTGCGTTTCTGACGCTCATGGGCAATGAAAAGCGCCTTCTGATCGCGAGCTATCTTATCGACGGCGAAATGTCGGTCGGCGCGATCGCTGAGAAAGTCCAGCTCAGCCAGTCCGCGTTGTCGCAGCACCTCGCCAAGTTGCGAGCGCTCGATCTCGTCGAGACCCGCCGAGACCGGCAGATGATCTACTACTCCTGCAAGTCCGACGCGGTGCGCGAGTTGCTTCGTATGCTGGAAGGCATTTTCGGCGACGGCGACCTCTCCCAGATGGCATATCGTCTGCGCCGCGCCGGGGCTTGACCCGGGCCGCCCAACGCTCATTACCTCGCGGATGTATGTCCCCAAAAAGCGCTGAGCGGTTTTGGGAAAACGGCATGCACCAGAACAAGGACTTGAAGCGCGGCGACCGCCGTTTCGGCGCGCCTTGACCGGCGAGGATTGCATGAACCTCATCCCTATCGACGACCCGGGCGATCCGCGTGTCGGGGCCTATCTCGATATTCGCGAGCGAGACCTCGTCGGCCGGCACGGGCGTTTCGTCGCGGAGGGCAAGGTGGTCCTGAACCTGCTGCTCTCGACCGGGCGCTTCGCCGCCGAATCGGCGCTTGTCCTCGAAAACAGGCTGCCGGGTCTGGACGCAGTGTTGCGGAAGGCGCCGCCGGAATTCCCGGTCTACGTCGCTCCTAGCGACATCATCGACCGGATTGCCGGTTTCCACATGCATCGCGGCATATTGGCGATAGGCATTCGCGCCGGCCAACCCTCGGCGGAGGCGTTGCTGGAGGACTTGCCCCCTCGCGCGCTCGTCGTTGTCCTGGTCGGCATTTCCAACCACGACAATATGGGCGCCATTTTCCGCAACGCCGCGGCCTTTGGCGCCGACGCCGTGCTTCTCGATGCCACCTGCTGCGATCCGCTCTATCGCAAGGCGATCCGCGTTTCGGTCGGCGCGGCGCTTCAGGTTCCCTTCGCGGTGTTCGACGGCATCGAGCGCTTCACCGCAACTCTCGACCGGCTTGGCTTCAGCCAGTTCGCGCTGTCGCCACGCGGCGAAACCGACATCCGCGCCACGCAACCATCGCCTCGGTTGGCTCTTTATCTGGGCACCGAAGGCGAAGGTTTGCCGCAAGAGCTGCTTGCTCGTCTGCGCACGATGCGGATCGAGATGGCGGATGGCTTCGACAGCCTCAATGTCGCCGCCGCATCAGCCATCGCGCTTCATCACTTTTCGAACCGGTAGCCGCCGAAGCGTCCGGAATCTGCGTGGTAGAAGGCGGCGGCTCAGTTGGTCGAAACGGCTTTCTGCAGCGCCCTGACACGATCGGCAAGGCTGACGCCATGATCTCCCTGGCCCTCTTCACGGGAGGTCGCCAGGGCTTTGGCAATCGGCGAATCCTGCCCGTCGAGTTTCATCGTCAAACTGACGACCTCGGCGGCAAGCTCATTCATCTGTTCGCGCAGCGCAGCGCCGGCGCGGCGTGCGTCGCCTGCCTGTTCGGGCTTTACCGCCTCGAAAGCGGCAAGATCCGTCTTGAGCCGCTTGTTTTCGCGCGCGAGCGCTGTCAGCCTCGCCTCCAGCCGTTCGCGGTCGCCTTCCAGCCGGCCCGCCACCTTGTCGTCGCCGACTTCGCCGGCCGGCCGGCCTGCGCCATTTGCCGGGAGATCCTGCTTCGGACGCTCACGCATCCGCGCAAGCTCCTTTTCGCGCCGGTCGAGCTTCTCCTCGCGGTCGGCAAGTGTCGCAAACAATCTCTCGAGCTTCTTGTCCAGTTCGGCGGCTCTTTTCTTTTCCGCTTTCAGAGCCTCTCGCGCGGCCTTGCTTTCCGTCGCGACTTCCTGATTGCGCCGATCGGCTTCCTTGCGTTGGCTTTTCAGCAACGCAATGTCGCTGGCAAGCTTCTCCAGCTCGGATTCGCGCGCCACCAGTTCGATCTGTCGGTTCGACGACGAGAAGCTGGCGTCGTCATACATCTGCTCGAGCTTTTGCAATTCGAGCGCCCGCTTCTCCAGCGCCCGCTCGGTCTGGACCAGCCTCTCCGACAGACTGTGCAGTTCTTCTTCGTGCCGCTTGAGTTCCGCGTTCTTGGCTTCGAGGTCAGACAGCGCCTGGTTCTTGTCTTTTTTCTCGACTGCCAGCCCTTTCAGCGCCTCGCGCCCGCGACCAATCTCGACCAGTTGCTCGGCCGCCTTCTCCTGCAGGCTCTTGACGGTCATCTCGAGCCGGCGCGTCGTCATTGCGTACTCGGCCCGGACCCGATCCTTTTCAGCCTGGATCTCGGCCGGCGTCAGCGGCAGCGAAGCTTCGAGGCGCCGGCGCGTGAGCACGACGGCCCGCCGCCAGACCGCTGGCGCGATCAGCGACACCAGGAAGACGGCGCAAAGGAAGCCGAGTGCGAAGAACAGGATCGACTGAACCAAGGTGGACTATCCAATATCCGAGACAGCTGCTGCCCGACTGTGCCACCTTGGCATGGCTGAAATCCGGCACCGCGGCAAGAGGATGCCGCGGCGCGATCTGGATTTATCCGAGCGGTTGCAACGGCGGGAACCGGATCAGAACGGGTTCCAGGTGGCTCTTTCGGTGAGTTTCAGGTAGCCGAGATTGACGCCGAGCCGGGCCCCGACACCGGTGCGGATCGGAACGATCAGCACCCTGTTGTTCTGCAGCACGTTGAAGCCGACACCCGCGACGACATAGGCTGAGCCGGCGACGCCGCCGAAACGGGCGTAGAGATTGCTCACGTCGTCGAGATTGTAGACCAGCATCATTACCCGCGACCCCTCGCCGCCGAAATCCCAGCCGAGCGACGGACCTTGCCAGAATACCTTATGGTCGCCAGCGTTCTTCGTGTAGAGCGTTCCCTCGCCATAGGTCAGGCCGCCGATCAGCGCGCCGGAACCTTCCTCGCCGAGCAGATAGCCGTTGGGCAGGCCGTAGGAGGCAAAAATCTTCTCGACGACCGTCGCCAGGCCGCCCGAGGTCGCCCCGAAGAACTTGTGGCCGGAATCGATGATCTCCTGGGCGGTGTATTCCTGCGCCCGCAGCGCGGAGGTTGAGAAGATGAGCGCGCCCATCAGGGCTATCGTCATGGTGAGGACACGGACAAGCGTCCGGTCGTAGTATCGGGAAAACATGCTTCCAAATCTCCGTCAGGGAGCACTTTCGCCGACGCCTCGCACCCCTACAGCTCTTTGCGGCCGTTCAGGATGGCTATCACTGGCAAACTATGCCGTAATCCTTTTTCAACCATTAAGCTCGCACAGGAAGATGGCGGTTCGAAGGCCTGTCCTTGCCCCTGGCCCATTCGGCAGGCCGCTTTTCCCCTGCTTTCCCTCGCGTGAACGCACCATTTTGTCGTAGGCAATCCCGGATTTGTTGATGCTGATGCGGGTGCTGTGTATTCAGAAACCTTGGAAAAGAGCGTGATTCGTGTGGCGGGCACGAAGTATGGTCGCTCGGCCACGATTGTGAATTAAGCAGGGATTTCGCCTATGGCCGAGCTCTTCACCCTTTCCGCTCCCGATCTCGCCGCACTGCTGTGCAGCCGCGTTTGTCACGACATCATTTCGCCGGTCGGCGCCATCAACAACGGCCTCGAACTGCTCGACGAGGGCGGCGCCGACGAAGACGCCATGAAGCTGATTCGCCAGAGCGCACGGAATGCCTCGGCGCGCCTGCAATTTGCCCGCATCGCCTTTGGCGCAGCAGGTTCAGCCGGCATGATGATCGACACCGGCGACGCCGAGGCCGTGGCAATCGCTTTCCTCAAGAACGAAAAGCCGGAACTGGTGTGGAACGGCGCCCGCGCGCTGCTGCCCAAGAACAAGGTCAAGCTGCTGCTCAATCTCATCCTCGTCGCCAACGCGGCCATACCGCGCGGCGGCAAGCTGGTGGTCACGCTGGAGAACCTCGAGACCGAGCCGCGCTTTTCGCTGGGCGCGAGCGGCCCGATGCTGCGCGTGCCGCCGAAATTCCTCGAGCTGCACTCCGGACACAAGCCCGAAGAGCCGATCGACGCCCATTCGGTCCAGCCTTACTACACGCTTCTGCTGGCGCGGGAAGCCAACATGACGATCTCGATCCACGCGACCCCCGAAGAGATCGTCCTCTCGGCAGCCTGAGATACGGGCAAGAAAAACTAAAGTATTGCACTTGCCGATATTTGTTGCATGCTTCGACGAAGCAGCAACATTGGAGATAACATTGCAACAGCCAGGCGTCGCGAAAGGGCGCAGCGCCTGCTCTTTGGAAAAACTTTACCTAACGGCTTTTCGGCTTCTTTACCAGATTGCCCTATGGTGCCTCCCGGTTACCGGACGTTTGCCGGCCCGCCGGATGACAAAGAGGACCAGGAAATGAAGCGCTGCCTGTTCGTGGACGATTCGAGCGTCATCAGGAAAGTCGCGAAGCGCATCCTTGGCGGCTCCGACATCATGGTCATCGAAGCGGCGACCGGGCTTGACGCCATCGAGATTTGCGCCACCGACATGCCTGATGTTGTCGTCGTCGACGGCGGCTTGCCGGACATTCAGCCAGCCGACCTCATCCGCCGCATCCGCGGCATCGAAAGCTCCGTCAAGCCGCAGATCCTGATCTCGCTCGTCGAGGTCGATGTCGCCTCGATCATGCGCGCCAAGCGCGCCGGCGCCCAAGGGTACCTGCTGAAGCCCTTCAATCGGGCGCAACTGCTCGAAAGCTTCCGCACCCTGAAGATCGCTGCCTGATTCGCCAGCCGGTTAGGCATGAAAAACCCGGCCAAAGGCCGGGTTTTTGCTGGTTATTGTCGGAACGTTCGTTCAGGCGCTGACGCGGATATCTTCCGGTTCGCGCAGCACATAACCGCGGCCCCACACCGTCTCGATGTAGTTCTGGCCGCCCGAAGCGGCGTCGAGCTTCTTGCGCAGCTTGCAGATGAAGACGTCGATGATCTTCAGTTCCGGCTCATCCATGCCGCCATAAAGATGGTTGAGGAACATTTCCTTGGTGAGCGTGGTGCCCTTGCGCAGCGAAAGCAGCTCCAGCATCTGGTATTCCTTGCCGGTCAGGTGCACGCGCTGGCCGCCGA
>NZ_JANINM010000365.1 GCF_024509055.1 Mesorhizobium sp. | reverse complement strand
CCGAAGCGAACCGGATCCAGCCTGTGCGGGGCTATTCGCTGACCGTGCCCTGGAAGGAGGGAGCACCCCGCGTCAGCCTGACGGATGTAAGGCGCAAGCTTGCCTTCGCGAAGATCGGCGGGCTACTGCGCGTTGCGGGGCTTGCCGACATCGAGCAGCCTGGCGCCGGCTTTGACGCGGATCGGTTCGGCGTTCTGCGGGAAGCGGCCAGCGCCGTGCTCCCGGACTGTTTCGGTCACTCGCCCGAAGAAGTGCGCTGGTCCGGCGAGCGCCCCATGACGCCCTCCTCCCGGCCGATCATCGCGCCTTCCCGGAAATTGAGGGGGCTCTACGTCAATGCCGGACACGGCATGCTCGGGTGGACGCTGGCCCTCGGGTCTGCAAAGCGGATAGCTGGCCTGTTGCGCTGAAAGACGCCTTCGCTGACGTCAACCGGCAGCCACTTGCGATGCCGACAGCCTCATCGCCCGCTCGTAGCTGCGTGGCGCGAGGCGGAACGTCAGCACCGTGACGATCGCAACGCAGGCGAGATGCAGCAGCCAGCCGGCATGGAAACTGCCGGTGACATCGTGCAGCACGGCCACGATCCATGGCGGGATGGCGGCGATGAGGAAGCCGCCGCCCTGCATAAGGGCCGAAAGCGCTCCGGCTTCGGCCGGCCCGGGAAGATGCTCCAGGGCCACGATCATGGTCAGCGAGAACGACCCGCCCAGTCCCGCGCCCAGCAGGACCGCCCAGACGAAGGGCGCGGTTTCCGGCCGCAGGAGCAGGCCGGCAAAGCCGGCCGCTTGCATGGCCAGCGTCAGCCAGAGCCATGGCCGCCTGTCCTCGCTCCTGCCGGCGAGCACCGGCAGCAGGAGGGCCGAGAGCGCCTGGCCGACCGCCATGACCGCCAGCAGGCTGCCGCTGGCTGCGCTCGTCCAGCCATGCTCCTGATAGTAGGGCGCAAGCCAGGCCACCGCAGTCGAGTAGCCGCCATTGACAAGGCCGAAGCATGCCATCAACAGCCATGTGCGCGGCCGCCTGAGGAAGGCCGTCGCCGCATTGCCGGCCTGCTGGCGAGCATCGTCACGCGGCAGGCAGAAAACGGCAAGCGCTACGGCGACAAAAGCGGGAACCGCCATCCAGGCAAGCCCGAAATGCCAGTTTCCGGTTGCCGCCGCAATCAGCGGCGCCAGTTGCGCGCCAACCGCGCCGCCGCCCATCAGCATCGAGGAATAGAGGCCCATGACGAGACCGACATGGGCGGGAAACTCGCGCTTGACGATGCCGGGAAACACCGCCTGCACCACGGCCGCCCCCAGCCCGAGCAACGCCGCCGTCCCCACCATCTCGAGCCCGGTCGAGACGAACAGGCGCAAGAAGGATGCGAGGCCGAGAACGGCAAGCGCCGCGACGACAGCCCGGCTGGCGCCAATGCGCGCCTGCAGCGAGGGGCCGGCGAAAGCGAACAGCCCCATCAGAAGTATCGGCACCAGCGTCAGCAGCGCAATGCCCTGCGTGCCGAGGCCGGTCTCCGCACGCACGCTTGCCGCGAGCGGGCCGACGCCAGTGATGAAGGGCCTGAGATTGAGGCCAACCAGGATGACGACCGCAACCATCAGCCAGCGGCTGGAGCGGCCTTCGGATCCCGTGTCGATATGCGCGTTCATTGTACCGCGTTCGCCCCTCACCTTGCGCCGGCCGCCGCAAGGAGCTTTTCAATCTCCCTGTAGCCGTGGCTGCGCGCATGCCGCAACGGGGAGACACCCTCACGATCCCCCAGATTGACGTCGGCTCCCGCCTCTATCAGCAGTCCGACGATCTGCTGATGGCTCTTGCCCCCGTCGCCGAGGATGATCGCCTCCAACAGCGCGGTCCAACCGAGCTTGTTGACATGGTCGACGTCGACGCCGGCCTCGATCAGAGTGCGCACCGTCTCCACATGACCTCGCTCCGAAGCCGGAATGAGCGCGGTGCCGCCATAGCGATTGATGCTCTCGAGGTCGGCGCCATGGGAGAGCGTCATCTTCAGGATTTCCAGATGCCCGCGCGCACCGGCATAAAGGTAGGGGCTGTCCTGGATATTATCCTTGGCGTTGACGTCGGCGCCGGCGTCGATCAGGGCTTTGGCGGCGGCAACTTTGTTGCCATGGGTCGCGACAAGCAGTGGCGTTGCGCCGGTGCCGTCGCGCGCATCGATCGTGGCGCCTTCGGCCAGCAGCTTGCTGATCGTTTCCACGTCATTGCCCGCGGCCGCGGCATGCAAAGGGGTCTGGTTCATGGGTTCTCCTGCTGCGACAGGCGAGACGGCCGCGAACGCCAGCAGGACGAAAGCAAAGATCGTTGGAAGACGAAGCATCCATCACTCCTGGCGGTACCGGATCGCTGATCGGTCTGGCCGTTTCAAGGGGCGGGACCGCAGCCTTCAGATAGGGCTGGAGGGCAGCATTTGAAAATTAAATGTATGGATCAAAGCTATTATGGTTTTAGATAGTACTGGTGACCAGCGTCCGCCCGTGCGCTGACCTCGACCAAGGTGAAAGATGCTCGATCCTCGCCTCCTGCGCGCCTTCGTCACGATTGCCGACGCCGGCAGCTTCACCCAGGCCGCCGAGCGGCTGCAAATGACGCAATCGACCATCAGCCAGCAACTCGCGCGACTGGAGGATGCGGTGGGGCACGGCCTGATCGACCGGTTCGCCCGCCCGATCCGCCCGACGACGGCTGGCGAGCGACTGCTTGGCTATGCGCGCCGCATCCTGGATTTGCAGCAGGAAGCGGAAACGGCGCTCGGCGACCCGGCCGGCACGACGCCGGTGCGGATCGGCGTGCCGGAGGACATCGTCAACGCCGAGATGGCCGGGGTGTTCGGCGATTTCGCCAAGCATCACCGCGAGATTCGGCTGGACGTCACCACCGGCCTGAGCCGCGACCTGACCAGGCGCTACCGCGGCGGTGAGTTCGATATCGTCGTCGTCAAGGAAGCCGCCGCCGAGCCGGATTGCCGGGCAAGCTTTCCCGAAGCCATGGCGTGGTTCGAAAGCGCGGACAGCCGATCCGAATGGCCCGACCCGATGCCGCTGGTTGCCTTTCCCCCGGGAGGGCTTTACCGCGACACCATGTTCGAGCGCATCGAGCGCGAGCAGCGTCGCTGGTACATCGCCTTCTCCGGCAGCAGCCTGCACGATGTGCTGGTGGGAGTGGAAGCCGGGCTTGGCCTGTCGCTGCTGCCGAGGAGCGCAACGGCCGGACGCCGCGTCCGGCCCTATGCGCCCTTCGGCGTGGAACCCTCGATGGTGGTGTCGATCTATGCCTGGGAAACGGGCGGACTGGTTGCGGAGCTGGTGGAGCGGATGACGGCCGTTCTTGCCGCAAGGCTCCACGAGTCCGGACGCTGGTGATGTCACCCCATCAGCGCCCTGGATCGATTGACCTGGCGCATTGCGTTCCGCGACGGCCCGCACAATAGTCGGGCCGATGCTGCAGGCGATAGCGAGTCACTGGTCCGAGCTCATTCTTCTGCTGTCGATGGCGATGGCGGCCGTCGGCATCGTGCACGCCATAATGACCAAGGAGGACGTGCGCGCCGCCACCGGCTGGGTGGGCGTGATGCTGCTGTCGCCCTTCCTCGGCGCGATCATCTACGCGATCGCAGGCATCAACCGGATCCGTCGCGCGACCATCAGCGCCATGCGGCCGGTCACCGGCGAGGCGGCCGAGGCGCGACACGACCGCGACATCGCCGTGGAGGCGCTGATCAGCGCCCAATACGGCCAGCGCTTCGTCGGCCTGAAAACACTCGGGGATCGAGTGGCATGGCGACCGCTGACATCCGGAAACACGATCGCGGTGCTGAAGACCGGCGACGAAGCCTATACGACGATGTTGCACGCGATCGACAGCGCGCAAAAGAGCGTGCTGCTCGAGACCTACATTTTCGACAATGACGCGGTCGGCCTGCTGTTCGTCGAATCGCTAGAACGCGCCGCGCAGCGCGGCGTCGCCGTCCGCGTGCTGATCGACGCGGTCGGCGTGCGCTATTCCGTGCCCAGCATCCTGCACCAGTTGCGGGAGGCGAACATCACCGTCGACCTCTTCAACGGCAACATCGTCATGGGGCTGAGACTTCCCTACGCGAACCTGCGGACCCACAGGAAGATCCTGATCGTCGACGGGGCGCGGGCATTCACGGGAGGCATGAACATCCGCAAGGGCTTCTCCGCCGCCTTCGCCGGCTCGCACAGCTCCAGGGACACGCATTTCGAGGTGACCGGGCCGGTCGTGGCCGACCTGTTCGCGGTCGCCGCCGAGGACTGGCGCTTTGCCGGCAGCGAGGCGCTGAAGGGCGAAACCTGGCAGGTCGAACGGGAGGCGCATCCGCCTGGACAGCCGATGCTGGTGCGCGCGGTGGCGACGGGGCCCGATGCCAGGAACGAAACCAACCACAAATTGCTGATGGGGGCGTTCTCGGTCGCCCGCAAATCGATCCGCATCATGTCGCCCTATTTCCTGCCCGACCGGGAATTCATCAGCGCGCTCACCACCGCCGCGCGGCGCGGCGTGGAAATCGACATCGTGGTGCCGGCGGTGAACAATCTCTTCCTTGTCGACCATGCGATGACGGCGCAGTTCGACCAGGTGCTGAAAAACTATTGCCGCGTCTGGCGCCATGAGGGCGCGTTCGACCATTCCAAGCTTATGTCGATCGACGGCGTGTGGGCCTATGTCGGCTCCTCCAATCTCGACGCGCGCTCGCTCAGGCTGAACTTCGAGATCGACATGGAGGTGCTGGATGCGGGCTTCGCCGCCGAGATCGATGCACGCATCCAGGCCGCGGTCGCCTCCGCCGAGGCGGTCACGCTGCAGACGTTGAGAGCACGGCCCTTCGCCGTTCGTGTCTTCGACCGTTTGCTGTGGCTCGGATCGCCCTATCTTTAGCAAAACCAGCATTCAAGGAAGGCGAGTAGCAGGCATGGAGAGAAACGGACGCACCCTCCCCGAGACCGTGCTCCTGTCGATCCGCGCCCGGAAAATGCGGAAGGCGATGTCGACGCCGCGCAAGCGGATAAACGGCGCCGAAATGGTGGTCGCCTCTTACAACGTCCACAAATGCATCGGCACCGACCGCAAATTCGACCCAGAGCGGACCGCGCGCGTCATCAGGGAGATGAGCCCCGACGTCATCGCGCTGCAGGAAGCCGACAATCGCTTCGGCGACAAGGCCGGGCTGCTCGATCTTGCCCGACTCGAAAACGAAACGGGGCTGGTGCCCGTCCCCGTCATCGGAAACGGCAAGGGGCACGGCTGGCGCGGCAACGTGCTCCTGTTCAAGCGCGGCACTGTGCGCGACGTCCACCAGATCAAGCTGCCGGGATTGGAGCCCAGGGGCGCGCTGGTCGCCGAGATCGATCTCGACGAGAGCCGTAGCCTGCGCGTCATTGCCGCCCATCTCGGCCTCTTGCGCCGCTCGCGCTCGGAGCAGGCACGCGTCGTGCTCGACATCATGACCAGGGCCGATGAAAGGCCGACACTGCTGCTCGGCGACCTCAACGAATGGCGCCTCGGCAACCGCTCGGCGCTGAACACGCTGCATACGACCTTCGGCCCGACGCCGCCGGCCGTGCCGACCTTCCCGTCAGGCCTGCCAGTGCTGGCGCTCGACCGGATCATGGGCAACCGGCACGACCTGGTTTCGGCGGTCGAGGCGCATGATACGCCGCTGTCGCGCGTCGCGTCGGATCATCTGCCGCTGACGGCCTACGTGCATTTGTAGGATTTCGGCTCAACCCTCCCGCAGCCAGACCAGCATCTCGCCGTGGTCGCGATTGTCCCAGGCGAAGTACGGCACCGCCTTGAGCGTCGCTTCCGCGGTCGCCGGGGGCTCGGCGCGGTAGAGGTCGCCGCCCCAGTTTTCCGTATCGGTCCTGCGGCCGGCGGCCGACAAGGTGACGATGCCGCCAAGCAGGTTCGGTTCGGCATGTGCCTCGAGCCGGGATTGGCGCGGCAGGGCGAGGCGATGCAGACCGCCGCCATTGTCGGTTTCCTCGACGCAGTAGACCAGCGGCCCGCGCGACAGCGCGACCCGGCCGATATCCTGGCGCACCTGCGGGTTGGCGAAGATGCGCCCCATCGACATTTCGAGATCGAGTTCGACCCGGTCGCCCCTGCGCCACGCGCGCCGGATCGCGGCGTAGCCGTCGCTCGTCGCCGCATCGAGGTCGACCATCTTGCCGTTGACCCTCAGCGCCGCGTTACGGCACCAGCCGGGTATGCGCAGGTGAAGCGTGAACTCCACCGGCGTCTCGGTGTCGATCTCGAACGAGACGCCGCCGTCCCAGGGATAGTTGCCGGTCTGGACGAGGCTCACGGGCTTCCCGGCGATCTCGAAGCGTGCGGTCGAGTCGCCGTAGAGATGCACGGCCAGGGCATCGTCGGCGAGGCCGTAGAAATAGCTGCCGATGGAGGCCACCATGCGGCCTATATTGGGCGGGCAGCAAGGGCAGCGGTGCCATTTCCAGCGATGATGGCCGCCTCGGCTCTCCAGCGGATTCTCGTAGAAGAACAGCGAGCCGTCGAGCGACAGGCCCGAGATAGAACCGTTGTAGAGCGCCCGCTCCATCATGTCGGCATAGCGCGCAGCAGGCCCCATGCCGAGCATGCGGCTTGCCCAGAACACCAGACCGACGGAGGCGCAGGTCTCGGCATAGGCGCTCTCGTTGGGCAGGTCGTAGTCGCTGGTGAAGCCCTCATTGTGCGCCGACGGACCGATGCCGCCCGTCACGTAGAGGTTCTTGGTCATGAGATCGTCCCACAGCCGGTCGAGCGCAGCGCGCAGCGTATCGTCGCCATATTCGGTGGCGATGTCGGCCATGCCCGAATAGAGGTACATCGCCCTGACCGCGTGGCCGACGACCTTGTCCTGCTCGCGCACCGGCTTGTGCGACTGGTTATATTCGTAGGTCTTGAAGTGATAGGCCTTGGGGTCGGCCCCGCGCGCGCGGGCCTCCTCGTCGAAATAGTGCGGCTGCTGACCGCGCTGGTCGATGAAGTATTTCGCCAGCTCCATATACTTCTTCTCGCCCGTCGCCCGCGCCAGCTTGACCAGAGCCAGCTCGATCTCCTCATGGCCGCAATAGCCCTTGCGCTTGCCGGGTTCGGGCCCGAACATCGAGGCGATATGGTCGGCGTAGCGACACATGATGTCGAGCAGCTTGCGCTTGCCGGTGGCCTGGCAATAGGCGACCGCGCCCTCGATCAGATGGCCGGCGCAATACAGCTCGTGGCAATCACGCAGGTTCGTCCAGCGCAGGCCGGGCTGGATGCGCTGGTACCAGCTGGAGAGGTAACCGTCGGGCTGCTGCAGCTTGCCGTACATGTCGATGACGGCGTCGATCTTCTTCTCAAGCTCAGGGTTGCGACGGCGATAGAGCGAGTAGGCCGCCGTCTCGATGGTCTTGCCCCAGTCGGAATCCCAGAACATCTGCGTCGTCACCGTCGAGCCGGTGAACTCGGCGCCCTGGCTGTCGGCCTCGTCGGGCGACGGCGAGTGGAAGGGAATGACGACACCGGGCGATGGCCGGTCCGGATCGATCTGCTCCAGCATGCGCGCCTCGACGCAGCGATCGTAGAGGATGCCCGCGGTCCTGGCCGCGACTGCATCGACACGGTCGCCCCAAAAACCGCGTATGTCGACCTGCGGCACGGGAAGCGGCCGGAAGGCGAGCTTGGGCCTGCCCGCTTCGGTTGCTGCGGCGGATTGCGATGCGGTCATGAATGTCGCTCCATTCGAATGCGCGAGATTATTTGACGGCCCCGGCCATCAGGCCGCGGATGTAGAAGCGCTGCAGCACCAGGAAGAGGATCAGGCAGGGCACCATCATCACGGTGACTCCCGCCTGCACCGCGCCCCAGTCGATGGCGCCAAAGCGGCCGGACTGGAGCGCCGTCATCATCACCGGCAACGTGAACTTGGACTGGTCGGTCATCAGCACGAGCGCCGCCAGGAACTCGTTCCAGGCGCCGAGGAAGGCGAACAGCGCGATGGTGACGACACCCGGCCAGACCAAAGGCAGCATCACCTTCACCAGCATGGTGACGTTGTTGGCGCCGTCCATGCGCGCGGCCTCCTCGATTTCGCGCGGCACGGCGTCGAAGGCGTTGCGCATCATGAAGATCGAGAACGGCAGCTGCAGCGTGACATAGACGCAGACCAACCCGGTCAACGTGTTGTGGAGGCCAAGCCAGGTCAGCACCAGGAAGATCGGCGTCAGGATCGACTGGAACGGGATCATGATCGTCGACAGGATGAGGACGAAGAAGAAATCCCTGAACGGAAAGCGGAAGCGCGAGAAGCCATAGCCGGCAAGCACGCTGACCAGCACTGACAGGAGCACCGTCATAAGCGAGACGTAGATGCTGTTTTGCGCCGAGGCCCAGAGACCGTCGCCGAAACTGTTCAGGGTCGCGTAGTTCTCCAGCGAAAAGCCGGTGGTCGGCCATGGCGGCAATGGCGGCTGGCGCGCCTCCTGCGCCGGCTTGAAGGTCGACAGCACGGTCCACACAATCGGCGCCAGGAACAGGACCGAGGCGATGATGCCGGTCGAATGCCTGGCGAAGCTGAAGGCCGCTTTGCGACTGTTGGACATCGCGCCGGTCATCAGTCGAGCCCCTCGGGCTTGCGCAGCAGCCATAGCTGGATGAGGCTTAGCGCCACCAGGATGGCGAGAAGCACCATGGAGAGCGCCGCGCCGTAGCCTAGCTTGAACGACACGAAGGACTGGTTGAAGATCCAGTAGACTGCGGTCAGCGTCTGGTTGCGCGGGCCGCCGCGCAGGATGATGTAGAACTGGTCGAAGGCAAGGACGGAGCCCGAAACCGACAGTATCAGCGCCAGCGCCAGGGTGCGGCGCATCAGCGGCAAGGTGATCGCCCTGAAGCGGGCGAAAGGCCCTGCCCCGTCGATGACGGCGGCCTCCTGCAGGTCCTGCGGGATCGATTGCAGGCCGGTCATCAGGATGATCATGGTGAAGCCGGCAACCTTCCAGACCACCATGGCGATGATCGACCAGAAGGCCGGCTGGAAGGTAGCCAGAAGGTTGACCTTCCTTTCGGTCAGGCCGAGGTCGAAGGCGGCCGGGCTGAACAGGCCGGAATCGACATTCAGGAGCCACGACCAGAGCAGGCTTGCCGAGGCAAAACCGACCACCGCCGGCATGAAGAAGGCCGTGCGGTAGAGGTTGTTGAGCGGGCGCGGCCTTTCGATGAAGATCGCCAGTGGAAAGGCGACGGCGAAAATCGCGATGGTGACCACCACCGTGTAGTAGCCGGTGAACCTGAGCGCGTTCCAAAACCTGGTGTCGCGCAGGATCGCGAAGTAGTTTTCGAGGCCGATGAAGGAATGCTGGCCCATCAGCGGCCAGTTGTGCAGCGACATCCATGCCGTCATGCCGAGGGGGATGACGAAGAAGACAACGACGAAGGCTACGGCCGGGGCAACGTAGAGCAGCCCCACCCATTGCCGCAGGCTGATGCTGGTGCGAGGTTTGGCGAGAGCGGAGGTAGCGGTGATGGCGGTCACGGTTTCACTCCCCCTTCTCCCCCTGTGGGAGAAGGCGGAGCGAACCTCGCGGCGCCTCAAGTTGGCGATGCTGGCGAGTAAGCTTTCTCAACGCGATAGTCCTACCGTCCCGGATGCAACGTCCGGCCGCCCGACCAGGGAGATTGTGCGGGCGGCCGGTCAGAGCCCTAGCGGTGAAACGTTGCGCCATCTCCACCGCCAACAAGCCCTGGTGTCTACTTGTTCGGCGCCTGGTCGATGATCGACTGCATGGTGTCCTGCGCGTTCTTGATGGCGCCGTCGACATCGTCGCCGAAGAACACTTCGTTGACCATCTGCGTCCACGGGCCGTTTGCGGAGTTGATCAGGTCGTTGAACACTACCGTATAGGGGGTCTTGCCCTTGGCCATCGCCTCGGCCGCCACCTGGTAGCGCGGGTCGAGATCCTTGAGCGCTTCCTTGGCGATGTCGTTGCGCACCGGCAGGCTGCCATATTTGGCGAGGATCGTCTGGCCTTCCAGCGAATAGGCGAAGTCGAGGAACTCCTTCACCACCTCGATCTTCTTGGTGCCCTTGGTGACGACGAAATTGTCGCCGCCCGCAAAGGACGACCAGCCGCCATCCTTGCCCGGCAGGAAGGTGATGCCATAGTCGATATCGGGATACTGGGTGTTGAGCGCGCCGATGGCGAAGGCGCCGGACGGCGTGATGCCGATCTTGCCGCCGGCAAAGGCGGCGAAGAAGTTGGCGCCGGTGTCGGTCTGCGCGCCCTCGGGCACGAGGCCCTTCTTCACCATGGAGCGGTAGAGGTCGATCGCGCCACGCAGCTGCGGGCTATCCAGCGTCGCCTTGGAGCCGTCCTCGGAGAGGATATCGCCGCCCGAGGCCCAGATCAGCGGCGTGAAGGTGAAGATGTTGCAGCCGCCGCAATTGCCGGAGAAGTAGAAGCCCTTGATGTCGCCGCCGAGCGCATTGACCTTCTCGGCATCGGCCTCGATCTCGGCCCAGTTGGCCGGGCCCTTTTCAGGGTCGAGCCCGGCCTGCTTGAACAGCTTCTTGTTCCAGATCAGCACCGAGGCGTCGGCCGAGAACGGCAGGCCGTAGATGTGGTCCTTGTAGGTGCCGGTCTTCACATGCGCCGGCGAGAGGCTGGCGAAATAGGGCAAGGATTTCGCCCAGTCGGTGATGTCCTCGAGCTGGCCGGCGGCGGCGAAGGAGGGCGTATAGATCAGGTCGAGCGAGAGCGCGTCGGGCGCGGTGCCGCCAGCGGCCGCAGCGCCGTATTTCGGGATGATCTCGGCATTGGGGATGATGTCGAGCTTGATCTGGTCCTTATGCGCCTTGTTGAAGGCATCGACGATGCGCGGCATGAAATTCGAGCCGTCGGCGCGCACCCAGATGTTGGCGGTCTCGGCGAACGCCGCCTGCAGGCCTCCCCCGATCACGGCGGCGGCAAGCGCCAGGCTGGCAAGCATGGTCTTCACGATCTTCCTCCTCATGGTTCTCCTCCCTGTTCGACCGCACTGCCCGGCGGGTTCGGGCAGCCAGGTCTTTTTGCTTTGACCACTCAACCGCCCGGTGGACGGCCGCATGACTGACGCACCACCAGCCGGCACGGCAGTTTCCGGATGCCCGGCGCGGCCTTCTGGCCGCCCACGAGCGAAAGCAGCGCGAGCCCGGCCTCGCGACCGAGCGTCGCCAGGTTCATGTCGACGGACGTGAGCGGCGGGCGCGTCGCCTCGGCCACGATTTCCCAATTGTCGAAGCCGATGACGCCGACATCGTCTGGCACGCGGATGCCGCGTTCGCGCAGCGCGTCGATGACGCCGCGGGCGATCTGGTCGTTGCCGCAGAAGATGGCGTCCGGCCACCCTTCCCTGCCCGCCTTGCCGAACAGCCTGCCGACCGCCTCGTGCCCCCAGGCTTCCGACCACGCGCCGAGCAGCGGCTCGCTGACGGCAAGGTTGTTCTCCTGAAGCACTGCGCGATAGGCGTCGGCGCGCGTGTGCACGACCTCGAAGCCGGCCGGGCCGGTGACATGCGCGATGCGACGGCGGCCCAGTCGGCAGAAATGCTCGACCGCAAGCCGCGCCCCGCCGGCGTCGTCGGAAACGAGGCCAACCGCACCGGGGTCGGGCTGGGTGAAGGCATAGACGACGGGCACGCGCAGATCGGAGAGATCGACCGGCAGATGGCGATCGATGCGCTTGCCGGTTGCGATGATGCCATCGACGCGCTTGTCGAGCATGGCCTCGACATGAAGCTGGCCGAGTCGCTGGTCGTCCTCGACATTGCAGAGGAAGACCGACACGCCATTGTCGACCAGCGCATCCGAAACGCCAGCCATGAGCGGCAGCGAGAAACGGCCGTAGGTATCGTTGGTAAGCAGCCCGACGGTGAAGCTGCGCCGTCTCAGCAGGCTCTGCGCCAGGCTGTTCGGCCTGAAGCCGAGCCGCTGCGCCACATCGCGGATACGCTCGCGGGTCTCGGCGGTCATGCGCCCCTGCCCGTTCAGCGCCTTTGAAGCAGTCGCCACACTGACGCCGGCCGCCGCCGCCACCTCCCGGAGGGTGACCGGCGTCTTGGCTGGGACTGTCGAGGCGTCGGAAGACATGTCGCGCGGCGAATCCTTAGCTGGGAAAAGGTTTTCTCAAACTTTCCTGCGAAGTGACGATTGGTGAGGTCCGCGCACGCAGGTCGATTTGGGAAAAGGTTTTCTCACACCGAGATTAAGATGAAGATGGATACAAATGCAAGGGGGGATCACGAGTTCAGGCGGCTAACCCGGCGCAACGCGGCTTCGCAAAGCGGCTCGACGTTGTCCTTCGCATACGACCCTGACGGGCCCCCCGCGCACCCACTGCAAGTGCGCCGCGCCAAGCTTTCACCCGCGACCTACCCCATAACGCGAAAACTAGATGGCGGTCGCGACACCCAGTTTTCGATCTCGCGGGTGACGAAACCGGCAGCCTGGTGATGGATGAAGTGGCCGGCACCGGGCAGCGATATCAGGGACGTGATGTTGTCAACTTCACGGAAGGTGTCGTCGAAGGCGCTGGCCGGGACATAGGGATCGTGGGTTCCGAATATCGCCAGCGTCGGCGCCTTGATCAAAGGCAATTGACCGATATCCGGCACCCTGCCCAGTGGGATGTTGGCCCGGTAGTAACCGAGCATCGCCTCCGGATCGGAACGGCGGAGCGACGCTTCGAGCGCCTGCCTGTCGGCCTCATCGGCGACCCATGAGGCAAGTTCGTCCGGCGCCGGCAAGGCGGCCACGCCGGCCTCCTGGAACAGACGCATATAGGCGAAGTAACCGGCATTGGCCGGATCGGCTAACGCGCGAAGATAGTTTCGAGGGTGTGGCGTCGACAGGACAACCAGATGGCGCACCGCTTGCGGTACGCGCATGGCCAGCCACCACGCGATCAGACCTCCCCAGTCGTGGCCAACGACCGAAGCTTGCGAAACTTGTTCCGCCACAAGCACTGCCACCACGTCCTCGACCAGATGCGGCAGCATCAGATAGTGGGCATGCCCTTGCGGCGCATCGCTTTGCCCGAAGCCGCGCAGATCCGGCGCCAGCACCCGGAAGCTGCCACACAGGGCTTCGATCTGGTTGCGCCAACCGAGACCATGGTCGGGAAAACCGTGCAGAAAAACGATCGGCGGGCCGGAGCCCGCCGCGATGTAGTGCAGTTTGACGTTCCCGTTCGACGCGAAGCGGGATTCGAAAACTGCCCCCGAACTCACTTTCCGCCAGCCGCCGTCACATCTTCATTTCGATGCGTATGAACGGGCCGTCGAAAGTCTGGTTCTTCTGGTTCGCGTTTACGATCAGGTTGTGCCACTGCTCGATCTTGTAACCCGCCGTAAAGGTGGTGTTCGTGACCGGCGTCCAGCTCAGTCCGGCCGAAGCTTCGACATTGGAAACCGTCTCGCTAGCGTGCTGACTATTATTCTCGCTCTCTCGGAAGTTGGGATTCGTGGTCGCGAGAGTCACTGAAGTATAGTCTTCACGGCGGCCCCACATGACGGAGCCTGCAACCGAGCCACTCAATCCCCAAGTTTCGCCAATGGGATAATAGGCTTCGGCGCCGACACGCGGACCGACGCCCCAAAATTCGGAGTTGCCGAGTTTGTCGAAGGTTTCGCCCTCGGCAGTTGGATTGGTAGGGGTAAAGCTTGTGGAAAAATCCGAAAACGTTTGATCGGCGTGCAGGAGACGCAGACCGCCAAAAAAACGGATGTCTGCCGACTGCACCTTGACGCGCTTGCCCACATCGAAATCGAATGTCTGAAAGTTGAAGCCGTGACTGATCGAAGCACTATTCGTCCCAGTATTCCCGGTGAAGCTGCCGCCCTCTGACCAATCCCTTCCGGTATGAAAGGCTCCAGCGAGGCGCCAATCCAAATCCGGAGAAATCTGCTTGGTCAACGAAACGGCCCCGTTGAAACCAGCCTTGCTGTTCCCGAGCTTGTCGGGCGTACGTCCGATCTTGTCGCCGTCATGGAGTTCGTTTCGAAAGAAGGAGCCTTCGAAAGCGATCTTGATGCGCGAATCGATGACCGTCTGATCTGGCGCCTGCCCATCCGTGGCATGCGCGGCGACAACGCCGGTCGATGTCACCGTGGCGGCCGAGGCCGCGACAGTCGCCAATAACTTACCCGATACTTGAGCCCGCATGCCAATTCCCACCCAGATTCTTGCCCGCGCCAATATTGCAGGAACTGACATAACGTCATATTGCCGGGAGGCAGCGTCGGCAACTTTGCCGTGCGAGTGTAACTTCTTTGCCACAGTCGCCAAAAGCGTAATGGGTAGAGATGGTTAGACGACAGCGGACAGGAACATCGTGGACAATCCGTCACATATCGAAGGCGTTCTCAACAGTCTCGCCTACTCGCTTTTTGCCCGGAGCGGACTGGCGGGCGCGGCCGCTGAAGTCGGCAATCTCGTCGTCTTCGACCACCCCGACGCCGTCGACCGGATCGCCAAGGCCCCTGCCCTGTTCCGCAAGAACTTTTCATTGATCTCGGCCCTCGGCTTCAGCCGCTTCAACACCAATGACGAGGAATGGGCCACCAGGCGTGCGATCACGCAGGACCGCTATCTCGCGGCGGCCAAGCCTGCTCATAAGCAAGGCGTGTCTGAGATCTTCAGCGCCCGTCTTGCAGGTTGCGAAACCTCGCTCGCCGGCATTCAGCAGGCGCTCTTCACCGGCGCCATGGATGTCTTCTATCGGGCGTTCGGGCTGGTCGCGGAGGCTCCGCCGACTGCAGCGCTGCTCGACCGGGTGCGCGATGTGCTGCGACGCTTGCAGTATTTCTCCTGGGTCACGCCAACCAATGACGAACGCAACAGCGCCATCGACGATGCGCGCGCGATCATTGCGGATTTCGGTTCGCAACTGATGGCAGACCCTCGGGCGGCGGCAGAAATGGCACGCTTCGCCGAGAAGGCAGGCGATATCGATGGCTTTTCGCCAATCGAAGAGTTCGTGATGAACCTCTTCGCTGGCGTCGAGACGACCGTGACGACGGTGCTTTGGGTGATCGACCGGCTCGGCGCGAATCAGAAGGTGCAGGAACGCATCCACGACGAGGTGGCTGGTGCGAAGGCCGAAACGCCGTTCACCGACTGCTTCATCAACGAAACAATGCGCTATTTCCCGCCCATACCGTTCCTGACTCGCGAGGTGAGCAACGATACGATTCTCGACGGCAGGGCGTTGCGGGCCGGACAGCTTATCATGCTGTCTGTCGTCGGCGTGCACCAGCATCCCGAATTCTGGGCAGACCCGAGGACCTTCGACGCAAGCCGCAAGGAGTTCATCGACAACAGTTACGATCGGCGCGCGTTCATCCCATTCCTGACGGGACCGCGGATGTGCGGAGGCGCGCGGCTCGGCCGCCTCGAAGTGGAGCAAGCCGTTCGAGCCGTGGTGCGGCAGTTCGCGTTCGCCCGCACCGACGACATCATCCGCTTCGACTATGCGCTGGCGCTGCGTCCCGCGAGTGGCATGTCCGTCACGGTCTCACGGCGCTGACGGGCGTTCGTTCATTTCGTCCGGTATGTCGCGCCACAGCTCCCGGATCAAGCCCCCGAATTGCCTCGCGATGATCGTCTTCACGGCGACATCATTTCGATAACGGCTGCCCGTGGCGGCGGCGCTTGTCTCGAGTTCGAGCGTAGGGAACCAGTTGCGCATAGTCGTGCGCGCATTTTCGTATGGACTGGCGACGAAATCCTCGCAGGCCACGCAGGCAACCCTTCGTGGATCGATGGTCGCCAAGTAACTCCGCCAACTGGCGCCACGGCTGGCGATATGGAGCACCATATCGCGGACGGCTTTCTCGCTTATGGTGTTCAGTGTCGGAATTCCAGGCAGCACCCCATCACTGTCGAACGGTTGCCCCGTATAGAGCACAGAAAGCAAGCTCACGGTCTGTTCCACCTTGTTCCGCCTGAACAGGAAAACGTAGAAGGAATTGGCATCGTCGGGGCCGATTGAGCGATTGGCGAAGTCCAGGTTCTGGTGGAAGAGCTTCGCCGCAAACACTCCGCCGACCGACCGTTTTGCCAGGAGATGGCGACCATAGTCGGCTGCCTCACGGTCGAGCCTTTCTCGGCTGATAGTCCCATCGGACGACCAGCGCTGCATTAGCGGTAGGGCATATTGCCACTGGAAATATTCGGTCGGTATACCCAGTCCGATTTGCTGCAAGACCTGACAATAGGTGTGCCCGGCAGTCCGCGGCGTCGTGCAGACCAAGATCTTGGCCGGATTTCTAGCCGGCCCGTCACGATCCAAGGCGGACGACAGCACTTTGCTGTACAAGTCGTCGAAACACATTTCCGAACCCGCCACGACCGGCTCCGTTCAAACGGCGGAGAGAAAGCCAAGCACCAGAAACGCCTGATCGGGCGTCATCAGCGACGGCGGATTGCCGGCGTCAGTGGTTTGGACGACGCACAGATCGGGTCGGGCACGACGGGTTCGTTCCAAGGCGCTCTCCTCGATCAACTCGCCCTCACGGCCGTACATGAGCAGAATCCTGGCGTCGAGCTTGGCCATCATGGGAAACAGATCATACTCTCGACCTGTCATGGCCTCGAAATTGCCGGTCGTGGCAGGGTCGTAGGCAAGCCGAAAGCCACCCGGGGTCGAGGCAATCCTGTTCTCGATGAAACTGTCGAAAGTCCCCTGTTCGACCTGCCCCATGCGAGAGTTTGCGGCACGCAGATGGTCCCTCGCCGCCGCGCTCGTCTGGAAAGTGAGCTTGCTTTCCTGGATGACCGCGTCCCTCAACGCGTCGACCTTCGGCCCGCCAATCAGCGGAACGTCATTGAGAACTATCCGATCGACGCGGCTCCGGTTCGCGTAGAGGAATAGGGTCAGGATCAGTCCGCCCCATGAGGTACCGATGAAATGGTTCTCCTTGCCGGCAAACTGACCGAGTGCGTGCAAGCACCTGGAATAGAGATTGGTGTCATATCCCCCACCAAGGTAGGCGCTGCGACCTCGCCCGAGCAGGTCCGGGCAAACAACCAGATAGCCGTTACGGCAGAGGAACGCCGCCAGATAATCGAAATCGGCGCCGTTGCCCGTAAAGCCGTGGAGGCAGAAGACACTGCCACGCGGCGTGCCGGCCGGCTGCCAGATGCGCACGAACATCGAGGCATAGCGGTCGCCAAGACGGATCAGGATTTCCTGGGTAAGCGCCTCGGGGGACGCGGCCCGATCCATCACGCGTCCCGCTTGCGCACGGCGCGCTTCATGGCGCCGCGAGCGTCGATGAAATCGCGCTTCCAGTAGACCGACTTGTCGAGATTGAGCAGTTTTGCCTCCTTGATCAGCGGCAGGATGTGCGAGGACGAGCGCGTCGCCATCACCGTCGTGGCAATGGCGGTGCCGCCTGGATCAGGATTGAGCGGGCCTTTGTTCGCGACCCATGTCTCGGCAATCTCCCGGCTGGTCACGACCCAGCCGACGTAAGCGACGATCGCGTCGTCGATTGAACCAATCAGATGTGTCTGCTGCTCGATCTGGTAGCGCAGGGACTTCACCATCTGCCCGAACTCGTAACCGTCGAAAGGCGGATAGTGCGCGATGAAATTGCACACCAGCCCGAGCGAAACAGGGTTGAAGGGAACGCGGGTAAAAAGAAGCTTGCTCATGCTGTCTCGGGTTCTTCGATGGCGCGCGAGATTAGAGCAATTCCGCCAAGAGTGTGAACGGTTTTCCGTCGGGAACCACATCGAAACAAGGAGATAGATGCGACGGCCGGTGTGCGCGCAAGCGGGATGGGCGGCCGGAGCCGATTGGCAGGGAGCGAAACCACCGAGGAACCCATTGCCTGCGCTCTCAGGGCATGGGACGATACAGGGACCGTGGCCCGAAGACCCGGGCGACCACGAGCTCTCGGTTGGAATGTCTTAAGCCCGAGGTATCCACCCATGTCCCTCAGCTACGGTTTCGCCAAGGTCAGAATCAGCGGCGCTCCGGTGCTCAAATCGAAGCCGGCCGGACGCGAGATGCAGTACCATCTGCATGTCCCGCTGGATGTCGGCGGCGCGACCTGGGACGCGGCGATAAATGTCGGGACGGACGATTCCGACGATCTTCTGCAATACAAGCTGGTGTTCGATTTCCAGCACCCGCTCATCGAAACCCTGGCGAGCATGCCGGCGGGCAAGAACGAGCTGACCGGCAGGCAATCGCTTCCCGCCCTGGATTTCATGCGCTCCGACATCCTCGCGGGCACGGGCGGCTGGAGGCTGAGCGATCCCATGGACGGCAGCCTGCATCCGGAGCCTGTGGCATCGATGAACCGTCTGCTGCAGCAGGCGGCGCAGGCGGGATGGGATGTCTATGTCTTCGGGCGCTTCTATTCCGAGGGCGACGGCATCCATGACACGCATATGAATCAGGGTTCGAAGGGCGGGCAGTTCGCGCACCGGCAAGGCGACGACCGCAACGACCACAACGATGTCTGGCAGGACGGCGCCGTGCTGTTTGCAACATCGAGCGAAAAATGGGCCGGCTATTTCGCGGCGTTCGAACACCAGTTCCTGCCGACGGACGATCTCGGCAACCCTACGGCGGACAGCAAGCCGGTGGACTGAGCCGGCACGTTGGGGACAGATCGGCCTCGCGCGCAAAGCGCCGCGCCTGCGATCCGATCTTCCCGGAATCAGACCGTCTTCTTGCCGCGCTTGCCGTTCAAGCCCTCGACCGCCTTCTCGATGGCGCGTTTCAGCTCGTCCTTGACCTCGACCGTCTCAGACATCAGCGGCTCGATCTTGAGGAAATCGAGCACTCGGTATTTCGAAACCGCCGGTCGGATCAGGATATCGGGCGGATGCTGCCTGAGCTTGTTGGCGATGATCGACTGCATCATCAGCTGCGTGGCGCCGTACATCAGGTCGACCGTGGTCGGATGCTTGCGCTCGACCTCGCTCGGCGCCCCAACCACGTCGATGGCGATGATGATGTCGGCATCTTTCTCGATGAGGTCGAAGGGCACGGGATTGTAGATGCCGCCGTCGATCAGCACGCGATCGTCGCGCGTCACCGGACGGAAAACCGCCGGGATGGCGGCGGAAGCGGCAAGCGCCGAATGCAGCTCACCTTCGGAGAAGACCGCGAGCTTGTGGCCGAAATAGTCGGTCGCCGTCACCTTCAGCGGTATCTTCAGCTCTTCGAATGTCTCGGGGATGGCCTCGGGCAAGAAGGCCTTGAGGATGCGCTCGATGTTGAACTGGCTGACGCGGATGCCGCCCTGCATGGCTTCGGCGATCGTGCCTGGCCGCGACCGCCACATGCGCGAGGCCACCTCGGCGCGGCTGCCGAGGATCGAACGGGCATAGCCGCCGATCTCGGCGCCGGTCATGCCCGAGGCCATGCCAGCGCCCATGATGGCGCCGATGGAGGAGCCGGCGATCGCCACCGGCCTGATGCCGAGCTCGTCCAGCGCCTCGATGGCGTGGATATGGGCAAGCCCGCGCGCGCCGCCGCCGCCGAAGGCCACGCCGAAGGTGGGGCCGGCGGCCGGGCTCATCCCTTGCCGCCCCCCGCGGGCTGGGCAAGCGGCGGGCCGACAATCATGATGGCGGGCTCGGCGGAGAGGAGCCTCTTCGCGGCGGCCTTTACCTGGTCAAGCGTCACCGCGTCGATGATGGCGGCGCGGCGCTTGACATAGTCGATGCCCAGATCGTCCACCTGCAGCTCGACCAGTGTGGCGGCGATGGAACCGGAAGAATCCAGGTTGCTGATGGCATAGGCGCCGGTCAGGTATCTTTTCGTCGCCGCCAGTTCCTCCTCGGTCGGGCCGTTCTCGGCCATGTCCTTCACCACCTGGCGCACGATCGAAAGTGTCTCGGCGGCGCGATCGGAGCGCGTCGCCGTCGTCACCAGCAACGCATGGGAATGCTCGTGGTCGACGAGGTCGGAGCTGACGCCATAGGCGAGGCCGCGTTTCTCGCGCACCTCCTCGAAAAGCCGCGAGGTGAAGGTCGAGCCGCCGAGGATCTGGTTCATCAGCACGGCGGCGAAGAAATCCGGATCGCTGCGCTTCACGCCCGGCCAGGCGAACTGCAGCGATGTCTGCGGCAGGTCGTAATTCACCTCCAGCTGCTGGCCGAGCTTCGGCGTGACGTCGGCCACCGGAGCGAGCGTCTGCTTTTGCGGCAGGTCGCCGAACACCTCGTCCAGCTTGGCGCTCAGCGTGGCGGCGTCGATGTCGCCCACCACCGCGACATGCAGGCCGCCGCGGGCGAAATTCGCCCTGTGGAAGGCCCTGAGGTCTTCCGGCGTGATCGTGGCGAGGCTCTCCTTGGTGCCTTCGTCCGGGCGGGCGTAAGGATGCTCGCCATAGATCGCGCGCAGCCAACGCTTCTGGGCGACCGAGTTCGGGTCGCGCTCGTTGGCAAGGATGCCGGAAAGCAACTGGGAACGGATGCGGTCGATCGGCTCCTGGTCGAAACGCGGACTGTTCACCGCCAGCTTGAGCAGGCCAAAGGCCTCGTCCTTCTCGTTGGACAGCATGCGCATTGAGCCATAGGTGCCGTCGCGCGCCGGCTCGAAGCTCATCTCGGCCCCGGCATCGTCGAGCTTCTGCTGGAAGGCATCGCTGTCGAGGTTCGCGGCGCCCTCGTCGAACAGACTGCTCATCAGATTGACCAGCCCTTCCTTGCCGGCCGGGTCCTGCGCGGTGCCGCCGTCAAAGACGAAGCGGATGGCGACCAGCGGTATCGAATGATCCTCCACCAGCCAGGCGGTGACGCCCTTCTTCGACTTGACCTCCTGGATGTTGACCTCTGCACGGGCAAGCGCCGGCAGGAGCAGGAAGAACAGGGCGAAGCAGAGCGTGGCAAAGGCGCGGTAGAGCTTGCCGCCTTCACTCGCGGCTGGATCGGCGCGTTGCGCCAAGACGGTCGAATGGCGGTGGACGGGGGGCGCGGAAACCAGGCTCATCGTCAATTCCCCGCCTGTTGTTGCGGCAACAGATAGCCGGTGGTCGAATGGTCGAGGACCAGATAGCGGGTAGCGACGGCCTTGACCTGGTCGGCGGTGACCTTGCGGATGCGGTCGGGCCATTCCTGGACGTCCTTGACGTTGCCGCCCGTGGCAAGCGTCGAGCCATAGATGTTGGCCATGTCGTCCTGCTTGTCGCGGGCAAAGATCATCGAGCGGACGTAGCGGTTCTTCGCCCGCTCCAGCTCGTCGTCGGTCACGCCTTCCTTCGCGATGCGCACGATCTCGGCGTCGACCGCCGCCTCCACATCGGCGAGCTTGGCATCGCCGCGCGGCGAGCCGTAGACGGTGAAGTTGGTGGCATCGAGCATGGTGCCCTGGAAATAGGCTCCTGCATCGGCGGCGATGCCCTGCTTGACCACCAGCTGCTGGTAGAGCCGGCTGCGGTTGCCGCCGCCCAGGATCTCCGCCAGGAGGTCGAGCGCCTCGGCCTCGCCGTCCCTGGCCGTGTGATAGGACGGCACAACCCATTGCGTCGAAAAGCTCGGCACCGAGACGCGCGCGTCGGTGAGCGTCACCGTGCGCTTGGTGTTTTGCTCGGGCTCGACCGGGCGGATGCGCGGGCGCAGGTCCGGCCCCCGCGCCACCTTGCCGAAGGTCCGTTCGGCCATGGCCTTGACCGCGTCGGGGTCGACGTCGCCCACCACCACGACCACGGCGTTGTTCGGCCGGTAGTAGCTATCGTAGAAGGCCTTGGCGTCGGGGCGGTTCAGTTGTTTCATCTCCTGCATCCAGCCGATCACAGGGATGCGATAGGGCTGGTTCTGCCACAACGTCGCGCTGACTTCCTCTTCAAGCACCGCCTGGGGATTGCTGTCGATGCGCGAGCGGCGCTCCTCCAGGATCACGTCACGCTCGGTCTTGATGACATCGTCGGTGAGGATCAGGTTGCGCATGCGGTCGGCCTCGAAGCCCATCATCTGCTCGAGCGCCGAGGGCGGCACAGTCTCGTGGAAGGCGGTGTAGTCATAGGAGGTGAAGGCGTTGTTCGAGCCGCCTATGTCGGACACGGCGCGGTCGAACTCGCCGGCGGCGTGGTTGGTGGTGGCCTTGAACATCAGATGCTCGAAGAAATGAGCGATGCCGGATTTGCCGGGCGGCTCGTCCGCGCTGCCGATCTTGTACCAGACCATGTGGGTGACGATGGGGGCGCGGTGGTCCGGGATGACGACCAGCTCCAGGCCGTTGTCGAGCAGGAAATCCTTGACCTCGGCTTCGTCCGCAGCGCGCACCGGAGCCGCCACAAACGCCAAAGTGCCGGCAAGGATTGCAGCGCGCAGCCGTTTTGCCGTCAATGCCATCAAATTCTCCGGTTCCGGTTGCGCGACGATAGGCAAGCTGTGCCGACGAGGCAAAGTGAATTGTTCGGCATTTTCGAGGCGGCCTCAGCCAACCTCGATAAACCGGATGACGGTCTCGCCGTAACCGCGCTCATCCACCACGGAAAAGCCCTCGCCGGGTGAGAACGGCGCCGACGCGGCTTCCTCGACCACGCAGAGCGCGCCGGGCAACAGCCAGCCACCGGCCTTTGCCGAGTGCAGCGCACGCTCGCCCAGTCCCTTGCCGTAGGGCGGGTCGGCGAAGACCAGGCCAAAGGCCGAGAGCGTGCCGGCTTCGCCCAGATGCGTGGCGTCGCGGCGGAAGATCTTGGTGCGGCCGGTTAGCCCGAAGGCCTCGACATTGTCGCGGATCAGGCCACGTCCTTCCGCCGATTCCTCGATGAAGACGCAGTAGGAAGCGCCACGCGACAGCGCCTCCAGTCCGAGCGCGCCGGTGCCGGCGAAGAGATCGAGCACGCGGCCGCCCTCGAGCTTTTCGGCGTGGCGATGCGCCAGGACGTTGAACACCGCCTCACGGGTGCGGTCGGTGGTCGGACGGATGGCGTTCGAACGGGGCGTCGCCAGCGGACGCCCGCGAAACTCACCGCCGACGATCCGCATTGCCACCCCTCGGCTTCGGGCCACGCGGCTTGTCGCCGCCACCTTCCGGACGCTCGCCCCTCGGCTTGCCGAACGGCTTTGCACCTGGCTTGCCCTGCAGCTTGCCGCCCGCCTTGAACGACGCCTTGCGCGCCTTGGCCTCGGCGGCCCTGGCTGCGTCGGCTTCCGCCCTGCCCTTGCCGATCGGGCGCGCGCCCGGCGCCATCCAGACATTGGCCTTGCGCTGCCCGGGCGGATCGATCGGCCGCTGCTCGCGCTCGCCCTTCTTTCCACCTGGCTTGGCCGCGAAGCCGCGCGGCTTATCACCGAAGCTCCGCTCCGGTTTCGCACCGCGCTCACCAAACGCCCTGTCGGGCTTGGTCGTGAGCTTGCCCAGCGCCTCGTCGCGGCTGCCTTCGCGGCGCTTGCGGGCCTTGATCAGCCCACCCTCGCCGATCGGCCGGCGATCGCCTTCGCGCGTCGCCTTCGGCCGATCCGTTTCCTCGCGTCGCGGCTCGGTGCGCCGCACCGGCTTGTTTGAAAACGGCTTGGCGATCTCGGCGTCGAAATTGGCGCCGGCCTCCTCGATCAGCCGTTCGCCGAGTTGGTCGCGCAGCACTCGGCCCTTGATCTCCAGCACATGGCCCTCGGGAAGATCCTCGAGTTGGAACGGTCCGTAGGAAATGCGGATCAGCCGCGTCACTTCGAGGCCAAGCGCGCCGAGGATGTTCTTCACCTCCCGGTTCTTGCCTTCGCGCAGTCCGATCGTCAGCCAGGCATTGGTGCCCTGCTCGCGATCGAGCGATGCCTCGATCGCGCCGTAGAACACGCCGTCGACCGCGATGCCTTCGCGCAGGCCGGCCAGCGCGCTCTCCTCGACCTTGCCGTGGACACGCACGCGATAGCGCCTCAGCCAGCCGGTGGCCGGCAGTTCCAGCACCCGCGACAGCCCGCCATCATTGGTGAGCAGCAGCAGGCCCTCGGTGTTGATGTCGAGGCGACCGATGGTCATCAGCCTGGGAAGGTCCGCCGGCAGCACGTCGAAGACGGTCTTGCGGCCTTCAGGATCACGGTTGGTGGTGACCACGCCCGCCGGCTTGTGGAACAGGAACAGCCGCGTGCGCTCGATCGGCGGGATCTCGGTGCCGTCGAGATGGATGACGTCGTCGGCCATGACATTGAAGGCGGGCGATTCCAGTACCTTGCCGTTGACCTTGACGCGACCGGCCGCGATCAGCTCCTCGGCGTCGCGGCGCGAGGCGATGCCTGCGCGAGCGAGCCGCTTGGCGATGCGCTCGCCGGCCTCGGGTTCAGCGTCCGCTGGACGTGGGCGCGGCTTGAAGCCGCCTTCCGGCTTTCCACGGTCGCGTGGCGATCGATCGCTGAAGTCGCGCTTCGGCCTTTCGGCGAAGTCACGCTTGGGGCGATCGGCGAAGTCACGCCTGGGACCATCAAAACGCTTTTCGCCGCGTTCGCCATCGGCCGCACGGTCGCCGCGCGGCGTGTAGGGCTTGCGGTCCCGATTCTCGAAGGGCTTGCCTTCGCGCGGCGGGCCTTTGCGGAACGGCCTTTCGCTGCGTTGGGCTCCCTCGCCCGTCGCCATTTCACGTGGCTTGTAGCTGCGCTTGAAGCCGCGGCCCTGGCCGTCGGCATCGCGGCGCCCGCCGTCGGCTGCCATCGGCCGGTCGCCGCGCGGCGTGTAGGACTTGCGCGATCCCTCGCGCTTCTCGAAAGGCTTGCCTTCACGCGGCGGTCCCTTGCGGAACGGCTTCTCGCCACGCTCGGCGCCTTCCTCGCGCGGCTTGTAGCTGCGCTTGAAGTCGCGCGCCGGTCGTTCGCCTTCCGCGGCCATCGGCCGCTCGCGCTTCACGTATGGCTTCTTGGCGCCGAAGGAGCGCTTGTTGCCGCCCTCAACGGCGTTGCTGTCGCGGCCGGCTCCCGGCCCGCTTTTGCCAGGGCCTTTGCGGCGCGGCGGTTTGTTGTCGTTGTCGTCCATATGGTCTTTGCTCGTTTGCGCTACGGCGCCGCGCATCCGTTCGGACGCGCAAGGCACTGTAGGACTTTGATTTGGTGCATGATTCCTGTCCGAAAACCGATTCCGATTTCCGGGGTCATGCGCTAGATAACAGGATCACCCCCCGGTGGCGAGGAGTAATCGGAATGGAAACCGCGTGAAGCGGCCGGATTTCATGGCCCTGGCGCTCGAAGAGGCCGCGGCGGCTGCAAGGCGCGGCGAAGTGCCGGTCGGCGCGGTCATCGCCAGTGGCAGCACCGTGGTGGCCAGAGCGGGCAATCGCACGCGTGAGCTCGCCGACCCGACCGCGCATGCCGAGATGTTGGCGATCCGCGAGGCATGCGCCAGGCTCGCCAGCGAGCGCCTGACTGGCCAAGACCTCTACGTGACGCTGGAGCCCTGCGCCATGTGCGCCGGCGCCATCTCTTTTGCCAGGCTGCGGAGGCTCTATTTCGGCGCCGCCGACGAGAAAGGCGGCGCGGTGATCAATGGCGTGCGCTTCTTTGCCTCGCCCACCTGTCACCATACACCCGATGTCTATCCGGGGCTGGGCGAGAGCGAAGCCGCTCTCATCCTCAAGGATTTCTTCCGCGAGAAACGCGAAGCGTAGGACTTTCGCCCTTACGGGCGCGGCGGTTACAGGCCGAGCCAGTCGAACCAGCCGCCCTTCTTGCCTTCCGCCTGCGCCTTGAGGCGGCGCTCCTTCTTGTACTCGTCCTCGCCGAGCTCGTTCTGCGGCGCCGTCGTGGCGGCCTGGCGATAGGCCAGCGGCGGCTCGCTCAGATATTTGCGGACGGTCGGGTCGCCCTGCTTCTGCTCGGCAAGCCGGCGCTGGATCTCGGCCTTGCGGGCGGCGTTGGAGTCATCCGGCGACCAGCGTGGCGGATGGTTGGAAGCCGAATCCGCCAAGGCCTTCTTCACCGCCTCGGGATCGGTCTGAACGTCGTCCACCATCTCAGGCTGATAGTTCGGATCGTTCTGGTGCGCGGTGGCGTCCGCACGGATGCGCGCGCGGCGCGCCTCGGGCGATTCGGGCCAGTCGGCGCTCGCGGTCTCGATGCTCTGCTGCGGCGGCGGCAGATTTTCCTTCTGGCCTGGGCCTGGCTTCACCAGGTCCGGGCGCGGCTTGTAGTCGATCGCTTCGCGATGCTTGGGCGTGATGGAGGCGGCGCCGGAGACATCGTCAAAGAGCTGGGCGGCAGCAGTCTTGTCGGTTCCGTATGTGGGCGAGCTCATGCAGCCTGACATCGCCACGGCCGATGCCACAAGCGGCGCCAGCAGCGCGGCGCGCGCAAACGTTCTTTCGGTCATGCCAAAAAGTCCCACTCTAACAGCCTTTCGGTCCCACCAGCCTAAGGCGCGACCCCCAATGTCCCGCACTTGCGACGGAAATCCGGCGACAATTTGTCTGCCGGAGTGTCGCGTGTTTACCTCAACCACTTATTAAGGGCAACGCACGGGCGGCCTCATCCCGCCCGGCGTGGCATTTATGCACTGGGTCTAAAGCCGACCAAGCGCCTTCAACTCATGCAGCACCGCCGCGTCGCGAGCCGAAACGTCCGGGAATTCCGGATCCTGGCCGACATCGGCGGTGTAGCGCCAGGAACGCGCGCATTTGACGAGACCGCGATCCTCGGCCTTCTCGACCACCACCGCCACGCCCTTGACGTCGTCCAGCGTGAAGGCGCCATCGGGCGCCTTGCCGTGCCTGATGACGAGATCGCTGGTGATCGCCATCTCGGCCATGTCGACATCGGCGATCGCAGCTTCAAGCGCTGCATCGTCGATGGTGACCACCGGCACGGCTTCTAGCGAGGAGCCGATCAGCTTCTCGGCGCGCGCGATCTCGAGCGCGCCGGTGACGACGCGGCGCACCTGCCGGACCTCACGCCACTTTTCGGCCAATGCCTCGTTGCGCCAGTTTTCCGGAATCGCCGGGAACTGGTCGAGATGCACCGAGACGGCGCCGGGATGACGGTCGAGCCAAGCCTCTTCCGTGGTGAAGGGCAGCATCGGCGCCAGCCACTTCACCAGGCATTCGAAGAGATGGCGCACCACCTGGACGGCGGCCCTGCGGCGCAGGCTCGAAGGGCCGTCGCAGTAAAGCGCGTCCTTGCGGATGTCGAAGTAGAAGGCCGACAGCTCGACAACCATGAAGTCGAGCAGCGCGCGGGTGATGCGCTTGAACTCGAAGGCGTCGTAGCCCTGGCGCACCACCTCGTCGAGCTCGGACAGCCGGTGCAGCATCAGCCGCTCCAGTTCCGGCATCGCTTCCAGCGGCACGGTCTCGCCGTCGTCATGCGCAAGCGTACCCAGCATCCAGCGGATGGTGTTCCTGAGCTTGCGGTAGGCGTCGATATTGGTCTGCAGCACATTCTTGCCGAGGCGCTGGTCTTCCCAATAGTCGGTCGTCACCACCCAAAGCCGTAGGATATCGGCGCCGGACTGCTTGATGACGTCCTGCGGCACGACGGTGTTGCCGA
>NZ_JANINM010000364.1:25453-28391 GCF_024509055.1 Mesorhizobium sp. | reverse complement strand
AAGGTGCGCGCGCTGCGCTGCAAGTGCAGTGCCTGGTTGAAGGCGTCGCGCGCATCGTCGAGCGCCGCGGTTTCGAGCGCCGGCCACTGCCGGGCGCGCCTGATGAGCTCGACCGACCGTTCCCAGATGCCGCCGCACCCGGCGCGCTCGATGGTGTCGATGACCGAAGCGCGATCGTCGGCCGCGTCATGCGCCATCGCATCGAGGATGGCGACGTGGAGCTTGCGCAAATCCGAGTTGGCAAGGTCGAGGAATTCGACATGCGCGAAATTTTCGTCGATCAAGGCTGGATGGTTCACCAGCGCCACGATGATCGTCGCTTCGCGCACCGACATCATCTCGTTGCCTCGCTTGACCAGCGCCGACTGGCCGAGGCTTTCGGTGATCGCGATGCGACCGCCTCCGCCCTTCGCGAACTGTCCGCCGGGTGCCGCGGCCTTGCCCTGGCCGCGCTCGCCCGGCCGGCCACCATCCTGACGACCCTGCCTTGCGTCGCGCTGGGCGCCGAAGAAGCTCCGCACCCGCTCGCGCATCACCTGTTGGTATTGATAGCGCGTGCTTTCGTCGCGGATGCGGCTGGCGAGCTCTCCCACCGTCTTTTGCAGCCCCGCCCGTCGCTCCGGCGTGTCGAAGACACCGCCGGCCGTCTCGCGCATCCACAACAACTCGTCCAGCGGCCGCGCTTGCGAGAGCACGGCGCGGAACGCATCCGGCCCATCGGCCTTGACCAGATCGTCCGGGTCCTTGCCGTCGGGCAGCAGCGCAAAGCGCACGCGACGTTCCGGCTGGACCGAAGGCAGCGCCATGTCGGCCGCCCGCCATGCCGCTTTCAACCCGGCCTTGTCGCCGTCGAAGCACAGCACCGGCTCCGGCGCCATGCGCCACAGGAGCTCGAGCTGGTTTTCGGTGAGCGCCGTGCCGAGCGGCGCCACGGCGTTCTCGAAGCCGGCCTGCGCCAGCGCGATCACGTCCATATAGCCTTCGACCGCGATCACCGTGCCGCCCTTGGCCAATGCCTTGCGGGCGCGGGCGAAATTGTAGAGCACGTTGCCTTTGTGGAAGAGCTCGGTCTCCGGCGAATTCATGTATTTGGCCAGAGCGTCAGGCGCCAGCGCGCGACCGCCGAAGGCGATGATCTTGCCGCGCGAATCCGGGATCGGAAACATGATGCGGTCGCGGAACCAGTCATAGGAGACCGGGATGTCGTCGCCGTGCCGCACCAGACCGCAAGCCTCGATATCGGCCTTCGGCACGCCCTTGGCGGCAAGATGTTCCTTGAGCGCGTTGCGGCTGTCGGGCGCATAGCCCAGCCGGAAGGATTGCTGCGTCGCCGACGTCAGTCCGCGCTCTCTGAGATAGGCGCGCGCCTTGGCGCCTTCCGCGCCCTGCAGCCGCTCCTGGAAGAAGGCCGTCGCCATCTCCATCACGTCTGTCAGGCTGGCGCGTTCCTTCTCGCGCCGTTCCTCCCGTTCGTCCCGCACCGGCATCGGCACGCCGGCCATTTCGGCGATCTTCTCGACCGCCTCGGGAAAACTCATGCCGTCGAGCTCGGTGAGGAACTTGAAATGGTCGCCCGAAACGGAGCAGCCGAAGCAGTGATAGCGCCCCTTTTTGTCTTCGCAGTGGAAGGACGGGCTTTTCTCGCCGTGGAACGGGCAGCAGGCCCAGTAGTCGCCGCGCGACGCGTTGGTCTTCTTCCTGTCCCATGCGACACGCGCGCCGATGACCGATGAAATCGGCACGCGGTCGCGTATCTCGTCGAGGAAGGCAGGCGGAAAGCGCATCGGGAAACTCGTTTGCCCTCCATATAGTCGAGCCGACCGGGCGCGGCGACTCTGTCCCGCCTATCGTACCCGCTTTTCACAGACGAAAAGAAGGCGGCTCGAGGCCGCCTTCTTTCTGGATTTGAGGATTTTGTCCCGATTTACTGCGTGGCGATCGCGCCGAAGATGATGCCGGAGAGGATGCCGACCAGCACATAGTCGTTGCCGACGCGGATCCACTCCTGGCCGGGACCAGGGCGGCGCAGGCCGTAGCGGTTCCAGTCGCGGACCGGCTGGTGACGCTTCCAGTTGGAATATCTCTGGCCGTTGCGCCAATGGCTGCGCTTCACCACCTTCTTCTTGACGATCACACGCTTGTCGAAATGCCGGTCCGGCTTCTGCCAGTCGACCTGCGTGTAATTCGACTGCGGCGCGCTCGGCTGGGCGAGCGGCGCGGCCTGGCCGGAGAAGGCCGAGGCGGCCAGCATCGAGGCAGTGACGGCGGAAAGTACGAGACGCTTCATAGTCGGTTCTCCTTGGTTGTCGATGGGCGGAGGAATAGCCGCCAGTGGATGAACCGAAACTGAACATGAGAATTACAATTCTGTAATGGTTTCCGGTGCTTGCAAAAGCTGCTTCAACAAGACTCGGGATCTCCTCCGGCCATGTCGCTCCGGCATTGCGGCGTTGTGAGGCGAAGCGACGCGGCGGGCCGCACGCAACCAATATGCCGTCCGCCCATTTCCGACATGGTCCGTCGAGCCGAGACGATCATCACATCAGAAAAATCTATTACTCGGCTAACCTTAATTGGTGTATTCCCGCCTCGAAATGGCTAAGATACGTACCCTTCTCCGCGTCGCCAGAGCTGCCCCGCGAGGTCGGCTGTGAGCGGCTCCGTCGTCCTCCTGCACCTTGCCGGCGCGGTGGCGCTGATGCTGTTCGCCACCCGCATGGTGAAGACCGGTGTCGAACGCGCCTATGGCGACGTGCTACGCCACAGGCTGCGCGCCACCATGCGCAACCCGATCATGGCGGTGCTGGCCGGCTGCGGGCTGGCGGTCGCGCTGCAGAGCTCGACCGCGGTGACGCTGCTGGTCGGCTCCTTCGCTGGCGCGGGCATCGTTTCGGGCGCCGCCGGGCAATTGGCGGTGCGCGGCGCCGAGATCGGTTCG
>NZ_JANINM010000364.1:17086-25415 GCF_024509055.1 Mesorhizobium sp. | reverse complement strand
CTCACGCTCTTGGTGCCGCTTTGCCTGATCGCGGGGACGGTCATGTTCATGGCCACCGAGCGGCGCGACTGGCGGCAATTGGGCCGCATCCTGATCGGCGTCGGCCTGCTGATTCTGTCGCTGGAGATGATCGGCCAGGCATCCGAGCCGCTGCGCAACAGCGACCTGATGCCGCTGATCATCAATTACTTCTCGGGCGATTCCATCACGACCTATCTTTTGGCAGCGCTGGTCACCTGGCTGTTCCAGTCCAGCATCGCCGCGGTCCTTCTGATGGCGACGCTGGCGGGCCGCGGGCTGATCACGCCCGAACTGGGCGTCGTGCTGGTACTCGGCGTCAACCTTGGTTCCTCGCTCATCGCGCCGATGCTGACGCGGTCGGCCACGCCCGAGGTGCGCATCGTGCCGATAGGCAATCTCCTGATGCGCGGCCTCGGCTCGCTGATCATGTTGGTCCTGATCATGACCTTCAAGCCGCATTTCGCCTTCCTCGGCAAAACCGCGCCTGATCAGATCGTCAACGCCCACATCCTGTTCAACGTGCTGATCCTGCTTGCCGGCCTGCCGCTTGCCGGCCTCGTCTATCGCGCTTCCGGGCGGATCGTGGCACTCGGCAGCAAGTCTGAGCCCGTCGCCGCGCTCGACGTCGTGGAGCTTTCGGCTTTGAACGAGAGCGCGCTCGACACACCGAGCCAGGCGCTCGCCAACGCCACGCGCGAGGTGGTGCGGGTCTGCGAGACCGTCGAGATCATGCTAAAGCGCATCATCGAGCTCTATGAGGACGCCGATCCCGCCAAGATCAAGGCGCTTGCCGCCCTCGACGACCGCGTCGACAGGAAGCATGCCGCGATCAAGCTCTATCTCGCCAAGATCACCAGGAATCCACTGACCGAGGACGAGGCGTTGCGTTGCCAGGAACTGATCGGCGCCTGCGTCAAGCTGGAGCAGGTCGGCGACATCATCGTGCGCAACATGCTGGTGCATGTGAAGAAGAAGCTTGAGCGCGGCCTGGCCTTCACGCCGGAAGGTTGGCAGGAGCTCCGCGCCTTCCACTCCTCGGTGCTTGCCAATGCGCGGCTGGCGTTCAATGTGCTGGTCTCGCGCGATCCGGAAACCGCGCGCCAGCTGGTGCTGGAAAAGGATCTTTTGCGCGAGCGCGAGAAGGAAACCAGCGCCAGCCATTTCCTGCGCCTGCGAGAGGGCACCGCCAAGAGCGTCGAGACCAGCTCGATCCACCTCGACACGATCCGCGACCTGAAGCAGATCAACTCGCTGCTCGCCTCGATCGCCTATCCGGTGTTGGAGGAGCGTGGCCTGCTCGGTGGCTCGCGGCTGAAGGCCAGCTAAACCGTCGCATCGACGGTGTGCCTCGCGCCGGACAGAACAAAGTCTTTGCCCATCCTCGTTCCCGTCGGCTAAGGATCGGCTGAGGACCTTTTGGGAGGACGATCGGTCGATGGACACGCATTCGCGCAGCTTCGCCAAGGCGCTTTCCTGGCGCGCCACCGGCACGGTCGACACGATGATCATATCGCTGGTGGTCACCGGCAGCATCAAGCTCGCCGCCACAATCGGGCTCACCGAAGTCGTCACCAAGTCGCTGCTTTACTACCTGCATGAACGGGCCTGGCTGAAGATCCCCTACGGACGCAAAACCGCCGCGTAGTCGGAGTGACCGGCCGACTTGATCGGTCCAGTCAAGAAAAGCTAAAGCGCCATCGCCAATTTCTGCATTGCAGCGCTCGCGCAGGCGTGGTTTGAGGCGCGCATTCCTTGCATATGTTTTGAAACATGCTGCCGCTGATTGCCCTTTTCCTTGCCGCCTTCGCCTTCGGCACCACCGAATTCGTCATTGCCGGCGTGCTGCCCGAGGTAGCGCAGGGCCTTGGTGTTTCGGTGCCGACCGCCGGCTACCTCGTTTCCGGCTATGCCTGCGGCATTGCCATCGGCGGCCCGCTGCTTGCTTTGGCCACCAGCAAGGTCTCGCGCAAGACGCTGCTCATCGGGCTGACGATCGCCTTCACCCTTGGCCAGGCGGCCTGCGCGCTGGCGCCCGACTTCACCGCGATGCTTCTGCTGCGCATCGCGACCGCCGTGGCGCATGGCTGCTATTTCGGCGTCGCCATGGTGGTCGCGGTCAGCCTGGTGCGCGAGGATCAGCGCGGCAGGGCCGTGGCGGTGATCCTGTCTGGCCTGACCGTCTCCAACGTCATCGGCGTGCCGGCCGGCACCGCGATCGGCAGCCTGTGGGGCTGGCGCGCCACCTTCTGGGTGATGGGCTCTCTTGGGATCATCGCCATCGTCGCCATGCTGGCGCTGCTGCCGCGCACGGCCGGCGCCGCCAATCGGCCGGCCGGCCTGGCGCGCGAAGTGCGTGTGCTCGGCCGCCAGCAGGTCTGGACGTCGTTGATCCTCATGCTGATGCTGATGATCGGCCAGTTCGCGCTGTTCACCTACATCACGCCGATGCTGCTCGAAGTGACGGGCCTCGACGAGAGCCTGATCCCCTGGGTGCTGCTGCTCAACGGCGTCGGCGCCACGATCGGCGTCCTGGTCGGCGGCAAGCTTGCCGACTGGAAGCTGATGCCGTCGCTGATCGTCATGCTTGCCCTGCAGGCGGTGGCGCTCGGTGTCATACATCTTGTCAGCCCATACCCGGTGCCGATGATCGTCGCGATCGTCATCTGGGGCGGTCTCAACTTCGCCATCGGCGCGCCGATCCAGACCCGTATCCTCGCCTGGACGGCCGACGCTTCGAACCTCGCCTCCTCGCTGATCCCGTCCGGCTTCAATGTCGGCATCGCGCTAGCCGCGTCACTGGGCGCGGCGATGCTCAATGCCGGCTATGGCTATCGCAGCCTGCCGTTGGCGGGCTCGCTCGCGATGCTGGTGGCGGTGGTGGTGGCGATTGCCTCGCAAACCTGGGAATGGCGCAGCCGCGCGACACCGCCGCTGCCTGCGGCGGCGGAGTAGCTGGCATCTGGCCGTCGGGTTGTTGGCTCAGACCTTCTGCCGCGAGGCGCCTGGCGTTCCCGAAAGGATGGAAGCCAGGCTTTGAAGGCCTTCCTTCAGCCGTTCCCGATTGGGAGTGGCCCCCAGCGCCAGGCGGAAACCGTTGGCGAAGTCCTGCCCAACCGCAAACTCTTCCGCCGGGCTGATGGCCAGCCCTCGGCGGCGGGCGATGTCGGCCACCTCGCCCGAACGCAACTGGCTCTGCAGCGGATACCAGAGATGCAGGCTGGCGTCCGCTGCCACGAAGCCTTCAGTCAAGATGCTGCGGGCGATCTCTTGCCGGGCCTGCGCTTCGGCCCGCACGCCGCCGGTGATCTCCCCGGCAAGGCCGCCTCGCAGCCACTCGCAGGCGAGGCCCGTCATCAGTGGCGGCGCCATCATCGTCGTGCCGCGTATCGCTCTGGCGATCCGCTCGGCGGCTTGCGCGTCGGGTGCCGCCAGGAAGGCCGTGCGCAGGAAGGGCGAGATGCATTTCGCCAATGTCGCGACATGGAAGGTCCGCTCCGGCGCCAAGCTCAGAAAGGCTGGTGGCGGCGCGACGAGCAGGCGGCTGTAGGGGTCGTCCTCGATGATGGTCAGCTTGAGCTTGCCGGCCATGCGGGCGAGTTCGCGCCGCCTGCCTTCGGGCATGACCGACGCGGTCGGGTTCTGAAGCGTCGGGTTGAGGTAGAGAACGCGGGCGTTATGCTTTCGCGCCGCCTCCTCGATATCGTCCGGCCGCATGCCCTCGCCGTCATTGCCCACAGCGGCAAGCTTGCGCCGCGTGGCCTCGGCCAGCGCGATCAGGCCGGGATAGGTCAGCGCATTGGCAAGGATCGTGTCGCCCTCGCGCGTCTGTGACAGAAGCACGGCCGTGAGCAGCGCCTGCGCGCCAGAACCGACAACGACCTTGTCGACCGGCAGCCTGTCCCCCGTTTCGGCAAGCCATGACGTGCCGACCGCGCGCTCCACGGGCGAACCCGGACCGGGATGGTAGGAAAGCAGCGCTTCCGCGCTGGAGCGCTTGAGCAACCCTTCGACACCCGACCTGATCAGGGCGGGCAGGTTGAGGCCGGTCGGTGCCGGCGGAATGTTCATGCTTAGATCGAGGACAGGCTCCTCCGGCTCGCCCGGCGTGACGAAGGTGCCACGGCCCGCCGTCGCGTCGATCAGGTTCCTGCGCCTGGCCTCGGAAAACGCCCGCGTGACCGTCGTGAGATCGACCCCCAGCAGCCGCGCAAGTTCCCGCTGCGGCGGCAACCTGTCGCCGGGCTGCAATCGGCCGCTCGACCGGGCATCCGCAAGGGCGTCGACGATCTTCAGGTAGACAGGTCTCGGCCCCACCTCCAGGACCGGGCGCCAGTTGAGGTCACTTTCACCGGTCACTTTCGCCAATCCATACATTTTGTCGCATTGTATGCATACAAGTATGATATATGTATGTACCCGAGACCTCAAGGCCAGGCTGGCCTTATGCGAGGTCCATTGGAGCGACGATCATGGAAGACCTTGCGCATTATCCACGTCTGGTACCTTGGCAGGTAGGGATCCGGGGCCGCTGTCCGCGTTGCGGAGAGGGCCACCTGTTCGAGGGATTCCTGAAACTGGCTCCGAAATGCGATGTCTGCGGACTCGACTACTCCTTTGCCGACCCCGCCGACGGCCCGGCCTTCTTCGTCATCTGCTTTGCCTGTGTGCCTTCGGTGCTGTTCGCCGTCTGGGCCCAGGTGACCTTCGAGCCCTCCATGTGGTTCCATGCCTTCGTTTCGATCCCGATCGTGCTCGCGACCTGCATCCCGCCGCTGCGGCCGCTCAAAGGCTGGCTTGTGGCAAGCCAGTTCTATCACAAGGCCGAGGAAGGAAGGCTGGCCAGGCCTGGCGAGTAACCTTTAAAGGTCGATCCGGAACCTCAGGCTCTCCGCGCCGCCATAGGCGGCATCCTCGAAGAAGCGACCGACGAGCCTGCCGCCATTTGTCGTTATCACCTTTTGCGAGGCCGGGTTGCCCGGCTTCGCGGTGATCTCTACGTAATCGAGCCCGACCGCCCTCGCCTCGTCCAGCATCAGCCGCAGCGCTGCGGTGGCATAACCGCGGCCTCGCTTCCACGGCACCACCGCATAGCCGATATGGCCAAGCACGTGCGAAGGCAGCGCCGACGTGCCCCTCTGCCAGCGAAAGCCGATCGAACCGGCGGCCTCGCCATCCCAGATCCAGCGCCGGAAGCCCGGCAGCCGCGCGACCTTGGTGCCGTCCGGAAGCGTCAGCGGCGGTCCCTTCGCTTCGGGATCGTCAAGGCTTGCAAGAAATTCAACGGGATCCTTCTCGATCGCCTCGAGCTGCTCGCGCGTCGCTTCCAGGAGCCGCACATTGTCGGGCGACCACCCGCGCTCCAGCGCCGCCTTGTAGGACGGCAAGTGTTCGAGCGCGGGTTTGACGATTTCGATCATGGCTCGTTTCCTGTCGAGACCACGGATAGCCGCCGGACGCATTGCCCTCAAGTCGCGTGAAACTGGATTTCGCCCTTGTTCAGGAAGCAGGCCTTGTCAAACAGCGACAGGTCGAGCGGATTCGGCAGCCGGATATCGCCGATATCCGGGAAGGGTTTGCTGGCGGGGTCGTACGACCTGTCGACCTGTGAAATGAAGACCAGCACCAGTCCGCGTTCCCGGGCGAAAGACCTCAAGGCGCGGATCTGGACCATGAGCTCGGGATTCTCACGCTTCTGGTCGAGCAGTTGCAGATAGTCGATGACCGCAAGCGTGCCGCGCGGCGCTGACCGTAAGGTTTCGATGATGTAGCCGGCGCTGATGCCGTCGGAATTGTCGAAGTCGAACAGGTGGTCGAAATCTGCGGGTTCGACCCCGATGTCACGGAACCGGTCCAGGATATCGGCGTGCATGTATTCCAACGTCAAGAACACGGCTCGATTGCCCCGCCTCATGGCCGCCACGGCGAGTTCGAGGCTCATCAGCGTCTTGCCCTGGCCCGGCCGCGCCGCCATCAGAACCATGTCGCCGGGCGTCAGCCGGGCCAATAGATGGCCGGCGGGCGCAGCCTCGGCGGCTTTGGCCGCTAGCAGGCTCCAACTGCCGAAGCCTTCCCCGGCGGCGACCCGGTCGAGCGCATCGTGAAGGGGAACATTTTCCCGGCGCGACAGGAGCCTCGCCTGACGCTTCAGATGATAGATTGGCGCGGAAAGCCGCATCGAAAAACCTCCTGCCGCGAGCAGTCTTGGCAGCCCCTCCTCATGCCCGGCGCTCGAACAGTTGGTTCGGTGATCGAAAGCCCTGCATGGACAATGCTTTCCCGACGGAGGGAGGAGGCTTGGGCGCGCCGGAATCAGATGATAGCTGAACCGAAACGGACCGGAAATCGCCGAGATTGCATGGCGGCTTCAAATGTCGCCGTAATTCCACCTCCAAAAGACGTCGCTGAACTAGAAGTGTTTCGCCGTTGGGTGCGAGACCTTCTATGATCGGCCCGTGTGATTCACGGGTGCCAGACTACGCTTCGACAGGAGGGCGAACCGGTGCGGTTGAGATCTATTCCGCTGGGCGCGGCCATCTTTTGTCTTGTCGCCGTGCTGGCCGCGCTGACGGCGTCCGTCACTTCATTCGCGGCCTTGCGGCCATCGAACATTCCCGACTGGCTGCAGCGCCATGTCGGCGACGGCGAGGGCCAGATCTCGCAGGTCGTGCTGGAACGGGCGCGCGCGCTCTACCAGAAGAAGGTCAGCGACGGTTCGGTCAGCAACCCCTGCTATTTCGCCATGGACGCCACGCGTCCCGGCGATCTGGGCAACAGTGTGCTGGGTCAGCGTTACTACATCATCTGCGAAGCCAAGCAGCTCTTCCGCGCGGTTTCCTCGGGCCATGGCGGCGGCCGCAACCTCAAGGGCGTCGCCGACTTCTCCAATGGCAGGCGTTGCGCCAAGAACTTCGGCAACGCGATGGACTCCGAGCTGACGGCCGGCGGCGCCTACATGACCGCCGAGACCAAGACGTCCTTCAAGGGCTACTACCGTGTCGGCGCGCAAAACGCGGTGTTCATGCGCACCTTCATCCAGTTCGACGGCGAAGGCGAAGCGGCGAACGCAAGGCAGCGCGTGATCGGCGGCCATCCGGCTGCCTTGCTCAGAGGCATGTGCATGCGCAAGGAACCGAACAGCTCATACGCCGACCACGATGGCCTTGTCCCCTTCGGCAAGCTGGTGAACTATGCCGGCGGCCGCAGCAATGGCTGCACCAGTTGGTCGCCGGCCGATGCCGAACAGATCATCCCCCTCGTGAAGAACAACCCGACGACGCTCTACATCTATCCGGAATCGCGCGACATCGCCGCCGTTGCGCGCGCCAAGTCGGGCGGCCAGGCGCTCTCGGCCGCGGGTGTCTACTGGAACGCCTCCTGCCTGAAGGAGATCGGCGCCCCTAAATTCTGGCCGAAGAAGACGCTGGAGCCGATCATCGCGCAGTACAAGAAGGACCATCCGGCGCCGCCGCCGCAGCCGGTCCCGATGTGCAAGGATTAGCGAAGCCGCACCTACTGCAGCAGCCCCTTGACGATGGCGCTGGCCTTGGCGAAGTCCATCTGCCCGGCATATTTCTGCTTCAGCGCGCCGATCACCTTACCCATGTCCTTTTGGCTGGCGGCGCCGGTCGCCGCGATCGCCTCGCGCGCCGCCGCGGTGATTGCCGCATCGTCGAGCTGCGTCGGCAGGAACGCGCGGATGATCTCCATCTCGCCGCGCTCCTGCGCCGCCAGTTCCGGTCGCTTGCCGTCTTCGAAGGCCTTGGCCGATTCCTCGCGCTGCTTCACCATCTTGGCCAGGATCTGCAGGATCTCCTCCTCGCTCGCCGGCGGCTTGCCAGCGCCGCGATTGGCGATATCGCGGTCGTGGATGGCGGCCTGGATCAGCCGCAGCGTCGGCAGGCGGTGCTTGTCCTGCGCCTTCATCGCGCTCTTCAGGGATTCGGCGATTTTGTCGCGCATCGTGCTTCTCCTTCGAATGCGGCGGACAATAGCTTTGCCGATCGGCTAACGCAAATTCCGGCAAGCTGCTGATATTGCTGGACGAAAGCAAATCAGCCTTGGTTCGGGACCGCCGCATTGACCGCTCCCGCGCCTTCCCCTATGTACTCGGTCCTGCATGAGACAATGAAGTCATGTCGCCTAAAATGCGCGTAGCGGTTTTGGGAAAACGGCTTGGCTAGAAAGAACCGGCGTGTGCAAGTGGGCAAGCCTGCTTCGCGCGCCTTGCTGCGCAAGCGGTCCTGCCGACCGTTTAAGCGCCTGACAGGAGTGCCGCCATGGCCACGACCACCGCCCCCTGGGCCACCGA
>NZ_JANINM010000364.1:0-16986 GCF_024509055.1 Mesorhizobium sp. | reverse complement strand
AAGCGCCTGACAGGAGTGCCGCCATGGCCACGACCACCGCCCCCTGGGCCACCGAAACGCCGACCGCCCTTCTGGTGCTCGCCGACGGCACGGTGATCGAGGGCCGCGGCCTCGGTGCGACAGGATCGGCGGTGGCGGAAGTGTGTTTCAACACCGCGCTCACCGGCTACGAGGAGATCCTCACCGATCCGTCCTATGCCGGCCAGATCGTCACCTTCACCTTCCCGCATATCGGCAATGTCGGCACCAACGACGAGGACATCGAGGACCTCAACCCGGCGGCCCGCGCCGGCGCGGTCGGCGCCATCTTCAAGGCCAATGTCACGGACCCGTCGAACTACCGCGCCGCCGGACATCTCGACCAATGGCTGAAGAAGCGCGGCATCGTCGCTCTTTCGGGCATCGACACCCGCGCGCTCACCGTGCTGATCCGCGAGAAGGGCATGCCCAACGCCATCATCGCGCATGCGCCCGACGGCGTCTTCGACATCGACGACCTGAAGCGGCAGGCTGCCGCCTGGTCTGGCCTGATCGGGCTCGACCTCGCCAAGGAAGTCACCTCCGGCCAGTCCTCTGTCTGGCGTGAGACGCCCTGGGTCTGGAACGAAGGCTTTGGCGAGCAGGACGAGCCGACGATGCATGTCGTCGCCGTCGACTACGGCGTCAAGCGCAACATCCTGCGCCTGCTCGCGGGTCTCGGCGCCAAGGTCACCGTCGTGCCCGCCAAGACCGCTGCCGAGGAAATCCTCGCTATGCAGCCGGACGGCATCTTCCTCTCCAACGGTCCCGGCGACCCGGAAGCGACCGGCGAATACGCCGTGCCGGTCATCCAGGACCTGCTGAAGACCAACATTCCGGTGTTCGGCATCTGCCTCGGCCACCAGATGCTGGCGCTGGCGCTCGGCGGCAGGACCGAGAAGATGCATCAGGGCCATCACGGCGCCAACCACCCGGTGAAGGATCACACCACCGGCAAGGTCGAGATCGTCTCGATGAACCATGGCTTCGCGGTCGACGCGGACTCGCTTCCCGAGGGCGTCGAGGAAACCCACGTCTCGCTCTTCGACGGCTCGAACTGCGGCATCGCGCTCACCGGTCGGCCGGTGTTCTCGGTCCAGCACCATCCCGAGGCCTCGCCCGGCCCGCAGGATTCGCACTATCTCTTCCGCCGCTTCGTCAACCTCATCCGCGAGCGGCGCGGCGAGCAGGCTTTGGCCGAGCGCGCGTAACGCGACACGTCCTCAAGCCGCGTCCGTCACCGCCTCCTTGGCGTGCATGCGCTCGACCTCATTCGGCGTCGGCCTGGCAACCTTGGTGACGAACACGACAAGCGCGAGCACCAGGAAGACCGCGCCGACCAGGTAAGGCGCGCCGCCGAACACGACTGGCGCGCTCGGCCCGGTGAACCAGGAAAAGATCGCCGTATAGAGCAGCGGCGTGATGATCGAGGTGATCGAGAACAGCGAGGTCATCGCGCCCTGCAGCTCGCCCTGCGCCGAAGGCGGCACCTTTCCCGCGGCAAGGCTTCTGAGCGGCGGATCGGCAAGCGCCTCCAGGCAGCCCGCGACGATCACCGCATAGATCATCCAGCCCTGCGTCGCGAAGGCGTAGCCGAAGGCGCTGATCGCCGTGAACGTCAGGCCGATAGCCGCCGTCCTCCACTCGCCCAGCTTGGGGATGACGCGTGGCAGCACGGTCGCCATGACGATAGCCCCACAGAGGCCGAAGGCGCCGAGCGAAAAGCCGATCTGCTGCTGGCTCCAGCCGTAGCGGTAGCTGGAGACGAAGGCCCATACCGCCGGATACATCATGTGGCCGAGCGTCATCAGGAAGAAGACGAACCCTATCCAGCCGATGCCCGGGTAGTTGCGCATCTGCAGCAGCGTGCCGACCGGATTGGCGCGTTTCCACTCGAAGCGGCGGCGATGCTTCTGGTCCAGCGTTTCCGGCAGGAAGAACATCGCGATCAGGAAATTCACGAAGGCCAGCCCGGCGGCGAAATAGAACGGCACGCGCGGCCCGAACGTGCCGAGCAGCCCGCCCAGCACGGGGCCGATGACGAAGCCGACGCCGAAGGCTATGCCGAGCAGACCGAAATTCTTCGCCCGGTTCTCATCGTTCGAGATGTCGGCGATGAAGGCCGATGTCGTGGAGTAGCTAGCGCCCGAAATGCCGGCCAGCACCCGGCCGATGAACAGTATCGGATAGGACCATGCGACGGCGCAGATCAGGTTGTCGATCGAGAAGGTCAGTACCGAGGCAAGCAGCACCGGACGCCGGCCGAACCGGTCGCTCAAGCCGCCGATGATGGGCGCGAAGAAGAACTGCATGACGGCATAGACGAAGAACAGCCAGCCGCCTTCGATCGCCGCCTCCGAGACGCCGACGCCGGTGAGTTCCTGCAGGTAGGCCGGCAGCACCGGCATGATGATGCCGAAGCCGATGATGTCGAGCAGCAGCGTGGTGAAGACGAGCGCAAGGCCCCGCCTGGCGGTTTTGGGATCGATCATGATGACAAGCTCCTCGGCCGCCCGGGGCAAGGCGGGACGCACCTTATAGGCGAGCTTGTCGCCCGGAACAATAAGCGAACGACTACAACTGCCTCATCCTGACAGCTATGCCTGCGCCAAGAGGCGGCAGCCGCCTCGCCGCCTCAGATCGGATTGTTGAACGTGTCGCAATCCGTGAGCTTGCCGCTCTTGTAGCCACGCGCGAGCCAGGTCTGCCGCTGTTGCGAGGTGCCATGGTTGAAGCTTTCGGGCACGACATAGCCCTGCGCGCGCTTCTGTAGCGTATCGTCGCCGATCTGCTTGGCGGCGTTCAACGCGCTTTCCATGTCGCCCTGTTCGAGGATGCCTTTCTGGGCGGTGAAATGCGCCCAGATGCCGGCGAAGCAATCGGCCTGCAGCTCGATGCGCACCGACATCTTGTTCGAGTCCGCTTCGCTCATCCCCTCCCGCATCTTGTTGAACTTGGGCAGGATGCCAGTCAGGTTCTGCACGTGATGGCCCACCTCATGCGCGATCACATAGGCCCGGGCGAATTCGCCGGACGCGCCGAACTGCTGGTCGAGTTGTTGGAAGAAGGTCATGTCGAGATAGACCTTGCGATCACCGGGGCAATAGAACGGTCCCGCCGACGCGCTTGCCGCGCCGCAGGCCGAACGGATCTGGCCGCTGAACAGCACCAGCTTGGGATCTTCGTAGGTCAGACCCTGCGATTTGAAGATGCCCGTCCAGGTGTCTTCGGTATCGGCCAACACCGTTGCGACGAACTGCTTCATCTCGTCGTTGGCGGGCGCGCCACCGCCGCTGCCCTGCGGGCTGTTGCTGGTTATCTGGCCGCCGCCGATGTCGCCGCCATTCAGAAGCTGCAGCGGATTGATGCCGAAGACACCCCACGCGATCAGCGCGACCACCGCGAAAATGATGAGGCTGGACATCGACATGCCGCCACCGCCACCGCCGATCGGTATGCGGAATTGACCCGGATCACCGCCGAACCCGCCGCCACCACCGCTGTCGTTGCGGTCGTCCTCGATGTTGTCACTCTGACGGCGGCCTCTCCAGAGCATGGCAACTCCTCACAAGCTGGAACATACGGACGGGCCTTGCCCTCGGAACAATTATCCCAACGGCAAAGCCGAGTCACAGCATTTTTCGCTTCGATGACGACGCGTTCGTGACCGTTTGCGCCGCGCTTGCCGCGTGGCACTTTCCCCACCCAAGGGCTGGCCCATAAAGCTCAACGTGTGGACGTCATCGCCCTGCGGAATGCTTCCAGCGTCTCGGCGCTGACATGGTGCTCGATGCCTTCGGCGTCTATGCGCGCGGTTTCGGCGCTGACGCCAAGCGAGCGCAGGAAGGCTTCAACCGTCTGATGGCGGATACGGCTCTCCTCGGCGACCTTACGGCCGGCTTCGGTCAGGAAAACCCCGCGATAGGGTTTCCTGGAAACCAGTCCGTCGGCGCAAAGCCTGGTCAGCATCTTGGCCACCGTCGGCTGGGCGACGCCGAGCCTGGCCGCGATATCGACCTGCCGCGCCTCGTTGCCGTCCTCGATCAGGTCGGCGATCAATTCGACATAGTCCTCGACGAGCGCGCCGCGGCGCGCCTCACGCGTCTGCCGGAACCCCTCCGAATGGATTTCGGCATCGGGAAGTGGCTCTTCGCGTCGAACCGGTCTGTTCCTCAGCGCCAATATGCGCCCCTCCTTCGGTGCAGAAGCTTGAATCGGCTTCGTATTCATAACACGGACCCATGTGGTTCGGCCGTTTATTTACATTCCCTGGCCCGCGCAACCGGCGCAGCGGTTCGCCTCAGTTCGGAAAGCCAAAACAATGAAATATAGCATATTGCATAATGTTGAGCCCTGGCGTAGATAAGGGGTGCAATCGATCCATTCCAGGAATCCCCAATGTCCGACGCTGAAGCAGCTGCCGCATCCCGTTCTTCGTGGCGGTTTGCTCGACCGGACGACGACGAGCAGCTGAGCCTGCGTGAGGTCAACGCCTCGATCGCGGTGCCTTCTTCGGGCGCTTGGTTTCGCCGGCTGTTCGCCTTCATGGGGCCGGGCTACATGGTTTCGGTCGGCTACATGGACCCCGGCAACTGGGCGACCGACCTCGCCGGTGGCGCCCAATTCGGCTACACGCTGCTCTTCATCATCATGCTGTCCAACCTGATGGCGATCCTGCTGCAGGCGTTATCCGCGCGCCTCGGCATCGCCACCGGCCGCGACCTCGCCCAGGCTTGCAGAGCCTATTATCCGCGTCCGGTCAACTTCCTGCTCTGGATAGCCTGCGAGCTCGCCATCATCGCCTGCGACCTCGCCGAAGTGATCGGCACGGCGATCGCGCTGCAGCTTTTGTTCGGCATCCCGCTCGTCGGCGGCGCCGTGCTGACCGCGCTCGACGCCTTCCTGGTGCTGCTCCTGATGAACAAGGGCTTTCGTTATCTTGAAGCCTTCGTCATCGCGCTTCTGATCATCATCTTCAGCTGTTTCGCCATCCAGATTTTCGTCGCCGCGCCGCCTGCGGGCACGATCCTGCACGCGATGTTCGTGCCGTCGTCCGAAATCGTCACCAACCCGGCGATGCTCTACATCGCGATCGGCATCATCGGCGCCACCGTCATGCCGCACAATCTCTACCTGCACTCCTCGATCGTGCAGACCCGCGCGTATGAGCGCACCGAAACCGGCAAGCGCGATGCCATCAAATGGGCAACGGTGGACTCCACCATCGCGTTGATGCTGGCTCTCTTCGTCAACGCCGCCATCCTCATCGTGTCGGCGGTGGCGTTCCACAACAGCGGCCATCAGGACGTTGCGGAGATAGCCGACGCCTTCAAGCTTCTGTCCCCCTTGCTTGGCCTCAGCATCGCCTCGATCCTGTTTGCCGTCGCGTTGCTTGCCTCCGGCCTGAACTCGACGGTGACCGCGACGCTTGCCGGCCAGATCATCATGGAAGGGTTCCTGCGCCTGCGCATCCCGAACTGGGCGCGGCGCCTCCTGACGCGCGGCCTCGCCATCGTCCCGGTCGTGGTCGTCACCGTGCTCTATGGTGAGAAGGGCACGGGCCAGTTGCTGGTGCTCAGCCAGGTCGTGCTGTCGATGCAACTGCCTTTCGCGGTCATCCCGCTGGTGCAGTTCGTATCCGACAGGAAGAAGATGGGCAGCCTTGCCATTTCGCGCGGCGTCGCGGCCCTTGCCTGGCTGGTCGCCGCGGTCATCCTGGTGCTCAATTTCAAGCTGCTCTACGACACCATGTTCGGGGTCGGCTGAGATTCGTCCCGCGGCGAAATCGACGCCCGCCCGCCTAAGTAATCCCGCGACAAACCGGCAGGCCGCGTTATCATCGGCACCATGGGCACGGTCGAGGACGCCAGGAAGTTCTACGCGCGGCTGATGGCGGCCAATGCCGGCTCGGCCGACCCGCGGCTCGAAGTCGCTTTCGCCGAGGTGCCGCGCGAAACCTTCCTCGGCCCGGGGCCGTGGACGGTGATCGCCGGCAAAGGCAAGATCACGACGCCGAGCGCCAATCCGATCCACATCTACCAGAACGTGCTTGTGGCGCTTGACGCCGACAATGGCATCAACAATGGCGAGCCGCTGCTGCATGCCATGTGGATCGGCAAGGTGGAACCCAGGCCCGGCGAAACCGTCACCCATGTTGGCGCCGGCACCGGCTACTACACGGCGCTGCTGGCAAGGCTGGTTGAACCGGGCGGCACGGTTGTCGCCTTCGAGCTCGAGGAAACCCTGGCGGCGCGCGCAAAAGCGAACCTTGCTTCCTGCGGCAATGTCGAGATCGTCCATGGCGACGCCGTCATGCGTCCGCTGCCGCCTTCCGACATCATCTATGTCAATGCCGGCGTCGTCGCCCCGCCCGCGGCCTGGCTCAAGGCATTGAAGCCCGGCGGCCGGATGATCTTTCCCTGGCGTCCGGCCGAGCGCGTCGGCCTGGCGATGCTGGTCGCCGGCATGCAGGGCGGCTTTGCCTGCGAACCCTTCATGGGCTCCTGGTTCATCCCTTGCGTCGGCGCCTCGGTCGCCGCGCCAGAAGCGAAAATCCCCACGCGCGAGCGCGCCGCCCGGACGCGCTCCATCTGGCTGACCAAGGACAAGGCGCCCGACCGCACCGCGACCGCCATCTTCGGCGATGTCTGGTTTTCTTCACGCAGCATTGGCACGAGCAGGCGATAGAAATTTGTCGGCCCTTGTCGAGAAAGCGTCTCGCCGTTCGTCGTTACGCTGAAATCCGGCCGCAACGGCCCGGATCAGCAATGGAGTAGACCGATGCGAAAGATCACCGCCGCCACATTCGTCAGCCTCGATGGCGTCATGCAGGCGCCTGGCGGACCGGAAGAGGATCCAGCCAGCGGCTTCGCGCTTGGCGGATGGACCTTCCACTACTGGGACGATGTGATGGGCGCTGCCATGGGCGAGACCTTCGGCAAGCCGTTCGCGTTGCTGCTTGGCCGCAAGACCTATGACATATTCGCCGCCCACTGGCCTTATCAGGACGATCCGATCGGCGAAGCTTTCAACGCCGCCACAAAATATGTGGCGACGCATCGACCGGAGTCGCTGACATGGCGGAACACCCAGTCGCTCGGGCCGGACATTGTCGCGACCTTGCGTCGGCTCAAGCAGGAGGACGGACCAGATCTGCTCATCCAGGGATCGAGCGATCTGATCCAGACCCTGCTTGCCAACGACCTGATCGACGAGATCCGCCTGTTGATCTTCCCGCTGGTGCTGGGCAAGGGCAAGCGGCTGTTTGGCGGCGGCGCGATGCCGGCCGCATTCAGGCTCGCCAGCTCCCAGGCATCCACCACCGGCGTCATCATGGTGACTTATCAGCGTGCGGGCGAAATCAAGGTCGGGTCGTTCGCACAGGAAAAGCCGTCCGATGCCGAACTCGAGCGACGCAAGAACTGGAAGTAGACGCCTATTTCCTCTCCCTCACGAATGTGGAGGAGAGGAAACTCACGCCGCCTGCCGATGGCGCGCAAGGCCTTCGCGGATGTAGCTCGCGAATGCCTGCGCGGCCGGAGCCACAGCGTGCATCGGCAAATGCAGATTCGCGGAAAAGTTCGGCAGAGCCGGAAGGTCCCCATCCGAGGACAGGATGTCGAGATCGGCAGGAACCGTCGAGGCCAGCCAGGTGGTGACGGCGAGGTCCGACCGCACGGTCGCCGTCGTGGCGTCGATGTTGCCGTTCTCGAACACCGTGCGCCAGTCGAGCCCATGCTCGCCAAGCGCCGCCAGCACCGCCGGCCGGAAGGCGCACGTATCGGCGACGATGGAGACCGGCAGCGGCCGCTTCAGGCGCGCCGTGCCGCCTTTGGCGCCGACCCAGACCAGCCGGTCGACGAGCAGGCATTCGCCGGCGGTCGGGCCGACCCGCTCCTCGATCACCGCAAGGTCTATCGTGCCTGCCGCGAGCGCTCCGGCGAGTTCCGGCGAGGATGCGCAGACCAGCGATATCTCGACCTGCGGGTGGGCCTCCGCATAGGCCTTCAGCACCGGCGCCAGCAAGGTCCCGACGAGATCGTACGGCACGCCGATTCGCACCTGCCCCGCGACCGTCTTGCCGCGGATTTCGGCCAGGATGTCGTCGTTGAGCTGCAGCAGGCGTCGGCCCTTGTCGAGCAGCCGCTCGCCAATGCGTGTCAGCTTCAAGCCTCGCCGATCGCGCTCGAACAGGCTTTGTCTCAGAACCTCTTCGAGCCGCTTGATCTGCTGGCTGACAGCGCCCTGCGTCAGATGCAGCGCATTGGCCGCCGCTGTCATGCTCGCCTTGTCGGCCGTGGTCACGAAGGTGCGGATGAGGGTCATATCGAGATCGCGGATCATCTATCCATTATAATTCGTAATGCAGACTATATCAAACATTGCATTTACTGATGCCGCGAAGCGCCTAGCATGCCGGCTCTTTCGCCAGGAAAGCCGCATGTCCGAAACCATCATCCCCCTCGTCCTGTTCGCGCTGATCTCGACCTCGACCCCGGGCATCGCCACGACGCTGTTGACGGCCTCCGGCGCACAGTTCGGCTTTCGCCGCTCCGTCCCATTGATGGCCGGCAGCGCCGCCGGTCTTGCCTCCGTCGCGGCAGCGGGCGCTGCCGGGCTCGCCGGGCTTCTTGCCGCCGTCCCTTCGCTCCAGCTTGCCATGAAGGTCGCGGGCTCGCTCTACCTGATCTGGCTGGCGGTGAAGATCGGCCGCAGCGGCCCGCCCAATCTCGACGTCAGCATGGCCAGGCCGAACAGCTTCTTCGGCGGCGCCGGCATTCAATGGATGAACCCGAAAGGCTGGGCGATGGGGCTGGGCGCCGCCGCATCCTTCGCCGCGCTGGCAGACGGTCCGCTCCGGCTCGCGCTGCTGCTCGGCGCGGTGTTCGGCTTGGCTGCCGCGTTATCGCTGTCGCTGTGGTGCGTGGCCGGCTCGCTGCTTGCCCGCCTGCTCAAGACGGAGCGGCAATGGCGCGCGCTCAACGTGGTGCTCGGCCTGCTGCTCGCCGCCTCGATCCTACAAATGTGGCGACCGGCCTGAAACCGGCCGCCACCGAGAAATTCAGACGGCGTAGCGCGCCGCCGGCTTGCCGGCGAGCAAACTGCCGTAGAAGGAATCCCTGGCGCCAATGAAGCTGCCGAGCTTTGCCGGATCGGCAAGCCCAGGTGCGGTAACAGTCTCGCCCTGGGCGAGCCCGGCAAGCGCGGCGTCGACCAGATCGTCCACCGTCATCACCCAATCCTGGTTAAGGGAGTTGAGATCGGCGCCGGACAGTTCCCAGAAGTCGGTGCGGATCGGTCCGGGCAGCACCACCTGCACCCTCACCTCCGTGCCGCCGACCTCGCGCTGCAATGCTTCGGAGAAGTTGACGACATAGGCCTTGGTGCCGCTGTAGATGCCGCCGATGGCCGTGCCATAGGCCGCGACCGAAGCGATGTTGACGATGGCGCCACGATTGCGGGCAAGCAGGCCTGGCAGCACCGCGCGCGTCAGTCTGGTCAGCGCCACGACATTGACTTTGATCATACGTTCGGCCGCATCCGCATCGGCCGTGGCTACCACCTGCTGGCCGCCGAGGCCGGCATTGTTGACCAGCAGCGTCACGCTCTCATCCGCCGCGATCGCCTGCTCGACCCGACGCACGTCCGCGTCTTCGGAGAGATCCGCCGCAATCACCTTGACCTTGTGCCCATAAGCATAGGCCAGCTTGTCCGCCAGTTCTTGCAGCCTGTCGGCGCGTCGCGCCACCAGCACCAGATCGTAGCCCTGCCCTGCCAGCCGGTCCGCATAGACCGCGCCAATACCCGACGAGGCGCCCGTGATCACGGCCGTGCCCTTGTTGTCTTTCGTGCTCATTGTCCTGTTCCTTTCGTCCTGGCGCTCGGCTGCCGACCAGACGTCGCGTGCCGCTCGTCGCTCGATAAATTAGTTGTATATGCCACTTTCGGCAAATAGGCATATGCCAGTATCTTGTCAACGAAAGCCCCGAAAACTATTTTTGCGGCAGGCTGGCGGCCTATCCGCCGGCAAGGAATTGTCATGACCCAAGCTTCCCTTCCCACCTTGAGCCTCTGCAACAACGCTACGCTGCGCCGCGCCGCGCGCAAGCTCGGCCGCTTCTACGACGACATACTGGCGCCTTCGGGCCTCAAGGGCACGCAATATGGCCTGCTCTATCAGATCCATGTCGGCGATGAGCCGGCGATGGGCGCCATTGCCGAGGCGCTGATCTTGGATCTTTCGGCGCTCGGCCACACGCTGAAGCCGCTCGTCCGCGACGGCTATGTCGAGACTTTTGCCGACAAGGATGACCGCCGCATCAAGCGGGTGCGGCTGACAGCTCAGGGGCGGGCCAAACTCGAGGAAGCGACGAAATTGTGGAGCACCGCCCAGGGTCGATTCGAGACAGTGGTCGGCAAGGAGCAGGCCGCCAACCTGCGCTCGGCGCTCGACAACATCGCCGAGCTGGATTTCGAAACTTCGGCGACCGCTTCTTGAAGAAGCGGCCGCCGCATTAGATTTCACAAAAGCTTACTCAGCCGGCATGGCCACCGGTCGCGCCAACGCATGGCCAGCCAGCACCACGCCGAGGCCGGCAATCGGAAACGCCGCGGCGGTCAGGCCGAGATCGGCCGGCACGCCGAAGCGCAGCACCGCGCCGCCCACCACCGCGCCCAGCGCGACGCCGACATAGAGCGCCGAGGCGTTGAGCGACAGCACGATCGGAGCGGCGTCGGGCGCGATCTTGATGATGCGGCTGGCCTGCGCCGGCGGGAAGGCCCAGCCGACGATGCCCCACGGCACCATCATCGCCATCAGCGCCGGCCCGGCGATCGTATGCGGCAGGAAGGACGGGATCAGCGAGAAGGTGGCGAGCATGGCCGCTGAGAGCGTCAGCGACCAAGCGACGGTGCGCGTCGCGCCGAAACGGTCCGCGGCCTGGCCGCCCGCGATGTTGCCTATGACGGCGCCGGCGCCGAAGGCAAGCAGCATGCCGGGCAGCGCCAGCGGGCTGAGGCCGCCGCCCTCGATAGCAAGCGGAGCAATGAAGGCAAAGACCGTGAAAGCCCCAGTCAGCGCCAGCGTCGTTGTCGCCAGGATCGGCAGCACGCCGGGACGAACAGCCGCCGCCAGCCGCGCCCGGAGCGAAAGCTTCGTGCCGGCGAGGCCGCGCGGCAGGCGCCACCACAGTATCGAGCCGGCCAGCGCGCCAAGACCCGCAATGGCGAAGAAGGTGCCGCGCCAGCCGGCGATGGCCGCCACCAGCGCGCCGAGCGGCGCGCCGACGGCGACGGCAACGGTCGTGCCGCCGACCACAACGGCGATGGCCCGCGCCCGATGATGGTCATCGACCAGCGCCACCGCCGTTCCCTGCGCGGTCGCCGCGAACAGGCCGGATGACAGCGCCATGACGATGCGCGCGATGAGCAGCAGTTCGAACGACGAACTCAGCGCCGCGACTAGGTTGCCGATGACGAAGAAGACCAGCGTCCACAGGATGACGCGCCGCCGGTCCCACTCGCCCGTCAGCGTGGCGAGGATGGGCGTGCCGATGGCATAGGCCAGCGCGAAGGCGGTGATCAGCGAGCCGGCGAGCGGGACGGAGATGCCGGCGTCGGCCGCGATGTCGGGAAGAAGGCTGGAGATGACGAAGCCCTCGGTCGAGATCGTGAACGATCCGAGCGCAAGCCAGAAGAGCCGCTTGTCCATGGTCACATGTCCTTAGTTCAAAAGTTATTGAACAATTGGACATAACATGCCATCGTGTCAACCGAGCCAGGGAAAAATAGCTGAACCCTGCTGACAGCCCTGTGTCAGGACCGAACCGAAATGAAGATGCTGTGTGTACCGGACGAAAGAGGAGACGCGTTGAAGTTGGTGTCATTTGCGCTTAATTCTGGATCATGACGTTGCCCCACCCAACCCCGGACCAGATCAGCCTGCCGATCGTGCTCGCCGTGCTCGGCGACCCGACGAGGCTCGCCATCGTGCGCTATCTCGCCAGCAAGGAAGGCGTGCCGCTGAACTGCAGCAAATTCCTCGACCTGGCGTCGAAAACCAACCTCAGCTACCACCTCGCCAAGCTGCGCGAGGCGGGCGTGACGCGAGCCGAAGTAGTCGGCACGAGCAGGCTGATCACGCTGCGCCGCGACGACCTCGACCAGCGCTTCCCCGGCCTGCTCGACAGTGTGATCGCGGCAGCCGGCACCGATCCCGCACTGCCCGCCGTCGGTGTGTCCGAGGCCGACGTTCCAGCCTGAACGGATTGCATTTTGCCACCCGGTCAGGACGCCCGAAAGGAATTCAGCGAAACTTTTCCGGGTGACACCGCGCCATCTCGTCCCCTATAAAACCGCCTCGGCGACCGGCTATCCTCAGAGGGGCGGCCTGCCAAACCAGAAAACTGTCACCAACGGCCAGGTGATGAGGCGCAAAGTTACGCTCCGGAAAACGCTGTTGATTGTCGCCCCGCTGCTTGCAGCGGCGTTGCCGGCGATCGCCGAGGAATCGCCCTCGCCTGCCGTTGCCACCGCCCCTATCATTTCCGTCGTCAGCGGCCTTGCGCCGGACGATCTGCTCAACATCCGCGCTACCGCGTCCGCCATCGGCAAGACCGAGGCGCGCCTGCCGAGCGGCACCGCCGTCAAGAACTACGGCTGCAACACCTTCAATGGCTATCCCTGGTGCAAGGTCGAGGACGCCAAGAACCCGAACGTCGTCGGCTGGGCACCGGCGCGCTATCTCACCCCCAATAACCCGGCCACCGTCCCGGAAGATCAGCTCGCCCCTGCTCCCCAGGCAAATGCCGGCCAGGCATCGGCCAATCCGCCTGCTGACGAGGCCGGCAAGGTCGCCGATGTCGCGGCGCCCGAGCAGGCGCCCGTCTCCCCGCCGTCCGACCTCTCGGCGCGGCTGGGCGCCGCCGGCCATGCCGCTCCGCCTTCCGTCGCCACGATAACCGGCAACGCCATGCAGGACGCCGTCGGCCTCGCCTTCGCGGCCAACGACAATCCCGCGGCCGGTGAAATCCCGGCTTCCGACGCCAAGGCCGCACAGCCGGTCGACCCGACCTCGCCTGCGGACGAACAGGCCCAGCAAACAGAGCCTGCCGCGGCCGACACGTCCTCCGCCGCAGCGAATGTTCCCGTGCCGACGCCGCGGCCCGATGAGGCAGGCAACGCGCCTGCCGCCAAGGCCGAGACCGTCGCTCGGCTGGAGCCGCCGCCGGCGCAGGCCACTTCGATCGGACCCGACGGCATGGGCGAGATCCCCTGCGCCCGCTATGTCGGCCAGCCGATGACCCGCTGCACGGTGAAGGTCGTGCACGGCAACGACGGCAAGGCCGATGTCACGGTGAACTGGCCGGACGGCGGCACGCGCGTCATCTCCTTCCATAGCGGCCAGCCGGCGGGCGCGGACTCGCGCGGCGAATTCCGCTTCACCCGCGAAGGCAACCTCAACATGATCCGCGTCGGCGTTTCCGAGCGCTTCGAGATCACGGACGCGTTGGCGCTGGGGGAATAAATTTCTGAAGGAAGTTAGGCAGCATGTGAGCTGCCGCGAACGGGCTCCCCCTACTCTCGCATTTTCGGGGTTACATCCGGGAAAACTCTTCCCTATAAGGCCCTCCTAGCCTGATACCAGAATCGCAAGCACAACCGGCCGGGTCCTCCCCCCGTCCCGGTTTTTCGTGCAAGCCGCTCGTCGAACGGAATTTTCGAACATGCCAAGACGCACCGACATCAAGTCGATCCTGATTATCGGGGCCGGCCCTATCGTCATCGGCCAGGCATGCGAGTTCGACTATTCCGGCACCCAGGCCTGCAAGGCGCTGAAGGAGGAGGGTTTCCGCGTCATCCTGGTCAACTCCAATCCGGCCACGATCATGACCGACCCGGAGTTGGCCGACGCCACCTATATCGAGCCGATCACGCCGGAAGTGGTGGCCAAGATCATCGCCAAGGAGCGGCCGGACGCGCTGCTGCCCACCATGGGCGGCCAGACGGCGCTTAACACCGCGCTTTCGCTGCGGCGCATGGGCGTGCTCGACCGCTACAATGTCGAGATGATCGGCGCCGATGCGCACGCCATCGACAAGGCCGAGGACCGCGCCCTGTTCCGCCAGGCGATGAGCAAGATCGGCCTGGAGACGCCGCGCTCGATGCTCGCCAACGCCACCGAGGTCAAGGACGCCGACCGCAAGATCCACGAGGCCGAGCGCGCCGCGCTGAAGGCCGAGAAGCCGGAAAATCTCGACGCCGCGCTCGACGCGCTGGAAACCCGCTGGAACCTCGGCGAAGGCGACCGCAAGCAGCGCTACATCAGCCACGGGATGGCGATCGCCGCCCAGGCGCTCGACCATGTCGGCCTGCCGGCTATCATCCGCCCGTCCTTCACCATGGGCGGCACCGGCGGCGGCATCGCCTACAACCGCGCCGAATTCTACGACATCGTCCAGTCCGGCCTCGATGCCTCACCCACCACTGAGGTGCTGATCGAGGAAAGCGTGCTCGGCTGGAAGGAGTATGAGATGGAGGTCGTCCGCGACAAGGCGGACAACTGCATCATCGTCTGCTCGATCGAGAACCTCGATCCGATGGGCGTGCACACCGGCGACAGCATCACCGTCGCGCCGGCGCTGACCTTGACCGACAAGGAATACCAGATGATGCGCAACGCCTCGATCGCGGTGCTGCGCGAGATCGGCGTCGAGACCGGCGGCTCGAACGTGCAGTTCGCCGTCAACCCGGCCGACGGCCGCCTGGTGGTGATCGAGATGAACCCGCGCGTCTCGCGCTCGTCCGCGCTTGCCTCAAAGGCCACCGGCTTCCCGATCGCCAAGGTCGCCGCCAAGCTCGCCGTCGGCTACACGCTGGACGAGTTGGAGAACGACATCACCGGCGGCGCCACACCGGCTTCCTTCGAGCCGACCATCGACTATGTCGTCACGAAGATCCCGCGCTTCGCCTTCGAGAAGTTCCCCGGCGCCGAGCCTGTGTTGACCACCGCCATGAAGTCGGTGGGCGAAGTGATGGCCATCGGCCGCACTTTCCAGGAATCGCTGCAGAAGGCTTTGCGTGGGCTCGAAACCGGCCTGACCGGCCTCGACGAGATCGAGATCCCCGGGCTCGGTTCCACCAACAGCCCCGACGACCGCAACGCGATCCGGGCAGCACTTGGCACGCCGACGCCCGACCGGCTGCGCATGGTGGCGCAGGCGATCCGCATGGGCGCCTCGCTCGAAGACGTGCACGCCATGTGCAAGATCGACCCGTGGTTCCTCGAGCAGATCGCCGGCATCATCGCCATGGAGGAGCGCATCCGCGAGCACGGCCTGCCGCAGGACGCCGCCAACCTGCGCATGCTGAAGGCGATGGGCTTCTCCGACGCCCGCCTCGCGTCGCTGACGAAGACCGACGCCGAAGTGATTCAGAAGGCAAGGCAAAAGCTCGACGTTCATCCGGTCTACAAGCGCATCGACACCTGCGCGGCCGAGTTCGCCTCGCCCACCGCCTACATGTATTCGACCTATGAAGTGCCGTTCGTCGGCGAGCTCGCCGACGAGGCGCGCGTATCGTCGCGCAGGAAGGTCGTCATCCTCGGCGGCGGCCCGAACCGCATCGGCCAGGGCATCGAGTTCGACTATTGCTGCTGCCATGCCGCCTTCGCGCTGCGCGACGCCGGCTACGAAGCGATCATGATCAATTGCAACCCGGAGACCGTGTCGACCGACTACGACACCTCCGACCGGCTCTATTTCGACCCGCTGACGGCGGAGGACGTGCTGGAGATCCTGCGCGCCGAGCAGGCGTCCGGCGAGCTTGTCGGCGTCATCGTTCAGTTCGGCGGCCAGACGCCGCTGAAGCTGGCCGACGCGCTGGAAAAGGCCGGCATCCCGATCCTCGGCACCTCCCCCGACATGATCGACCTTGCCGAAGACCGCGACCGCTTCCAGAAGCTGTTGCACAAGCTCGGCCTCAGCCAGCCGAAGAACGGCATCGCCTATTCGGTCGAGCAGGCGCGCCTCGTCGCGGCCGAGCTCGGCTTCCCGCTGGTGGTGCGTCCGTCCTACGTGCTCGGCGGCCGCGCCATGCAGATCATCTACAACGAAGGCATGCTGCAGACCTATCTGCTCGACACAGTGCCCGGGCTGGTGCCTGAGGACATCAAGCAGAAATACCCTAACGACAAGACCGGCCAGATCAACACGCTGCTCGGCAAGAACCCGCTGCTGTTCGACACATACCTGTCGGGCGCCATCGAAGTCGACGTCGACTGCCTCTGCGACGGCAAGGACACTTTCGTCTCCGGCATCCTGGAGCATATCGAGGAAGCCGGCATCCATTCGGGCGACTCGGCCTGCTCGCTGCCGGTGCACTCGCTGCCGTCCGAGCTCGTCGACGAGCTGGAGCGCCAGACGGCCGCCTTGGCTCGCGCGCTAAACGTCGGCGGCCTGATGAACGTGCAATACGCCATCAAGGACGGCACGGTCTATGTGCTGGAAGTGAACCCGCGCGCCTCGCGCACCGTGCCCTTCGTCGCCAAGACCATCGGGCGTCCCATTGCGAAGATCGCGGCCCGCATCATGGCCGGCGAGACGCTGGAAAACGCCTTCGCCCATTACGGCGCCATGCCCGACCCGCGCAATCCCGGCCACATCGCGGTCAAGGAAGCCGTCTTCCCCTTCGCGCGCTTCCCGGGCGTCGACATCCTGCTCGGGCCGGAAATGCGCTCGACCGGCGAGGTGATGGGCCTCGACCGCGACTTCGCTCTGGCCTTCGCCAAGAGCCAGCTCGGCGCCAATGTCGACCTGCCTCGCTCCGGCACGCTGTTCGTCTCGGTGCGCGACGAGGACAAGGCCGGCATCCTGCCCGCCGTAAAACGCCTCGCCGGCCAGGGCTTCAAGGTGCTGGCCACCTCCGGCACCGCCCGCTTCCTCGCCGAGAACGGCGTCGACGCCCAGAAGA
>NZ_JANINM010000363.1 GCF_024509055.1 Mesorhizobium sp. | reverse complement strand
CCCAGCTCTTCTGGATGTCGGCGGCGACATCCTTTGCCGGCTTGCCGCCGACCAGATCGACCATGCCGGTCCAGAAGGAGCCGGCGCCGATCTTGCCGGGCATCATGTCGGAGCCATCGAACCGGAAGGTCGTGGCGTTCGCCAGGATTTCGCCCTGCCGCTTGAGCGCGTCGCTGGCGTAGGCGTCCTTGTTGACCGACTTGAAGGGGGTCACGAAGCTGCCCTGGGCCATCCAGAGCTCATGCGCCAGCGGCATTTTGAGGAATTCGATGAAGGCGCGCGCGGCCTTCGAATCCTTGGTGATCATGACCAGCGTGCCGGCGCCTTCCACGGGGGTGCCGAGTTCGGGCTTGGAGGCATAGGGCGGGAACAGGAAGAAATCCGCGTCCTGACCGAGCTTGGTGCCTTCCGGGAAGAAGCTCGGGATGAACGATGCCTGGTGATGCATGTAGCATTTCGGGGGCACCGTGAAGAGCCCTTTCGGACTGTCGCGGAAATCGGTGGCGGCAACGGCCTTGGCGCCGCCATCGACCATTTTGTCGTCCGTCGCGATCTTGGCGAAGATGTCGATGGCGTTGACGACAGCCGGATCGGTGAACGGGATCTCGTTCGTCACCCACTTGTCGTAGACTTCCGGCGGCTGCGTCCTGAGCATGATGTCCTCGACCCAGTCGGTCGCCGGCCAGCCGGTGGCGCCGCCCGAGCCGAGCCCTATGCACCACGGCTTGCCGCCGTCGGCGATGATCTTCTGCTCGAGCGTGGCGAGTTCTTCCTGCGTCTTCGGCACTGTGTAGCCGGCTTCCTTGAAGTTGTCCGGCGAATACCAGATCAGGCCCTTGACGTCGGCCTTGTAGGGAAGCGCGTAGAAGCCGGGCTTGCCGTCCTTGCCCTTGTAGGTGCCGAGCGCGGCCCACGACTTGCCGGCGCCGTAGTTCTCCTCGACCCATTTGCCGGTGTCGTCGCCGAGCGGCGTCAGCAGGCCCTTGGTGGCCAGGTCCTGGATGAGGCCCGGCTGCGGCAAAACGGCGATGTTTGGCGGGCTGCCCGCCTGCGTGTCGATGACGATCTGCTGCTCGTAGTTTTCCGACGAGGAGTATTTGATCTCGACGCCTGTAGCCTCCTGGAAATATTCCAGCACGTTGCGCACGAGCGTCTCGTCCTCGCCGCGCCACGGCCCGAAAATCGACAGCGTCTCGCCCTTGAGGTCGACCTTCTTGAGGTCGTCGTAATTGGCCCAGTGGAAGCGCGGGTCCTCGCCCGGCTTGAACTTCAGTTCGGCTTGCGCCGGCAGGCTAAGAGCGAGCGCAGCGAACGCGGCGCCCAACAGAAGCATCTTCTTCATCGCAATCCTCCCAGTGGTCAAAAACAGTCCGGACGAAACCTCCATTTCGTCCGCCGACGCCCGTGGAACTGTGACTCAGCGAGAAGGCAACCGCAACCTTTCGAAGAGACTTCCAAAGCGCTTTGGCTGTTTCGATCTCGCCATTGAATCGCCTTGAAGTCAAGAGGCTTCTCTTGCTAATCGATTTAAGATTTCGGGAACGCGGCCAAAATGTGCGGCGCAGCATGTTTTTACGGCGTTGCAGCAGCAATTTTCACTTCAAACCGGGCCTGCTCGCCTCTAAGGTCGTCAAAACGTGGCGTCGCACCAGTCGTCATCGGATCGATTCAAATTGAAAGCGCTTTGAGGACGGAGGCTTCCGATGAACCTCAAACAACTCTCTGACATGCTGGCGCTCTCGCAGACCACGGTGAGCCGGGCGCTCAACGGTTATCCGGAGGTCAACGAAGAGACCAGGCGGCGGGTGATGGACGCCGCCAAGCGCCATGGCTACCGTCCCAATCCCAGCGCGCGCCGGCTCGCCACCGGCAAGTCCGGGATGATCGGCTATGTGCTGCCCACCGGCAATGCCGTCGACATCGACCCGCATTTCGTCGAGTTCCTTTCCGGTCTCGGCGATTATGCGCGCTCGCACGATCTCGACCTTGTGCTCTCGCCGGCCGATGCTGACGATCAGGAGACGACCTACCGGCGCATCGTCGCCAATCGGCAGGTCGACGCCGTCTACATTTCCTCGCCGCGTCCGTCCGACCGGCGGCTGGCGCTGGTCAACACGCTCGGCATCCCCTTTATCGTCCACGGCCGCAGCGAGGGGCTCGACTTCGACTATCCCTACCTCGATATCGACAACGAGGGCGCCTTCCATGAGGCCGGCAGGTTGCTCGTCCAACTCGGCCACAAGCGGCTGGCGCTGATCAATGGCGACGACCGCGAGACTTTCGCCATCCACCGCGAACGCGGCGTGCGCCGGGCGCTGGCCGCGAGCGGCCTGGCGCTCGGCGAACGGCACGTCTGTTCGCTGACCATGACCGAGGAGAACGGCTACCGTGCTGCTCGCCGCCTGCTCGAACAGGACGCGCCGCCGACGGCTATCGTCTGCTCCAGTTTGATCATGGCGTTGGGCGTGGTGCGCGCGGTCCGCGACCTTGGTCTCACCATCCCGGGCGACCTGTCGCTGGTCGCCCATGACGACGTCTTTCCCTGGCTGCGGCCGGAGAATTTTCCCGTGCCGCTGTCGACGACCCGCTCGTCGATCCGCCTTGCCGGGGCGCGCGTCGCCGAGCGGCTCGCCGCGCGCATTTCCGGATTGGAGGAAGGGACGAGAGGTGAGGTCTGGCCGGTCGATCTGGTGGTGAGAGGGTCGGTCGCCGGCGCGCCGGCATAGCGTGGCTGTTTCTTGTTCTCGGCCTGAAGCCTATTCCTTCACCGCCTCGGCAGCCTTGGTGTCTAGCAGCCCATAGCCGAAATCATCGTTGCGCCCCTTGTGGCCGAGGTCCTTGGCTGTGGTCGCCAGCGCCTTCTCCACCCAGTCGGCTGTGCGCGCCGGCTGGCTGTGAAGCAAATTGGCGATTGCGCCGCTGACGATCGCCGCCGCGAACGAAGTGCCCGTCACGACGTCCGAACCCGCGCCGCTCGGCGCCACCATCTCCACGCCCGGCGCGGAGATGAAGACGTAGGGGCCGCGGTTCGCCTGCGGCATCAGCTGGTCCTTCGCGTCGGTGGCGGTCACCGCGATGACGCTGTCGAACGCTGCCGGATAGCCATAGGGCGCTTTCGGTCCATTGTTGCCGGCGGCGGCCACCAGCACGATGCCCAGCGCCCGCGCGTTTCGGCAGGCGGTGTCGAGCAGGTCATTCTTCGGTCCGACGAAGCTCATGTTGATGATGCGCACATCCTGGCTCGCCGCCCAGTCGAGTGCCGCCAGGATGACGTCCATGGTCGACTTGCCGCCTTCGAAGGCGCGCGCGTGATAGATCCTGGCGCCCGGCGCCATGCCTTCCAGCGGATTGACCCCGGCGATCAGCCCGTCGACCGAGGTGCCATGGTCGCGTTTTACGATCGGCACGTTCGGCATGGCGTCGAACTGGTCGGCGATCACCCCCGCCAGCGCCGGATTGGAGTCATCGATGCCGGTGTCGATGACGGCGATCCGCACATTCTCTCCGCTCGCCTGCTTGGGGTCGAGCGTGATGTGGTCGAAAGCGTAGTTTACCACCGCTCCAGCCTGCTGCAGCGAATAGACGTGGTTGGGCTCGCGCCGCTGCGTGCGGCCGTCGGCGGCAAGCTGCGCCAGCACCACGCCGACCGGCCGGCCATCCGGGATGCCGAAGCGCACCAAAGTGGCGCCGAGCAGCCGCGATTGCCGTTGCGAGCGCACCTGAAGGCCGAAAGAGGTAGCGATCTGCTGCACCGCTCCGGCGTCGCCGGCAACCGTCACCAGCACCTCGTCGGGCACGAATTCGCCGGAAACCGCACGCGGCGGCTCGGCAAGGTTGAGCCCGGTCCGCGGCGTGACGGGTCCGCCCGATGGTGGCGCAGGCGGTGGAGGAGGGTTGGCTGGGCCGTTCGATGCCGACCCTCCGCTCGACGATGCCGGCGTCGCTGCCGCGGGCTGTGCCGGCGGGTTCGGGAACAGGTCTACGATCAGTGCCGGCATGAACACGGCGCCGCCGCCGGCACCGGCTGTGCCAGGCTTCCCGCCGTTGTTACCGCCATTCTCCTTGCCGCAATCGGCGCCGGCGGCCGTCGTACGGTTCAGGCAGTCGATCTGCTTTTGCGTCAGGCTGGGATCATTGGTCTGCGCGAAAGAAGGCGCGGCGACCGTGGCCGCCGCGAGGATTGCCGCATGAAGAATGACCGCCTTAGCCGCCATCGATCGGTTTCCTTCCCTGGATCACAGCATCAGCAAAAGGCTGGGCGGCAATAAGGCCGACGAGCTTGTCATAATCGGCTGCGGAGCTCGCCGGTATCGTCAGGTGGAACACGCCATCGGCCGTCGGCCCGCTGGCGATTTTCAGTCCGTTCTGGCCAAGAAAGGCGGTGATGTCCGACATCTTCGCATCCGGCTTGAACTTGACCAGCACGAAGGGCAGCTTTGCCAGGTCGTCTTCCTGTCCGGCCACCTCGAAGTCATTGCCCTTGCCGCCCGGCTGATGGAACGATTGCACCACGACCAGCGCGAGCAGGGCAGCCGCCGCTGCCCAGGCGACGCCGGCGGGCATCGCCGTCAAGCGGCCCAATGTCTTGGACAGCCACGACTGGCCGGCAGGAGTGCGCACCGGACCGGCCTCGGCGTCGAGCGCCCTGGCGAAGCGGGAGAGCGCATCGGCGGGCGGGCGGATCGCCTCGTTTGCGGCTGCCGTGCCGGAGAATTCGGCTTCCGCCTCGCCCAGCGCGGCCATCGCCGCCGGGTCGGACGCCAGCCATTCCTCGACGGCCTCCAATTCGGCGCCTTCCAGCGAGCCGTTCAGGTAGAACGCCAGCAGCATTTCCATCTCGTCGCGGCGTGACATCTTTTCAGCGGCGCTCATGGCCACCCCCTGTCGTAACCGGCGGCCTTGAGGGCCTCGCCGAGCTTCTTGCGGGCGTAGAACATCCTGGTCTTTACGGTCGCCACCGGGATGCCTAGCACCTCGCCGATCTCGCTCACCGACTGTCCATGGTAATAGGCCAGGTCTATCACCGTGCGGTGCTCTTCCGGCAAGGCATCGACAAAACGGCGCAAGGCAGCGGCCTTGTCCTCCTTCATGGTTACGACTTCAGGCGTGTCGGCGCTGTCGGGGACCTGTGCCGCATCGTCGTCGTCGATCCACTCTTCCTTCTTCTTGCGCAGCGATGACAGCGCCTTGAAGCGGGCTATGCCAAGCAGCCATGTCGAGACTTCAGAGCGGCCCTCGAAGCCGGGCGCTTGGCGCCACAGCTCGAGAAAGACCTCATTGGTGATATCGTCGGCCATCATCTCCGATCCCGTCTGGCGCGCCACGAAGCGGTAGATCCGCGCGTGGTGACGCATGAACAGGAGCCGCACGGCGGCCCGGTCGCCCTTCGCGACCCGGTCGACAAGCGCGCGATCGGTTTCCGTCGCCGCGGTCATGGCCGGTCGAGCCGCCTGGCTCCTCGTGGCTGTGTCGCTGATCGGGCCAAAAAGGTTCACCCTCCGCCGAATTTTCGGAGGCTAACCGAAGATAGGGGGTGTTGCCAGAGGTGCGCCTTTTCCTTCTCCCACAAGGGGGAGAAGGGCTAGGCGCCTCACACCAAAAACGCCTTCGCCTTCATCGTCTCGGGGATCTCAACGCCGAGCCGGCTCAGTACCGTCGGCGCCAGTTGCAACTGGTCGAGCAGCGTGTCGGCTTCGGGCCCTTTGGCCGGCCCGAAATAATAGAGCGCGAAATCCTGCATCTCATCATCATGCCCGCCGTGATGGCCGCGGTCGGTCTGGCCATGGTCGGCTGTGACGATCACCTCATAGCCGGCGGCGCGCCATTGCGGCAGGAAGGCCGCGAGCATGCCGTCCATGGCGTAGCAGGCATAATCCATCTCGTGGCAGTCATGGCCGAAGCGATGGCCCATCGAATCCAGCGTGCAGGTGTGCAGGATGCCGTAGTCGATGCCATGGCGTTTCGTCAGCATCGTCAGCGTCGCGAACAGGTCGATGTCGCTGGGCGTCATCTGGTTCTTGAGATTGTAGCCGGTCATGGTGTGGAAACGGCCATGCGTGATTGGACCGCCCGGCTCGTCGAACTCCATGTCCTCGACCAGGTCGAACGGGTAGGAGCGGAAGAATTCCGACCAGTAGGAATGGGTGACCGCACCTGTCTTGCCACCGGCCTTGCTGGCCTCGGAGAAGATATCGGGCTGCGTGACGCGGAACCGGTTCTCGTTGGACAGGATACCATGCACCTGCGGCGTGACCCCGGTGTGGATCGAGGCGTAGCAGCAAGCAGATGTCGACGGCAGCACCGAACGCATCCGCCAGACCTGCGCCTCGCCGGATTGCGCCCAGCCCTCCAGATTGCCCATCAGCCGGCGCCAGTTCCGATAGGGGACGCCATCGAGGACGATGAGCAACAGTTTGGATTTGAGCGCCACGGAGAGTTTCCTGTGATTGTTCGTCAAACGGAAGCGCCGCGTGCCAGGCGACACGCGGCGCTCCCTAGAGAATTAGCCTGATATCAGGCGTTCAGCCAGCATTCGCCGAGCGCGTAGCCGTCCATCATCTCGCCATTGGGGTTCTTCACCCAGCCGCTGACCTTCTTGGTGTTGGCGGCGTCGATGAACTGGTTGAAGAACGGCACGATGAGGCCGCCCTCGTCGCGCATCAGCATCGCCATGTCGCGGTAGATCGCCCTGCGCTTGGCCTGATCGAGCTCGGCGCGCGCCGTGTAGAGCATCTTGTCGAATTCAGGCTTCTTGAAGCGGGTGTCGTTCCAGTCGGCGGTCGAGACGTAGCCGGTGGAATACATCTGGTCCTGCGTCGGACGCCCGCCCCAGTAGGAGAGCGAGAAGGGCTGCTTGTTCCAGACTTCCGACCAGTAGCCGTCGCCCGGCTCGCGCTTGATCTCGATCTTGATGCCGGCCTTGGCGCAGGACTGCTGGTAGAGCTGGGCGGCGTCGACCGCGCCGGGGAAGGCGACGTCGGACGTGCGCAGCAGGATCGAGCCGCTATGGCCCGACTTCTTGTAGGCGGCGGCCGCCTTTTCCGGGTCGAACTTGCGCTGCTCGATGTCGGACGAGAACAGCGGGTAGGCTTCGTTGATCGGGAAGTCGTTGCCCACCGAGCCATAGCCGCGCAGGATCTTTTCCAGCATCTCCTCGCGGTCCATCGCGAGCTTCAGCGCCATCCTGAGGTCGTTGTTGTCGAACGGCGCGGTATTGCAGAACATGTTGAACGGATAGTAGCCGCGGCCGGACACGTTCTCGATGCTGACGCCCGGGATGCGCTTCACCAGGTCCACGACCTTGGGTTCGACGCGGTTGATGAGGTGCACCTGTCCGCCCTGCAGGGCGGCGAGCCGTGCCGTGGCGTCGTTGATGACGACGATCTCGATCTGGTCGGCGTGGCCGGCCTTGTCGCCGCGCCAGTAATTGGCGAAGCGCTCGCCGCCGTGGCGCACGCCCGGCTGGTTGACGGTGACCTTGTAGGGGCCGGCGCTGATGCCGGCATTCGGATTGTCCTTGCCGCCGTTCGGCTGGATGACGAGGTGGTAGTCGGCCATCAGGTAAGGGAAGTCGGCATCGGCGTCGCCGAGCGTGACGATCACTTCCTTGCCGCTTGCCTTGATGCCTTTGATGTTCTTCAGCACGCCCAGCGCGCCGGACTTCGACTTCTCGTCCGCATGCCGCTCGAGCGTGGCCGCGACGTCTTCGGCGGTGACGGTCTTGCCGTTGTGGAACTCGATGCCGTCGCGCACCTTGATCGTCCAGGTCTTGGCGTCGGCCGCGGCGCCGATCTCCTCGGCGATCAGGTTCTCGACGCCGCCGTCGGGCGTGAGACGGACAAGGAATTCGCCCCATTGCTTGCAGAAGCTGTAGGTGACCTGGCTGAGGTTCAGCGCCGGATCGAGGCTGTTGGTCGATTCGCCGCCCTGCAGGCCGGCCCTGATGATGCCACCCTTTACCGGCGTCGCGGCGAATGCCCTGCCGGCCAGCGTCGTCGCCAACGCCGCCGAGGCGCCAAGCGCCGCGGCCCGGCCGAGGAAATCTCGGCGCGATATCCTGCCCTTGCCGGCAAGCGCGGCGAGATGGTCGAGTTCGTTCTGCATTAACTTCCCCCTTTTCAAAAACAAATTGGCGCGGGCATTGCCGCTCGCGCCATCTTTTCCACCTCGCATTGCAGCCGCATGACATGGCGGCGCTTGTGCAGACTTTCCCTGGCTAGTTGCCCGCGCTTTCCATGCGCCGACCCTTGATCGCTTTCTCCAGCCAGCCGATCTCCATTTCCGGAACCGAGGACAACAAGAGATCCGTGTAGGCGTCGAAGGGCGGCGTCAGCACCTTGCTCTTGGAGCCGTAGCGGACCACCTCGCCGCGATACATCACCGCGATCGAATCGGCGATCGACTTCACCGTCGCGAGGTCGTGGGTGATGAACAGGTAGGCGACTTTCTCATGCTGCTGCAGGTCCAGCAGCAGCTTGAGGATGCCGTGCGCCACCAGCGGATCGAGCGCCGACGTCACCTCGTCGCAGATGATCAGCTTCGGCTTGGCGGCAAGCGATCGGGCGATGCAGACACGCTGCTTCTGGCCGCCCGAAAGCTCGGCCGGATAGCGGTCGATGAAGCCCTTGCCCATCTCGATCTCGTCGAGCAGCTCGGCGACGCGCTTGTCCCGTTCGCGGCCCCGCATGCCGAAATAGAATTCCAGGGGCCGGCCGATGATGGTCCCCACCGTCTGGCGCGGGTTCATCGCCACGTCGGCCATCTGGTAGATCATCTGCAACTGGCGCAGGTCTTCCTTCGGCCGGTCCGAAAGCCGGTTGCCGAGGGTGCGGCCATCGAAGACGACGCTGCCCTGCTCGGGCGGCAGCAGGCCGGTGATGGCGCGCGCCAGCGTCGACTTGCCGGAGCCGCTCTCGCCCACGACGGCGAGCGTCTGGCCCGGAAAGATGTCGACCGAGACATTCTTCAACACCTTGACGTGGCCGCCGCCATAGGCCGCCGTCACGTTCTTCACCGAAAGCATCGGCGCCGTACCGGGGGTCTGCTCCTTGTGCTCGATCTCATGCACGGACACCAGTGCGTTGGTGTATTCCTGGCGCGGCTCCTTGATGATCTGGCGGGTGCCACCCCATTCGACCAGCCGGCCATGGCGCAGCACCATGATCTCGTCCGACACCTGCGCCACCACGGCAAGGTCGTGGGTGATGTACAAGGCCGCCACATGCGTGTCGCGGATGGCGTCCTTGATCGCGGCTAGCACGTCGATCTGCGTCGTCACGTCGAGCGCTGTCGTCGGTTCGTCGAAGACGATCAGGTCCGGCTCCGAGCACAGCGCCATGGCCGTCATCACACGCTGCAGCTGGCCGCCGGAAACCTGGTGCGGGAAACGCTGGCCGATGGTTTCGGGGTTGGGCAGGCTGAGCTTCTTGAACAGCGCCACCGCGCGTTTCTCGGCCTCTGCCCGGGTCGCCGTGCCGTGCAGGAGAGCCGCCTCGACCACCTGGTCCATCAGCCTGTGAGCCGGGTTGAAGGCCGCCGCGGCCGATTGCGCGACATAGCAGACCTCGCGGCCGCGCAGCTTGCGGAAACCCTCCTTGCCGCCTTTCAGTATGTCGCGGCCGTTGAGGATGACCTCACCGCCGGTGATGCGCACGCCGCCGCGGCCATAGCCCATCGACGACAGGCCGATGGTCGATTTGCCGGCGCCGGATTCGCCGATCAGGCCGAGGACCTTGCCCTTTTCCAGCGTCAGCGAGACATCGTGAACGAGTGTGATGGTCTTCGGCGCCTCGCCCGGCGGATAGACCGTCGCTTCGATGCGCAGGTTGCGGATGTCGAGGAGCAGGCCGGATTTCGCTTTGGTATCAGCCATCAGCCACGCCCTCCCTTGAGGCTCGTCGTGCGGTTGAGCACCCAGTCGGCCACTAGGTTGACCGAGATCGCCAGTGCCGCGATCGCGGCTGCCGGGATCAGCGCTGCTGGAATGCCGAACACGATGCCGTCCTTGTTTTCCTTCACCATGCCGCCCCAATCAGCGTCCGGCGGCTGCACGCCGAGGCCGAGGAAGGACAGCGTCGACAAGAACAGCACCGCATAGATGAAGCGCAGGCCAAGCTCCGAGACCAGCGGCGACAGCGCGTTGGGCAGGATCTCGCGGAAAATGATCCAGCCGCTGCCTTCGCCGCGCAGCTTCGCCGCCTCAACATAGTCCATGACGTTGATGTCGATGGCCACCGCGCGCGACAGGCGGTAGACGCGGGTCGAATCAAGGATGCCCATCACCAGGATCAGCGTCACCAGGTTGGACGGCAGCACCGAAAGCACGACCAGAGCCATGATCAGCGTCGGGATCGACATCAGCAGGTCGACGAGACGCGACAGGATCGTGTCGTACCAGCCGCCGAAAACGGCGGCCGAAAAGCCTAGTATGGCGCCGAGCGAGAAGGAAAGCGCCGTCGCCAGCACAGCGATGAACAGCGTGATGCGGGCGCCGTAGATCATTCGCGACAAGAGATCACGGCCGAGATTGTCGGTGCCCAGCCAATGCGCGGAGGACATCACGTCCCAAGGGGTTTCGCTCACAATTTCGGCGTTGCCATAAGGTGCGATCAATGGCGCGAAGACGGCCATCAGCACGAACAGCGTTGTAAGCACGATGCCTACTAACGCCGCGATAGGGATGCGTTTGATATCGAGCATCGACGCCCCCCTACTTTGGATGCCTGAGACGCGGATTGGCGATGATCGCCGCAATGTCCGCGATGATGTTGAGGCTGATATAGACGGCGGCGAAGATCAGGCCGACGGCCTGCACGACCGGCACGTCGCGCTTGGTGACGTGGTCGACCAGATACTGCCCCATGCCCGGATAGACGAAGATCACCTCGACGACGACGACGCCGACTACGAGATAGGCGAGGTTGAGCATCACCACATTGATGATCGGCGCGATCGCGTTCGGGAACGCGTGCTTGCGGATGACGGCAAACGCCGAGAGCCCCTTGAGCTCCGCGGTCTCGACATAGGCCGACTGCATGACATTGAGGATCGCCGCGCGCGTCATGCGCATCATATGAGCAAGCACAACCAGTGTTAGCGCCGTCGCCGGAAGGACAATCGCCTGCATGCGCTCGCCGAACGACATACCGTCATAGACGGTGGAGATGGCCGGGAAGACCTGCCATTTCACGGCGAAGAAATACACCAGCAGGTAGCCGATGAAGAATTCTGGAAACGAGGTCGAAGCAAGCGCCAGTCCGGAGATCAGCTTGTCGACCCAGCCGTTGCGGTAGCGCACCGCGGTCAAGCCGAGGATGATCGCCAGCGGAATGGCCACGATCGCCGCCCAGAAGGCCAGGAACAGCGTGTTCCACAGCCGCTCCTTGATCGACGTGGCGATGTCCTGCCCGCTCGACATTGCGGTGCCCAGGTCGCCGGTCAGCACGCCGCCAAGCCAATGGAAGTAGCGTATATAGGCAGGCTGGTTGAGACCGAGCTGCTCGCGCAGGTTGGCGAGCGACTCTGGCGTCGCCGACTGTCCGAGAATGGCTTGCGCGACATCGCCGGGCAGGATCTGGGTGCCGGCGAAGATCAGGACCGAAACGGCCAACAGAAGAAGGATGCCCAGCGCAATGCGCTGGGCCACCAGTTTCACGATGGGTGAGGACATCTCCGCAACGCCGTGCTCAGGCTTCCAGCCAGCACTTCGCCAAGGCGTAGCCGTTGGACAGTTCCTGATGCGGATCGTCCACCCAGCCGGCCACCTTCGGGCCCGTCGCGTCGATGAACTGGTTGAACATCGGCAGGATCAGGCCGCCCTCGTCGCGCACCATCAGGCCCATGTCGTGGTACAACTTCTTGCGCTTGGCCTCGTCGAGCTCGGCGCGCGCCGCAAGCACCATCTTGTCGAAGTCCGGACGCTTGAAACGCGTGTCGTTCCAGTCCGCCGTAGACAGATAGGCGGTCGAGTACATCTGGTCCTGGGTCGAGCGGCCGCCCCAATAGGAAGCGCAGAAGGGCTGCTTGTTCCAGACCTCGTTCCAGTAGCCGTCGCCGGGTTCGCGCTTGAGCTCGAGCTTGATGCCGGCCTTGGCGGCGCTCTGCTGGAAGAGCTGGGCGGCATCGACCGCGCCCGGGAAGGCGACGTCCGATGTCCTCAGCAGGATGGAGCCGTCGTGGCCCGACTTCTTGTAGTGGAACTTAGCCTTGTCTGGATCGTACTTGCGCTGCTCGATCTCGGTGAACAGCGGGTAGGACGAATTGATCGGGAAGTCGTTGCCGAGCGAGCCGTAGCCGCGCAGCACCTTGGTCAGCATCTCCTCGCGGTCGATGGCCAGTTTCAGGGCCATCCGCAGGTCGTTGTTGTCGAACGGCGCCGTGATGCAGTGCATGATGAAGACGTAGTGGCCCGGACCGGAGTGGTTGCGGATGGTGACGCCCGGCACACGCTTGATCAGGTCGACAATCTTCGGCTCGACGCGGTTGATCATGTTGACCTGGCCGCCCTGCAGGGCCGCCGTGCGCGCCGTCGCGTCGTTGATGACCACGACTTCGACCTGGTCGGCATGACCCATCTTGTCGCCCTGCCAATAATTGGCGAAGCGCTCGCCGACATGGCGCACGCCGGGCTCATTGACCTTGACCTTGTATGGACCGGCGCCGATGCCCGCATCGGGCTTGTCCTTGCCGCCATTCGGCTGCACGACGAGGTGGTAATCGCTGAGCAGGTAGGGAAGGTCGGCATTCGCCTCCTTCAGCGTCAGCACCACTTCCTTGCCGTTGGCCTTGATGGTGTCGATGCCCTTCATGTAGCCGAGCGCGCCGGACTTCGACTTCTCGTCCGAGTGGCGCTCGAGCGTGGCGGCGACGTCGTCGGCGGTCACCGTCTTGCCGTTGTGGAATTCGATGCCGTCGCGGATCTTCAGGGTCCAGACCTTGGCGTCCTTGGACGAGCCGATCTCCTCGGCGATACGGTTCTCGAGCTTGCCCTCGGGCGACAGCTCGACGATCATTTCGCCCCAGCACTTGGCGAAGGCGAAGGGCACCTGCGTCATCATCAGCGCCGGGTCGAGGCTGTTGGTGGATTCACCGCCGACGAGGCCGGCCTTCAATATGCCACCCTTGACCGGGCCGGCGGCCCGGGCAGCGCTCGAAAGAAGAGAGTTGGCGAAGGGTGCTGCGACGCCCAATGCAGCGGCGCGCCCGAGAAAGTCGCGACGGCTGAGCTTGCCGGCTGCGACGCGACGGCTGAGATAGTCGAGTTCGTTTGTCATTATGGTTCCTCACTCTGATGGTCCGACCTTATGGTCGGTTTCTTGCTTGTTGGAGGAGATAATGACCGCAACGGAAAGCTGTAAGCAAGGCCGAATGCGACATGCCGTGGCGTAAATCGCGCGTCGCATTTGGACCAATCTTGCCTGCGCTCAGACGAGGGCGCGCGGGATCGCCTGTTCGAAAGCCCGTTCGAAGACCAGCTTCTCGCCCTCGTAGGCCTCGATTCTGGCGCTGACGACGAAGTTCTTTGCGTCCGAGCGCATGTCGGCGAAAGTCTCAGTCCGCACCGACCATTCATTTCGCGACAATGTCTGCGTCCAATGGGTGCTGCCCGTTGCCGACAACGGATCGTCGGGATGGATCGCCCATCTCTCCCGCACGATGCTGCCGTTGACGAGCCCATGGTCGAGGTCGCGCACTTCGCCGAAATCGTCGGTTATCGAAAGCGTGACGACGCCTGTCTTCTCGTCGCGGTCGATGTGGCGCTCGGAATTGGTGGGCCTGATCGTTTCGGTCGCCCAGGGCGTCGCGCCTTCCGGCTCTTGAAACGAGGCTTCGTCACCCTTTGCCAATGGCCGCAGTGGCAGCCGGAGCGTCGCCTTCATCAGGTCGAGGCGGACCGGCTCCGGCGAGGGCCAGATCATGGGCCAGTAAGCTGTCGAGACGGCAATGCGCAGCCGGTGGCCGGCCGGCACCCGATAGGCGCACTGGTCGAGCACGACACGTGCCGAAACCGTCTCCCCCGGCACCAGCGCCTCCGGAAATTCATGCGAGTTGCGGTGGGTGAGGTTGAGCACTCCGTAGGAGATCAGCTCCGAAGCGCCGTCCGGATGCACATCGCACAGCCGCACCGCGATGTTGGCCTGCGGCCGATCGGAAGAAAACCGGATCTCGACCTCGGGCGCGCCGACGATGTCGATTGCCTTCTCAAGTTCAGGCTGGTCGAAGCATGTCGATAGCGCGTCGTCCGGACGCTGGTCGCCCGGCAGTTCCGGACCGAAGGTGAAGGGGAAATACTCGCCGCCGGCAAGCCCGCAGCTTTGCGGCGAGGCGACGATCGCCGGTTTGCCGTTTTCGCCGATGAGCTCGATCGCCTCCACCTTGATGTTGGATGACGGCCATTCCTGTTCCGCCACCCAGCGGCCCGGCCGTTCAGGATGCCAGCGCGCCGGCCGCACGCTGTCCATTACATAGGCCCGGTAGTCGGGATCGTTCTCGACGCCTGTCTCGGCGCCCTTCAGCCAGTGGTCCCACCAGCGCAGCGCCTCCTGCAGGAAGCCTATAGCCGGCTTGGGGCCTGCATAATGCGGGTATTTGTGAATCCACGGACCGACAATGCCTTTCACCGGCGACTGGATGCTGGTGACGAGATTGGAGATCGTGTTGCGGTAGCCGTCGTGCCAGCCGCCGATCGACAGCACGGCGGCCTTCACAGCCGAAAAGTCCTCGCAGATCGAGCCGCGCTTCCAGTAGGCGTCGCGATGCTGATGGCTAAGCCACAAAGGCAGAAGGAAGGGCTGGTTCTCAAGCCGGCTAAGCCACAGGTCGCGCCAGCGGTTACCGCCGGCAATCAGCGGATCCGGCGGCCGCGACGAATAGGAGAGCATCGTCGAGGCCCATCCGAAATTTTCGGTGAGCAGGCAGCCGCCCTTGTAGTGGATGTCGTCGGCATAGCGGTCGACGGTCGAGCAGAGGCTGATCACCGCCTTCAGCGCCGGCGGCTGTTTGGCCGCCACCTGCAGGCAGTTGAAGCCGCCCCAGGAAATGCCCATCATCCCGACATTGCCGTTGCACCAGGGCTGGCTTGCCGCCCAGGCGATGACGTCGCAGGCGTCCTGCAACTCCTGCTCGGAATATTCGTCATCCATCAGCCCTTCGGAATCGCCGTTGCCGCGCATGTCGACGCGGATCGAGGCATAGCCGTGGCCAGCGAAATAGGGGTGCGTCAGCTGATCGCGGAAGATGGTGCCGTCGCGCTTGCGGTAGGGCAAATGCTCGAGGATCGCCGGCACCGGATGGTCGGCGGCGTCCTCAGGCATCCAGATGCGCGCCGATAGCCGGCAGCCATCCGGCATGACGATGCCCATATCTGGGAATTCGACGACCTTGCGGGGAAATTCTGTGACTGTTTTCATGGCGGCTCCAATATCCGCCGCCACATGATGAAGGTGCCCGCGATGCGTCGTGAGCCAGCCGGCGAAATCGGCTGGTCAATTCGCGTCAGTTCAGCGGAATGTCGTTGTCGATCTTGCTAGCCTGGTAGGTGTGCGACAGCTCGTCGTAGCGCGCCGAGATCTTGCCGATCCGCGCTTCCAGCCGGTTGCGCTCGGCATCGGGTAAGGCGCGCACCAGCCGGCGGATCGAAAAGCTCTTCCAGTAGGCATTCTCGCCATTATAGCCGCCGGGATCGAGGGTGAAGACCTCCTTCAGGATCTTCAAGTCGTGCGGGATCGCGAAGCTGTCTCGCGAATCCTCGTGGCTGAAAAGGTAGTAGAAGTTGTCGAAGCCGGTCCAGGTGATCGCCGACAGGCAGAGCGAGCAAGGCTCGTGCGTCGCCAGGAACAGCGCGTCCTTCGTGTCGACGCGCTCGGCCTTCGGCATTTCGTAGAAGCGCTTCAGGCAATGCACCTCGCCATGCCAGAGGGGGTTTTCCATCTCGTTGTTGGTCTCGGCAAGCACCAGCGAGCGGTCGCCCTTCCTCAGGATCGCCGCGCCGAACAGCTTGTTGCCATGGGCGACGCCTTCAGCGGTCTTCGGCACGATGTCGTGCTCGATCACGTCGAGCAGGCGGTCGATCAGTGAAATGTCGGTCATGAGAGAAGTTCGATCTCGTTCAAGGGAGATGGATCTCGTAGGGGTGCGAGAAATGGCACTCCTCGAGATTGGAGCCGTCGCCGCCCCGGTCGACGATGAGGAAATCCTGCTCCTCGCCGATGGGCGTCAGCACGCCATGCCAGAGGTTGCGCTTGTAATTGATGCCTTGTCCCGGCGCGGTGATGAAGGCATGCGGCTCGCCCGGACCGTCCTTGGTGTCGTGGCAGACGACGACCAGGAAGGGCCGCGGCGACAGCGGAATGAAAGCCTGGCTGCCGAGCGGGTGCCGCTCGACCATGGTGAGCTTCAGCGGCATTTCATAGGGCGTGCCGCGAACCATCGAGATCAGCACCTTCGCGTTCGGTCCGGCGGCCTCGGCGGTGGCGAGGTCGTGATAGCGCATCGCCTTGCCGCCATTGATCGGGTAGCGGTTGTCGCCGCCCATGTCGATGACGTCGCCGAACGGCGCGAAGCTCTCGCGGGTGAGCGGCTGGGCGACGATGCGGGTCACCGCGCATGGCCTCCGAGGGCGCCGCCGAGCTTGGCGTGCCGGTTGACGTCCTTGTAGAGCAGGTAGCGGAAATTGCCGGGACCGCCGGCATAGCAGGCCTGCGGGCAGAAGGCGCGCAGCCACATGAAGTCGCCGGCCTCGACCTCGACCCAGTCCTGGTTGAGCCGGTAGACCGCCTTGCCTTCGAGCACATAGAGCCCGTGCTCCATCACATGCGTCTCGGCAAAGGGGATGACCGCGCCGGGCTTCAGCGTGACGATGGTGACATGCATGTCATGGCGCATGTCGGCCGGATCGACGAAGCGCGTCGTTGCCCAACGGCCCTCGGTGCCGGGCATCGCGCTCGGCGCTACTTCGTGGTCGCTTGCAAACAGGGCTTCCGGCGCGTCGAGGCCGTCGACGGCTTCATAGGCCTTGCGGACCCAGTGGAAGCGAACGGCTTCGTTGCCTTCGTTGCGCACCGTCCAGCCGCTTGCCGGCGGCAGGAAGGCGAAGCCGCCGGGGACAAGCACATGCTTCTTGCCGGCAAGCGAGACGGTGAGTTCGCCCTCGACCACGAACAGCACGCCCTCGGCGTCGGCATCGAGCTCCGGTCGGTCGCTGCCGCCGCCGGGCAGAACCTCGACGATATATTGCGAGAACGTCTCGGCGAAGCCCGAGAGCGGCCTGGCGATGATCCAGGCCCTGGTCTTGTCCCAGAACGGCAGTGGACTGGTGACGATGTCCTGCATCACCCCCTTGGGGATGACCGCATAGGCCTCCGTGAAGACGGCGCGGCCGGTCAACAGCTCGTTCTGGCCGGGATGACCGCCATGCGGCGCGTAATAGGTTCGCTCGGGCGACTTGATCATATCCATGGGTCCTGACCCTCAGAGCAATTCCACGAACAGTGTGAAGCGGTTTCCGTTGGGAATTGCGTCAACAAAAACAACAAACATTCAGAGCGGTAGCATGTCTCTCAACCGAAGCAGCGCGATGCGCTCGACCTGCTTGCAGGCGGTTTCGAACTCGACGGCGCGGCTGTTGCCGATACGGGCCTCGAACTCCGCCAGGATCTCGTCCTTGCTCTTGCCCTTGACCGCGATGATGAAGGGGAAGCCGAAGGTCGTGACATAGGCGGCGTTGAGCTTGGAAAAGAGCTCGCGCTCCTTGTCGGTCAGCGCGTCGAGCCCGGCGGACGCCTGCTCTTTGGCCGATTCCGGCGTCAGGCGCTTCGCCTTCGCCAGCTTGCCGGCGAGGTCAGGATGGGCGTTGAGCACGGAAAGCCGTTCGGCCTCGCTCGCGGCGCGGAAGACGCGGCAGAGCGCATTGTGCAGGCCGCCGGCGCTGTCATGCGCGGGGCCGAGCTCCAGTTCATAGGCGCGCTCGGCGATCCATGGTGAGTGCTCGAACACGCCGCCGAAGGCGTGCACGAACGCTTCGAATTCCATGCGCGACGGGCGCAGTGCCGGCGCGTCGTAGGGATGGGTCTGGTGCCAATGTTTGGCAATGTCGATGCGCCGCGCCATCCAGATCTTGTCGTGCGACTTCACATAATCGACGAAACGCTTGAGCGCAGCCACGCGGCCAGGTCTGCCGACAAGCCGACAGTGCAGGCCGATATTCATCATGCGCGGCCGGCCCGCCTTGCCCTCGGCATAGAGCGTGTCGAAGCTGTCCTTCAGATAGGCGAAGAACTGGTCGCCCGAGTTGAAACCTTGCGGGGTGGCAAAGCGCATGTCGTTGGCGTCGAGCGTGTAGGGGATGACGAGCTGCGGCTTTTCCACGCCTTCGCGGTCAAACCAGTAGGGCAGCTCGTCGTCATAGGTGTCCGAAACATAGTCGAAACCACCCTCCTCGGCGACCAGACGCACCGTATTCACCGAGGTGCGGCCGGTGTACCAGCCGGTCGGCCGGGCGCCGGTCACTTCGTAGTGCAGCCGGATAGCCTCATCGAGGTCGCGCCGCTCGTCCTCGGCCGCATGGTCGCGATAGTCGATCCATTTCAGGCCGTGCGAGGCCATTTCCCAGCCAGCCTCTTGCATCGCCACGACCTGGTCGGGCGAGCGCGCCAATGCCGTGGCCACGCCATAGCAGGTCACCGGCACCTGGGCTTCGGTGAACAGCCGATGCAGCCGCCAGAAACCGGCCCGGGCGCCGTATTCGTAGATCGATTCCATGTTCCAGTGGCGTTGGCCGAGCCAGGGCGCGGCACCGACGATCTCGGACAGGAACGCCTCTGAAGCCTTGTCGCCATGGAGGACGCAATTCTCGCCGCCTTCCTCGTAGTTGACGACGAACTGAACCGCGACATAGGCGCCGCCAGGCCATTTCGGGTCCGGCGGATTTGCCCCGTAACCGCGCATGTCCCGTTCGTAACGCATTGTCGCTCCTGCCCGATTGGTGAAGTGAGGATATCTAAAGGAGTGCCCGCGCATTCCCCTCAAAATTTTTGAAAGTGCTTTTTGCCGCACTCCGCTCGACCGGGACTTATGCATGGCCTTTAATTGGCGCACAATTGACCTGAAAACGTTCGACTGTACCGAGATGGGAGGCGGCCAGTGGCAGAAACGTCTAAAGCCGATGGCGGGCGCCTGACGACCCACGTGCTCGACACCGCGACCGGCCGGCCGGCAAAGGGGCTCTCGATCGAGCTGTTCCGCATAGAGCGGCAGAGCCGCACGCATATCAAGACTGTCGCCACCAATAATGACGGCCGCTGCGACGCGCCACTGCTCGCCGGCGCCGATTTCCGCACCGGCGAATATGAGCTGGTGTTCGCCGCCGGCGACTATCTGCGCGGGCAGGGGATCGACCTGCCGCAGCCCGCCTTCCTCGACATCGTGCCGATCCGTTTCGGCATGGCCGAACAGCGGCATTACCACGTGCCGCTCTTGATTTCGCCCTACGGCTACTCGACCTATCGGGGGAGCTGAGACATGGCAGAGATACGCAACGAGATACGCTTTATCCTGAATGGCGGTGACGTGGCCCTCAAGGACGTCGCACCCGCTGCGACGTTGCTCGACTGGCTGCGGCTCAACCGCTCGCTGCGCGGCACCAAGGAAGGCTGCGCCGAAGGCGATTGCGGCGCATGCACGGTGCTGGTCGGCAAGCTGTCCGCCGATGGCCTCGTCTATGAAAGCGTCAACGCCTGCATCCGTTTCATGGGCTCGCTCGACGGCACCCATGTCGTCACCGTAGAGCATTTGCGCGGCGAAGGCGACGAGCTGCACCCGGTGCAGCAGGCGATGGTCGATTTCCACGGCTCGCAATGCGGCTTCTGCACGCCGGGCTTCATCATGTCGCTCTACGGACTCTGGATGAAGACGCCCAACCCCTCCGACGCTGCAATCGAGAAGGCGCTGCAGGGCAATCTCTGCCGCTGCACGGGCTACGAGGCGATCATGCGCGCGGCTCGCGCCATATCGAGCTACGGCAAGGCGGCGAAGGACCCGCTGGCGGTGGAACGCAAGGACATCACCACGCGGCTGGAAGCACTGCGTGATGGTGCCAGGGTCGAGGTCGGGGCCGGCAAGCATCGCCTGATCGTGCCGGCTGATGTCGACGATTTCGCCGCCGTGCTCGAAAAAGAGCCGGGCGCCACCATCGTTGCCGGTTCCACCGATGTCGGCCTGTGGGTCACCAAGCACATGCGCGACATCTCGCCGGTGGTCTTCATCGGCGGCCTCGACGGCCTGCGCACCATTTCGGAAGCCGAGGGAACGATCACCATAGGCGCCGGTGTCACCTACACCGAGGCTTTCGAAACGCTGTCGAAGCGCATCCCTGCGCTAGGACCGCTGGTCGACCGCATCGGTGGCGAGCAGGTGCGCAATATGGGCACCATCGGCGGCAACGTCGCCAACGGCTCGCCGATCGGCGACACGCCGCCGCCGCTGATCGCGCTGGGCGCTGAACTTACGCTGCGCAAGGGCAGTGCCCGTCGCACGATCCCGCTCGAGAAATTCTTCATCGCCTATGGCAAGCAGGACCGGCAGCCAGGCGAGTTTGTCGAGGCCGTGCATGTGCCTGTCCCGGCAAAGGAAGTGAAATTTGCCGTCTACAAGGTCACCAAGCGCCGCGACGAAGACATCACCGCGACCCTCGGCGCCTTTTATCTGACCTTGGCGGGGGACGGCACAGTGGCCGACATCCGCATCGCCTATGGTGGCATGGCGGCGACGCCGAAGCGCGCTTCTGCGGTCGAAAAGGCGCTTGTAGGCAAGGTCTGGAACGAAGCGACGGTGGAGGCCGCGATGGCCGAATACGCCAAGGATTTCACGCCGCTCACGGACATGCGGGCGACGGCCGAGTATCGCGCGCTGGCGGCGAAGAACCTGCTGCTGCGCTTCTATGTCGAAACCACCGGCACCAAGGAGCCATTCCAGGTGTCACGCAACGAGGCGGCCTGATGAACAAGCACGCCAGCACTCCCAACCTCAAGGCAGAGAAGATCGTCGGCGGCGTCGCCACCGACCAGCGGCACGATTCCGCTCACAAGCATGTCAGCGGCACCGCCGTCTATATCGACGACATGCCGGAGCCGGCGGGCACACTGCATGTCGGCCTCGGCCTGTCGAAGGTTGCGCACGGCATGTTGAAGAGCGTCGACCTGTCGGCCGTGCGCACGGCACCCGGTGTCGTCGATGTGCTCACCTATGCCGATGTGCCCGGCGAGAACGACGTTTCGCCGAGCAACATGCATGACGATCCGGTGCTCGCCGAAGGCAAAGTGCAGTTCTACGGACAGCCGATCTTCGCCGTTATCGGCGAGACGCGGGAAGCGGCGCGCCATGCGGCGCGCCTTGCCAAGATCGAGTATGACGAGCTCCCGGCCGTGATCGACATCTGGGACCTCGATCCGGTCAAGGACAAGCAGGTCACCACGCCGCTGATCCTGAAGCGCGGCGATGCGGCGGCCGCCATCGCGGCGGCGCCGCGCCGCATCAAAAACCGCATGTGGCTCGGCGGCCAGGACCATTTTTACCTCGAAGGCCAGGTTTCGCTCGCGATACCGGGCGAGGACGATGAGGTGATCGTCTACTGCTCGACGCAAGGGCCGAGCGAGACGCAGCATCTGGTCGCCCACGCGCTCGGCGTGCCGAGCCATGCCGTGACGGTGGAAGTGCGCCGCATGGGCGGCGGCTTCGGTGGCAAGGAAACCCAGGCCAACCAGTGCGCGGCGATAGCGGCGATTGCGGCCAAGAAACTGAAGCGCGCGGTCAAGATCAGGCTCGACCGCGATGAGGACATGACCGCCACCGGCAAGCGGCACGATTTCGCCATCGACTATGAAGTCGGCTTCGACGACGAGGGCAACATCCTGGGCGTCGACTTCACCTATGCGCTGCGCTGCGGCTTCTCGGCCGACCTGTCCGGCCCGGTCGGCGACCGCGCGCTGTTCCACTGCGACAACGCCTATTTCTATCCGGCGGTGCATGCGAAGTCGGCGCCGCTTTACACCAACACCGTCTCCAACACCGCCTTCCGCGGTTTCGGTGGTCCGCAAGGCATGGTTGGCGCCGAGCGCGTCATCGACGAGGTGGCCTTCGCCGTCGGCAAGGATTCGCTCGAAATCCGCAAGCTGAATTTCTACGACTCGATGGACGCGATCGGCGAGCGCAACGTCACGCCTTACCACCAGAAGGTCGAGGACTGCATCATCCAGCGCATCGTCGCCGAGCTGGAGGAAAGCGCGAACTATGCGCGGCGCCGGCGCGAGATCGCGGCCTTCAACGCCAACAGCCGCTTCATCAAGCGCGGGCTGGCGATGACGCCGGTCAAATTCGGCATTTCCTTCACCAAGACGGAGGCCAACCAGGCCGGCGCGCTTGTGCATGTCTATGCCGACGGCTCGGTGCACATGAACCACGGCGGCACCGAGATGGGCCAGGGCCTGCATCTCAAGGTGGCCCAGGTGGTCGCCGAAGAGTTCCAGATCGACCTCGACCGGGTCAAGATCACCGCCACCACCACCGCCAAGGTGCCGAACACCTCGCCAACTGCGGCGTCGTCGGGCGCCGACCTCAATGGCATGGCGGCGCAGGACGCTGCCCGTCAGATCCGCAAGCGGTTGACCGATTTCGCCGCCGACAAATACCAGGTGCCGCACGACCAGGTCGTGTTCCTGCCCAACCGCGTGCGCGTCGGCAACCAGGAGGTTTCCTTCAACGATCTGGTCAAGCAGGCCTATATCAACCGTGTCCAGCTCTCGGCGGCCGGCTTCTACAAGACACCAAAGATCCACTGGGACCGCAGCAAGGGTCGCGGCCACGCCTTCTACTATTACGCTTACGGCGCGGCCTGCGCGGAGGTCTCGGTCGACACGCTGACCGGCGAATATGTCGTCGAGCGCACCGACATCCTGCACGACGCCGGCCGCTCGTTGAACCGGGCGATCGACCTCGGCCAGATCGAGGGCGGCTTCATCCAGGGCATGGGCTGGCTGACGACCGAGGAGCTCTGGTGGGACAAGAGTGGGCGGCTGCGCACGCATGCGCCATCGACTTACAAGATCCCGCTCGCTTCCGACCGTCCAAAAGTCTTCAACGTCAAGCTCACCGACTGGTCGTCCGCCTACGAGCCGACCATCCACCGTTCCAAAGCCGTGGGCGAGCCGCCGCTGCCGCACGGCATGTCGGTGCTGCATGCGCTGTCGGACGCGATCGCCAGTGTCGCCGACCACAAGATCTGTCCGCGCCTGGACGCGCCGGCGACGCCGGAACGGGTGCTGATGGCGATCGAAAGGCTGAAACGGGAAGCCGCAAAGCCGGCTTGAATCCGGCAAAACGTGCAATTCGGGCCGAAAAACCCTATGTTTCGGTACCAGGAATGCAGACGATGAGCTCGAAAGTGCAAAGTCTGAAGGAGTTTCTTAGCCAGGCCGGCCGGGTCGCCCTGGTCGAGGTCGCGGCAACGAAAGGCTCGACGCCGCGCGAAGCCGGCGCCTTCATGCTTGTCTCGGCGTCGGCGATCCTGGGCACCATTGGCGGCGGCCAACTCGAGTATATGGCGATCGACAAGGCCAGGCAGATATTGGGCTCCTTACCCTCCTTGTGGGGAGGGTCGACCGGTGAAGCCGGTCGGGGCGGGGGTGCGGCGCTCGATAGACATCCCCCAAGGACGACGTCGTCCGACCCTCCCCACAAGGGGGAGGGCAAAGAAACCCGCATCGAGGTCGAGGAAGTCTGCGCCACGATGGACGTTCCGCTAGGCCCCGAAATCGGCCAGTGCTGCGGTGGCCGGGTCGAGGTGCTGATCCGTCTGGTCGACGAGGCGCTCGGAAACGAACTCATCGCCAAGGCCGAAGCCGAGGAAGCGCATCTTCCCCACATCTATATGTTCGGCGGGGGCCATGTCGGCCAGGCGCTGGCGGCGTCGCTGGCGCTTCTGCCGATCCATCTTGTCGTCGTCGAGACACGCGCCGATGCGCTGGAAGGCATGCCGGATACGGTCGAGACGCGGCTGACGCCGATGCCGGAAGCCGTGGTGCGCGAAGCGCCGGCGGGATCGGCCTTCGCCATCCTCACACACGACCACGCGCTGGATTTCCTGATCGTCGCCGAAGCATTGAAGCGCGACGACACAGCCTATGTCGGCATGATCGGTTCGAAGACCAAGAAGGCGACCTTCCGGAACTGGTTCCTGAAGTCGGGCGAAGGCAGCGAAGCCCAGTTCGAGCGTCTCGTGTCGCCGATCGGCGGCAATGCGGTTAAGGACAAGCGTCCCCCGGTTATCGCCGCGCTCGCCGCCGCCGAGATCATGACCGCGCTGGTGTCGCACTCGGCCCAGGCGTCAGCTTCGGATACGCCCGAAAAAGCGATGGCCGGCTGATGTAAGCGGGCCGAGTTCGCGACGGAGAAACGGAGCCTCTATTCCTTCTCCTGCGTATGCGCTTCCAGGAACCACAGCAACTTGTCCAGCGAGCGCGAATAGGCGGTGAAGATGTCCGCAGTGTCGGCGTCGCCCGCATCGGCCGCCTCGTCAATCGCCTCGCGGGTCAGCTTTGCGGCCGCGGCATAGCGGTCGATCAGCGCTGCAAGGTGATCCTTGGTCTTGTGGATGTCGGTCGGGTAGGGCTTCAGCTTGGTCGCTTTCGACACTTCCTGCGAGGTGCCATGCGCGGTGCCGCCGAGCTGCACGGCGCGCTCAGCGATGATGTCGACATGGCCATCGATCTCCTCGCGGAACTCGTCGAGCATCTCGTGGATGGCGATGAACTGCGGTCCCTTGACGTTCCAATGCGCCTGCTTGGTGATCAGCGCCAGGTCGATGGCGTCGGCAAGCCTGGCGTTGAGAAGATCGATCGATTCCCTCTTGGCGTCGGATTTGAGGTCGTTCTTGGTGACGATGGCGTCCATGGTCGGCTCCTGTCGCGCTGCGTCGCTTGGTGAAAGCTTGAGGACTGAAGGCGGCCTTGCGCGGTCGCCAAATGCCAGAACGGCGAGGCGCGGGTTTCGTTCCTCGTCGAAAGACGGAGCGCGCCGGTCGCGTCGAGGTATGATCGCCACTCACAGCTGCTCGTCGCTTTCTTCGTTTCCCAATCCGGCCCGGAATGTGTTTCCTGCGCGCCTGATCAACACGAGGCGAGCATCATGGACGTTTTACGGATAGCGGCATTTTCCGATGGCAGGATCGGCGGCAACCCGGCGGGGGTGGTGATTGGCAAAGTTCTTCCCGAAGCCGCCGAAATGCAGCGCGTCGCCGCCGAGGTCGGTTTTTCGGAGACGGCATTCGCGGCGCCAGATGGCGACGGCTGGCGGGTCCGTTACTTCTCGCCGGAATCGGAAGTGCCCTTTTGCGGCCATGCCACGATCGCGCTGGGCGCGGCGCTGGTCAGGCAGTTCGGCGACGGCGTGTTTGCCTTGACCCTCAACCAGGCCAACATCACCGTCGAAGGTTTTCGTGACGGCGCCAACTTTGCCGCCGCGCTGCAGTCGCCGCCGACACGCAGCCAGCCCGCCTCGTCCGAGCTGGTCGGCGAGGCGCTGGCGCTCTTCGGCTATCAGCCGGGCGATCTCGATCCCGCGATCCCGCCGGCGCTCATCCATGGTGGCGCCGATCATCTTCTCCTGGCGCTGAAGTCGCGCCAGGCGCTGGCAGCGATGGCCTACGATCTCAAGCAGGGCCAGGCCTTCATGCGGCGCGAAGGCCTGGTCACCATACTGCTGGCCTATGCCGAAACCCCGCGTCTCTTCCATACGCGCAACCCGTTCGCGTCCGGCGGTGTCTATGAGGACCCGGCGACCGGCGCCGCCACCGCTGCCTTTGCCGGCTATCTGCGCGATCTCGGCTGGCCGCATGGCGGTTCGATCTACATCGTCCAGGGCGAGGACATGGGCATGCGCTCGCGGCTCCATGCCGAAATCCCGCCAGCGCCCGGCAGCTCGATAAGGGTCTCCGGAGCAGCCCGACTGATGGACGAAGGCTGAACTTTAGATCGGCCGCTTCAGGCCGAGGTGCTCACGCAGCGTGCGGCCCTCATAGTCCCTTCGGAACAGCCCACGCCGCTGAAGTTCCGGCACGACGAGCGTCGCGAAAGCATCAAGCTCGTCCGGGAACCAGGAGGGCATGACATTGAAGCCGTCGGCGGCGCCGCCTTCGAAACGCGCCTGCAATTCGTCGGCGATCTGCTCGGCCGTGCCGACGATGCGCCAATGGCCGCGCGCGCCGGCGAAGTAACGCGCGAGCTGGCGGATCGAGAGGCCGTCGCGCCGGGCCTGCTCGATCACTAGGGCCTGCCGGCTCTTCATGCCCTCGCTCTCCGGCAGTTCGGGCAGCGGCCCGTCGATCGGATAGCGCCAGAGATCGGAGATGCTGAGATAACTGGAGAGCAGCGCCACGCCGACATCGTCGGGGATAAGTTCCTGCAAGGCATCGTATTTTGCCTGGGCCTCGGCCTTCGTCGCCGCGACGATCGGCGCGACGCCCGGCATGATCTTCACATCGTCCGGCTCGCGCCCGTAGGCCGCGAGCCGGCCCTTGAGATCGTCGTAGAAAGCCTTGGCCTCGTCGAAGGTCTGCGCCGCTGAGAACACGACATCGGCGGTCTGCGCGGCGAGATCCTTGCCGTCGTCGGAGGCGCCTGCCTGCACCATCACCGGCGCGCCCTGTGGTGACGGCGGCACGTCGAGTTGGTCGCGCACCGAAAAGCTCTGACCATCATGGCCGCCCGCCTCGTGGCGCCATAGGCTGGTGACGACGGCCGCGAATTCGCGCGCCCGCGCATAGCGATCCGCATGCGGCCGCAAGCCTGCCGCACCGAAATTCGCCGCCTCGATCGGGCTCGCCGAGGTCACAAGGTTCCAGCCGGCCCTTCCGCCGCTCAGATTGTCGAGCGAGGCGAAGGTCCGCGCCAGCCCGTAGGGTTCGTTGTAGCTGGTCGAGGCCGTCGACACGAGGCCGATCCGCTCGGTCTGGACGGCAAGCGCCGAAAGCAGGCTGATCGGCTCGAAGCCGATCGAACGCGAGGTCTGGCTGGCAATGTTGACATTGGCCTCGCGCAGGCCGGCGGCGTCCTCGCAGAACACCATGTCGAACTTCGCCGCTTCGGCTGTGCGGGCAAGCTGGATGTAGTGGTCGATGTCGATGCCGGCCGTCACATGCGCATCCGGATGGCGCCAGGCGGCGATGTGGTGTCCGGTCGCCCACAAAAACAGGCCGAGCTTCATCTGCCGCGCGCTCATTTGGAGCCTCCCGCGCCAAGTCCGAGACGATCGCGCAGGGTCGAGCCCCGGTTGCCGTGGAGGATCAGTGCCCGCTGATGGAGTTCCGCCAGAATGCGATCCGAGAAATCCTCAATTGGCTGATCATGAGCCGGCAAATTAATCATGGCGCCGTCGCAGCCGCTTGATCGAACTGCGTCGATGTGGTCTGCCAGCCCGGGGCCTGCGTCGATTTCCGCCAGAGTCTTCAAGGCTTCGACCTTGCGACCTGCGGCTACGGCTCGCCGTTTCAGATCGGCGGTTGCCGCCTCCGGTTGCTGGTCCTGGATCACAATGACATCGGCGGCACCGGCGGCGAAATCGAGATCGGCTTCCATCAGGCCGGACATGACCAAAAGTGGCGCATCCTGCGGCGAGCGGGCGACATTCAGCGGTCCGCGCACCGAGAAGAACTGACCCTTGTGGTCGAGCAGATGCATCTGTTCCGGATCGTGGAACCGGCCGCCGGCCTTGTCGAACAGCAAGGCGTCCGCGTCCCAGCCTCTCCAAAGGCCCTGGACGATGCCGATGAATTCCTCAGCGCGGCGGCGGAAATCATCGTCGGGCAGCCCTTCCGGCCGGCTGAAATTCGCAGCCTCGCGCGGGTTCTGCGCCATCGTGGCGTTCCAGCCAATGCGGCCATGGCTGATGATGTCGAGCGAGGCGAAACGGCGCGCGAGATTGTACGGCTGATGCGCAAGCGTCGAGGCGCTGGCGACAAGGCCGATCCTGTCGGTCACCGTCGCCAGCGCGGCGACAAGGGTGGTCGCCTCGAAGGGGCTCACCGACTGCTGACCGCTGCCCGGCGCATCGGAAATGACGACCATGTCGATGCCGGCCGCTTCCGCCTTCCGCACAAAGCTGGCTATCTCGCCGAATGTCAGGCCTGCCTGTCCTGTGGCGGACGCAATGTTGAGCGAAACGGCGAGATGCATTGGTGCCCATCCGGCTGCCGGCGATGTCGCTACCAACCTAGGCTGGCTTTCGCGCAAGGCAACCGGCCTGGATGGGCCACGCGGTGGTCACGTGCCGGCCAGCCATCGCTTACCTGAAGGCAGAAATTCTTGGTATGCTAGATGTTGCTCGATGGTCGCATACATTGGCGATTAGCCTGAACGCCCATCGTGTCGTCATTCTATGGCGGAGCAAGGAGCGAAGCGACGCGGCGCAGACCATAGAATCCATTCCGTGACTTCGAAGCGTTGCCACGATGCGGAATTCTGCTCCCCAGCACCCTACGATCAAAGTCACGGCATGGCAACTGTGTTCATGCGAATGCGGTTTTGTCGCGAATGATGGCA
>NZ_JANINM010000362.1 GCF_024509055.1 Mesorhizobium sp. | reverse complement strand
GCATCGTCGTCTTCAAGGGCATTCCGATGGGCCTGCAGATGATCGTCATCTCGGCGGCGGCGCTGACGGTGATGGGGATCGTCAATTCCTACGGCTCGCAGGTCGCCGCCGCCTACGGCATCGCCGCGCAACTCTGGACCTACATCCAGATGCCGGCGCTCGCGATCGGCGCCGCGGTTTCCTCGATGGCGGCACAGAATGTCGGCGCCGGGCGCTGGGACCGTATTGGCAAAGTCGCGGCGTCGGGCGTCGGCTTCAACCTGGTGCTGACCGGCTCGCTGGTGGCGCTGCTGTTCTTCTTCGACCGCGCGGTGCTCAGCCTTTTCCTGAGCGGCGACAGCACGGCGATAGATATCGCCGCCCACATCAACAAGGTGGCGTCCTGGTCCTTTATCCTGTTCGGCATCACCATCGTGCTGTTCGCGACGGTCCGCGCCACCGGCGCCGTCATGCCGCCGCTGATCATCCTGATCATCTCGGTGCTGATCATACGCACCGGCTTTGCCTATTCCATGCGAAGCGTCATCGGCCAGGAGGCGTTGTGGTGGAGCTTCCCGGCCGGATCGATCGCTTCGCTGGTCCTTGCCGCCGGCTACTACCGTTTCGGCCGCTGGCGGACCATGCATATGATCGAGGATCGCCCTGCCATGGGTCTGCCGCCAGACACCGGCCTCGGCGTGCCGCGCCAGCGGGCGAACCTTTCGCCAGAAACACCCAGCGGCTGAAGCGTCCCGCTGGCCGGGATCACCTCGCGTTACGCGAGCCAAACCATAGCGCGACCAGCGAGAAGACCGTGATCATGCCGGCGAAGGCGAGGCTTGCCGCCGTCGCGCCTGCCCGGTCCGACAGCACCCCGATGCCGATCACCGGCAGCGCGTTGCCGCAGAAGCAGCAGATGAAGAAGGCCGACACGACTTCGGCGCGCCGGTCTGCCGGCGCGATCTGGTTCACTACCTGCAGGCCACCGCGATAGCCGAGCGCTGCCGCGACGCCGCAGAGCGCGGTAGCTGCAATCATCGTCGCCATCGAGGCAAACACCTGCGCCGCGACGATGAGCACCACGGTTGGGATCATCAAAGTCAGCGCCGAAAGCATCGTGAAGCGGCTCGACAGGCGCGCGGTCGCCAGGATCGTCGCGGCCGCCACGATCGAGAGTTCGAAGAACAGCCCGCCGGCTTCGGCATGGTTGGTGACATGCAGTTGCTGCGCCAGCACGCTGGGTGCCAGCGCGGCGTAGAAGCCGACCAGCGCCATCGCGCCGAAGCCTGTCACCGCCGGCGCCACGAACCGCGCGCGGATGCTGACCGGAACCGAAAGCCGTGGCCGCATCGTGACATCGGACAACCGTCCCGGCCGCGCCACGGTTTCGCGCGTGCGCCAGATCAGCAAGGTGACCACCACCAGCAGGATGAGATAGACAGCGAATGTCAGCCTGAGCGGCCAGGGCGCGTATTCGGCAAGCAACCCCGACATCAGGGCGCCGGAGCCGAGGCCGATGAAGTTGGTGCTGGTGGCGATGACGGCGGCTCGTGATTTGTCCTCGTCTTCGATCAATTCGGCGAGCCAGGCCGTGCCGGTCCCCGCGCCTACCCCGACACCGAGGCCGGCGAGGATGCGGGCGAAATCGAGCCAGGCCAGGTTTTCGGCAAACAGGAAAGACAGCGCGCTGACCACCGCGACGGCCATCGCCGCCATTGCGGCGGGACGGCGGCCGATGACATCCGACAGCCGCCCGAAAACCAGCAGCGCGCCCAGGTTGCCTACCACGTAGACGGCATAGATCAGCGTCGCGGTGATCTGCGATAAGCCGAAGACCTGCCTGTAGATGACGTAGAGCGGCGTCAGCACCGTGCTTCCGGCGAACAGCACGGCAATCATGGCCGCCACCGCGGTCATCGCTGCGCCACCGGTGAGTTCATCGTCGCGTGGGATGGTTTGGGTATCGTCGGTCATGCCGGCCTCCGACTGGTTGCAGCCCCAACGGCCATGTAATGACGGCCGTTCCACATGCCGAACCCGCTCCTGACAATTCTGGCAGTATGGTGTTGGGCGAAATCCTCCCGTAACGTCTGCTGGCCGCAGGGGAGGAACCATGGGCAAGGGACGGGTCGAGGCATTCACCGATGGCGTCGTCGCCATCATCATCACCATCATGGTGCTGGACCTGAAAGTTCCGCATGGCGAGGATTTCGCAGCGCTATTGCCGCAGTGGCCGATCTTCTTCTGCTACGTGCTCTCCTTCATCAATGTCGGCATCTATTGGAACAATCTGCACAACATGTTCCACACCGTGCAGCGCGTCGACGGCCGCGTGTTGTGGGCCAACCTCAACCTTCTGTTCTGGCTGTCGCTGATGCCGGTGACCACTGCCTTCATGGGCGAAAACGAGTTCGCCCCGGCGCCGGTTGCCGTCTACGGCATCGACCTGGCGCTCTGCGCCGTGGCCTACACCATTCTGGTCATGAAGCTGCGCCATCTGCACGGCGACGACACGACCTTTGCCAAGGCGGTCGGGCACGACAAAAAGGGCAAGATTTCCTTGGCGCTCTACATCGTCGCCGTCCTGCTGAGCTTCCTCAACCAGTGGATCAGCGTGGCGATCTATGTGTTCGTGGCGGCCATCTGGTTCGCACCCGACAAGCGATTCGAGAGGCTGGTCGAAAAATAGAGCGGTTCGAGGAAAGGCATTAAACGGCTTGCCGTCCGCGATGCGTGAAAACAAGGAGCTGGAGTCTACTTCCGCATCGCCTTCAGCTTCTCGGCTACGGAAGCGGCAAGGTCCGCATAACGCTCCTCGAGCCGCTCGGCCGCCTTGATGACGGGAAAGTCGTGGCCGAACTTTTCCAGCGCCTGGCGCAACTTCTCGGCGAAATCCGCCTGTTTCTCCAACTCTGAAAAAAGCGTCTTTACCTGCACCTCGCTGATATCTGGGTTGGCCAGCATCTTCGGCACCTCCCGGCCCATCTGGTCGCCGGTGATGGTCTGCTCCTTCAGGATCCCGATCCAGTCGGTCAATCGCCAAACCTCCGTTTTGGATAGCATGCGCGGCGCAAGCTACGCCGGTCAACCCTGGCAGGCTTGCCTCGGTTCCACCCGGCGCTAAGTTCGGCTCATCTCGAACAAGGACAGGGACGATGACAAGCGACACCGAAATCCAGACTGCCCTGCCCGCTTTCGCCGCCGGCAACGTCGCCGTCATCACCGGCGGCGCCAGCGGCATCGGCCTTGCCGCCGCGAAGCGATTTGCGGCCATGGGCATGAGGACCGTGCTTGCCGACATCGGCGGCGTGCGGCTCGACCAGGCCAGGCAGGCGGTTGCAGTCATCGCTGGCGATGACGCGGTCCTGCCTGTCCCCACCGACGTATCCAAGGCTGATGAAGTCGACAGGCTGGCGGAACTCACTTACGGCGCTTTCGGCGACGTCTCGGTGCTGATGAACAATGCCGGCGTCGGCAACAACCCGGGCAAGCCGTGGGAAAACCGCGATGCCTGGAAGCGGCTTCTGGACATCAATTTCTGGGGCGTGGTGCACGGCGTCGAGGCTTTCGCGCCGCGCATGCTGGCCGCTGGCAAACCCGGCCTGATCATCAACACCGGCTCCAAGCAAGGCATCACCACGCCGCCTGGCAATCTCGCCTACAACGTATCGAAGGCCGGCGTGAAGACCTTCACGGAAGGACTGGCGCACGCGCTGCGCAACGAGCCCGGATCGACGGTCTCCGCGCATCTGCTCATTCCCGGCTTCACGTTCACCGGCCTGACCGTGGGCGCGTCGCAAAAGCCCGCGGGCGCCTGGACAGGCGAGCAAGTGGTGGACTTCATGCTGGCATCGCTCATGCAGGACGATTTCTACATCCTGTGCCCCGACAACGAGGTCGCGCGGCCTGTCGACGAAAAGCGCATGGCCTGGGCGATCGGCGATATCGTCGAGAACCGCCCCGCCCTCTCGCGCTGGCATCCGGACCACAAGGACGCATTCGCCGCCTACATGAACTGCTAAGAGCCTGACGCGGCGGCTGCAATTCGATACACGCGAAAGAGGCAGGCGCGCGAGAAGACACCTTATCCGTTTGTTGTGATAGTGACGGTGCAGGTCAAAAAGCCTGTTTCTTCCGCTTCACGGCGGTTTACCTCAAGCCCCTTCCGCTGCGCCACCCCCGCATAGTGGAGGGGGCATTTCCGACGAACCGAGGCTGCCCTTGGGAACAGCCGCTTTGTCGAGTGCATACGAGGGGTAGTTCAGCCGGCGTTCTCTTCCCATCGATCAAGGAATGCCTCGATCGGCAAGGACTGCATGTCCGGGATTGCCTGGGCGAGTCTTTCCGGTGCCCAGTCCCACCAGGCGAGGTTCTCGATACGCGCCGCTGTGTCGGCGGAGAACCGCTGCCGCAGCGGTTTGGCCGGAACGCCGGCGACGATGGCGTAAGGCGGCACGTCGTGCGTAACGACCGCGTTGGCGCCGATGACGGCCCCGTTGCCGATCGTGACGCCCGGCATGATGACGGCGCCATGGCCGATCCAGACGTCGTGGCCGACGGTGACCGCCTGTGCCTGACGGCGCTCGCGGAATGCCGCATCGACGCCCAGCCAGCGGAAATACTCGTTGGGCCGATAGCTGACCTTGTGCTGGGTAAGCCGCTCGATCGGATGCTCGAGCGCATTGATACGGCTGTTGGCGGCGATCGAGCAGAACTTGCCGATCGTCGTGTAGATGGCTTCCGAGTGGCGCTCGAAATAGGAAAAGTCGCCGACCGTCACCTCGCGAAGGATCACCCGCTCGCCGATCGAGGCGTAGCGGCCGAGCTTGCATGCCTTGAGCTCCGCGGTCGGATGGATGCGCGGCTCGGGATCTTTCAGGACGAGGTTTTCAGGACGGTCCATGGCGCGGCTTTACGCCTGGGCGACCGGTCCCGCAAGCCGGGACCAACCGCCCGTCGGCCAGTCCCAGGCGTGCTGTTACGGCTTGCCCTTCGTCCAGACCACGTTCTGGCCGTAAAGCGGCACGGTCGACACCGACATCTTCGCCGAGCCGTTCTGCACCTGGCGCGAATGCGACAGATAGATCAGTGTCTCGTTCTTCTTGTCGTAGATGCGGTTCACCACCTGCTTCTTCCAGATCAGGCTGAGGCCTTGCTTGAACACCTCCTCGCCGCCCTCGCTCATGTCGATATCGCCGATGGTGATCGGCCCGGTCTGGCGGCAGGAGACCGAGGAATCGGATGGATCCTCGAACCAGTTGCCCTTGTGCAGCCGGTCGATGACGCTACGATCGAAATAGGCGACATGGCAGGTGATGCCGTCCACTTTCGGATCCTTGATGGCGTCGACCATGATGTCGTTGCCGACCCAGTCGACACCGACCTTTCCGACCTCGTCCGCCATGGCCGAGCCGGTGCTGAAGACAACGCATGCGGCAAAGGCGCCGCAGATCAGTTTTCGCAAGGAAGCCTCCTCGGTTCGCAAATTGCCGATCTCAGGTGGGACAAGACCGTGGCATTTGCAAGCCGGTCGCTCGCTTCCTGACGCCATCGATGCGCCGAAGGCCGCTTGCGGCAACGCGACATCTTTGCGTTGCGCATCCAAAGCATTACGTTACCGGCAATAGAATGCGATCGGCATTTCGCATCCGGCACCTTGCTTCACCATTGCCGCCAACCGCGACAAGACCACGACATGTACAGCGACGCCTCTCCGACCATGCGCTTCATCCTGATCGGCATCCTCATTGCGATGGCCGTCGGGATCGGTGGAATGACCATCTGGTCATACCGCTCGCACCACAGCGGCGAGCCCTATGGCGGCTCCTTCACGCTTGTCGACGAGAAGGGCGCCCCGATAACCGAAGCAGCGATGAGAGGTCGTCCGAGTGTCGTCTTCTTCGGTTTCACGCATTGCCCCGAAGTTTGCCCGACCACGCTGTTCGAGCTGGCTGGCTGGCTGAAGACGATGGGCGATAGCGGCAAGAACCTCAACGCCTACTTCGTCACCGTGGATCCGGAACGCGACACGCCCCAGATCATGAATTCCTACGTCAGCAATTTCTCCGACCGTATCACCGGCATCACCGGCGATCCGGACAAGGTGCACGCCATGGCCAAGGCCTTCGGCATCTACTGGAAGAAGGTCGACACCGGCGACGGCGATTACACGATGGACCACACAGCCTCCGTGCTGTTGCTCAACGCCAAGGGCGAGTTCGCCGGAACGATCGCCTATGGCGAGAGCGCCGACACCGCCATCGCCAAGCTGAAGCGGCTTGCGGCGGGCGGCGAGGCATGATCCCGAGAAGTGGGAACCGGCTCTCGGAAATGATCATGCTTGAACAAGAGTCGCCCTGATGGGACAGACCAGGCTCCATTTCATCGCTGGCAAGATCGAAGCCGACCGCATCTTCGCGGCGCTCGACGCCGCATTCGAGGACGACGGCCTGCCGCTGGCCGTGCTCGAAGTCGACGAGGACAAGGATATCCACGAAGTCTCGCTTTACGCCGACGCGGACGTCGATGGCGTCGAGGATCGGGTCAGGGACATCCTCACCGGCCTCGGTCTGCCGAAACCGGTCGAGCGCGAGGTACTCCCTGATGTCGATTGGGTATCCCGCTCGCTGGAAGGGCTGAAGCCGGTGCGCGCCGGCCGCTTTTTCGTCCACGGCGCGCATGACCGGGCAAAGCGCCACAGCGGCGATCTAGCCATTGAGATCGAGGCCGGCCTCGCCTTCGGCACGGGTCATCACGGCACCACGGCCGGCTGCCTCGAAATGCTGGAGAAGGTCGTGCTGCGCGAGCACCCTCGCAATGCGCTCGACCTCGGCACCGGCAGCGCCGTGCTGGCGATCGCGGTGGCGAAGCTTGCGCATATCCCGGTGCTGGCGACCGATATCGACGCGGTAGCGGTTCGCGTCGCAGCGGCCAATGCGAGGCTCAACCATGTGAAGGCGCTGGTCGAGACCGTGACGGCGCCCGGCTTTCATCACCCGATCTTCGCCAGGCGCGCCCCCTTCGACCTGATCGTCGCCAACATCCTGGCGCGGCCGCTGATGCGGCTGGCGCCAGAGATGGCCAAGCACATCAAGCTTGGCGGCTCGCTGGTGCTTTCAGGCATCCTCGACCGGCAGCGCGACGCCGTGGTCTCGGCCTATGTCGGCCAGAGCTTCCGCCACGTCCTTACCTCGCACCGCGAAGGCTGGGTGACCATTCACCTCAAGCGCTAAGCATGTCACCCGCGGCTTGACCGGCATTCCGCCGGCCTTCCCTGTCCTCAGAACTTCACGCCAAAATTGGCCTTGAAGCCATTGTCAAACGCGTCCGGACCGAACTGTCCGGCGTAGGACAGGCCGAGCGTGGCGTTGGCCGCGAGCTGAATGTCGAAGCCCGCTTCCACCAGCATCGCGTCCCTGGCGATAGGCACACCGGCGACGGCGAAGCTGTCGCTTCCGGCGAAAGCGAAAGTCGAGAGCGGTGTCACATCGCCATAGGCATGGCGCCAGCCGAACATGCCGCGCGCAGTGGCCGACATCCCGCCAAGCGTCACATCGGTGGACGCCCTGACGCCAAGCGTCGTGAAGGTCGCATCGGTCGTCGAGCTACCGCCGGTCAGCGCGGCCGCGCCACCCGTCTCGGTGAATCCATCCGTGTGCAGGTTGACATAGGCGAGATTGGCGAAGGGCTCGAAGGCAAACTGCCCGGCATCGGTCTTGTAGGCCAGCTCGCCGAAGGCCTGCGCGGTGGCGGCGTCATAATTCGCCGACGACTGGTCCGCGAAGCCCTGGAAGCCGACCGAGCGCGACGTCGAGATCCGCTGCCAAGTGTAGGCGGCGCCGGTGCGGAACGCGAGGGCGCCCCAATTGGTCCCGCCATAGACGCCCAGATGGTAGTTGTCGCTGTCGCCGGAGGAACGGCGGTCATCGACATCGAAGCTGGTCCGGCTGTAGCCGCCGACCAAGCCGAGGCGCCAATCGCCCGCCATGCCGTCCGCGCCCATCAGCAGCCCGCCGGTCGAGCGGTGGAGAGACGCGGCATTGCCGTCGCCATCCATGCCACCCCAGGCGCCAAAACCCTGCCCCCAGAAGGCGAAGCGCTCGCTTTCGGCTGGCACGATCTCCGGACCGTCTTCGCCATAAGCCATGACCGGCAGCGCCGTGGCGCCGTCGCCGAAAGCCGCGCGCAGGCGCACCGTCACAGCATCCTGCAGGAAGTGGCTGTCCTGTAGGAGCGCTCCCTTTGCCGACGCATGAACCTCCCCGGAGAGCTGGTCGAAGGCGTTCTGCGCCGCGGCATCGCTGGGCAGCGCGAGCACCGCCCCCAACAAGGCGCCGCTGCTCAAACTGTCCAGCGCCGCGCCCGTAGCGGTCTGATTTGGTGTCGAGCCGGCGGATTTGAGGGTCTTGCTCTTGGTGATGTCCACGTAGACGTGGCTCGGATCGTAGTTGATGGCCGCGTCGAGGAAATTCGAGACGTGGGGACTGGAGTTGAGCGTGAACTCTCCGCTGACACTGCCACCCGCCGCAAGAACGGTGTAGTGGCCTGGCACATAGGCGCCGGAATTCGTCACCGTCAGCCCCGCGCCGTTGGCAATGGTTGCGTCGCCCGACGCGTCGATCAAATCCGAAAGGCCGGCGGAACCGACCTCCACCGCATAGGTCGAACCTGCCTGGAAATTGGCGTTGCTCTTGACGGTCAAGGTCCCGATCGCGTTGTTGCCGGCTGCGACCGTGCCGGCTGTATCGAGCGACTTGATCGTGCCCGCGCCGCCGAGCGTGGCGCCACTGTCGACCGTGACGGCCGAACCCTCGAGCGAACCGCTGACGAGCAGCGTTCCGGCCTTGACCTCGGTGGCGCCGGACAGCGAGCTCACACCCGAAAGCTCGAAGGTTCCACTGCCCGTCTTCACCAGACCGCCCGTTCCCGTCAGGCCGCCGGAAAACACGGTCGATTTGCCGTTGCCGCCGGTCGTCAGCGTGGCCGTCCCGTTGTCGACCGTGCCGGCGCCGGCGAGCGAACCGATCGTCTGGTTGAAATTGTTCAGCGAAAGGGTTGCGCCGCTTTCCACCGTATAGGCGCTGTTCGGGCTGAAGATGTTGGCGGCGCCCGCCTTCAGCGTGCCCTCAGCGACGTCGGTGGCGGTCGTATAATTGTTGCCGCCCGATGTGCCGTCGATCGTCAATGTTCCAGACCCCTTCTTGGTGAAGGTGCTTCTTGTCGAGTCGATATCCGCCATCGTGCCGCTGATGGTCATATCATAGGCTTGGGTGTCGATGGCGCCGCCAGCGGCGCCGAACTGCAGGAATGTGTTTGGCAGCGCCAGATTGTCCGCGCCTGCCTGCAGCGTGCCGCCGTCGAGCGTGATGGCGCCCGTGCCCAGCGCATGGCTCGCCGTGACCTGCAGCGTTCCCTGCTTGATCAGCGCGCCGGAGCCGAAATTGTTGCCGTTGTTGGTCAGCACGAGCGTGCCCGCGCCGGTCTTTATGATCATCGAGGGATCGCTGAAGTCCGAGATCTGGCCGGCATAGGTGCCCGTTCCCGAATCGACATTCATGGTCTGGCTGACGTCGATGGTCAGGTTGTTGTTGATCGTGATGCCGTCCTGGATGTCGATCACGGTCCCGTTGAACGCGGAGAACCAACCCGTACCCAGCGCATCGTTGTTGCCGAGGCTGAGCGTGCCTGCGTAAAGGTTCGTCCCACCCGTGTAATTGCTCGCGCCGGTAAGCGTCAGCTTTCCCGTGCCAACCTTGGTGATCGACAACGTGCCGGTCTGTTCCTGGATCTGGCCGTTGAGCGTCGTGCTGGTGTTGAGGCCGCCGATCTGGAAGTTGCCGCTCGAGCCGTTGGGATCTCCATAATAGGAAAGAACGCCCGATCCTTCGACCGACCCCAATTCCAGTGTTCCAGACCCACCGAGAGAGACGGAGCCGCCGTTGAGAATGAACTTCGCGTTCGCTCCGGAAGCTGGCGACGCGTCGGAGGAATAGAAGGCCACTCCGCCGTAGGCATTGACCGTGTAAACGACGTTGCTGCCGGCATCGGCGTTCCGGATATTGATATAGCTGGTCCCGCTCCAGGAGCCTGCAACCGTGAAGTTCTGGGTCACGCCGGACGTGTTGTTCACGCCACCATTGATGTTGAGGTAGGCCCCGTTGGAAACGTTGATCGTATAGGCGCTGGCCGGGTCGTTGAACGTCACGGTGCCGGTCGTCACGTAGCCGCCCGGGTTGGGCGTATCCAGATTGACGGTCGTCGTGCTCGCGCCCGCTCCGAACACCACCGGCGCGCTACCCGAATTCGGCACGCTGCCGCCGACCCAGTTGCTCCCGTCCGTGTATTCGGAACTCGTTTGGCCCGTCCATTGTTGGGCCGACGCGGAAATCGCCGACAGGGTAAGACCTGCCAGGGCGGAGCCCGCAAGCAAGCTCATTCGCCGGACTGATGCGCCCGACAAAGGGCCTCGCGTTCGTGCAGCACAGGTAAGCCCACGCTTGTTCAAGCCCGTCGAAATGTCCATGTCCCGCCCCATGCCCCGTTGCCCATCATGCGGGCCTGTCTCAATGTCGCTTGAAGATTGCCGGACGACGTGTAGCCGGTCCGGTCGTTTTGTTCTTATCGGAAGATTTGGTCAGGCGCAGTGAGCCGGGGGCCTGCCAGTTGCTGCCCATAGCGTAAAAATCGTGTGCTCACACGAACCCCCAACACGCAAATCGATCGGATGGACCTCGCCCATTCGATCAAACCCAATAACACCCGGCACACAGATAGCCTGCCCTGTGATGCCACGCATTTGCAAAAGACATCCCGCACTGACTTTTTCTGGTTGTAATTCAGCATGTTAGAGGATTCTTAATAAGCTCTGGCTGCAGGAATGCCTTCTCGCCGGAGCCCACGTCTGGACCAACCGCGCCATGTTGAAATAGGGTTCAACCCATTGCACTTTGCCCCGCCGCAGACGCTGGAAATCGATTCCGATTTTCAGGGCCTTGGGCTACGGTCCAAAGCGTGCCGCAGGCGTGAGGAGTCCACGATGTTCCAGACCTTTGATTCGGCCGGCGATCCCGCCGTCGGCAAGCCACGCGTGGCGATGCTGCGCCAGTGGCTGGCCGAAAATGACCTCGATGGTTTCATGGTTCCCCGCGCCGACGAGCATCAGGGCGAATATGTCGCCCACCGCTCGGCTCGGCTGAAATGGCTGACCGGCTTCAGCGGCTCGGCCGGCGTCGCCCTTATCCTGCGCGACCGCGCCTTCATCTTCGTCGACGGCCGCTACACGCTCCAGGTGCGCAACGAAGTCGACCTGTCGATCTTCACGATCGAAAGCCTCGTCGACAATCCACCGGCTTCCTGGATCAAGGACAATCTCGGCAAGGGCGCCAGACTCGGCTTCGATCCCTGGCTGCACACGATCGGCGAGGTCAAGGCGCTGAAGGCATCGGCCGAGCAGTCCGGCGCGACGCTTGTGCCGCTCGACAGGAACCCCATAGACATCATCTGGAAGGACCAGCCCGAGCCGCCGCGCGCGCCGGTCGAGCTCCATCCGATCGCCTTCGCCGGCGAGCTCGCCAAGGACAAGTTGGCGCGGCTGGCCGGCGCGATCGAAAAGGATGGCGCCACCCACGCCGTGCTCACCGACCCCTCCTCCATCGCTTGGGCCTTCAACATCCGTGGCGGCGACGTGCCGCACACGCCGCTGGCGCTCGGCTTCGCCATCCTCGCCGCCGACGGCAAGCATCAACTCTTCATGGACCAGCGCAAGTTCTCGCAACAGGTCGCCGCCTACCTCACCCAGCTTGCCGACCTGCATGATCCGGCCGAGTTCGAAGCCGCCATCGCCGGGCTCGCCAAGGCGGGCGCCAAAATCGCGCTCGATCCGGTGCTGGCGGCCGAGAAGCTGAGGATGCTGGTGGAGGAAAACGGCGGCGAGGTCATATCCGCGCCGGATCCCGCCCGTATCCCACGCGCCACCAAGAACAAGGCCGAGATCGCCGGCAGCCGCGCCGCGCATCGCCGCGACGGCGCGGCGGTCGCCAAACTGCTCTGCTGGCTCGACCGGCAAAAGCCCGGCACGCTGAACGAGATAGACGTCGTCACCAAGCTCGAGTCGGTGCGCCGGCAGACCGGTGAGGAAACGCAGATGCCGCTGCGCGACGTTTCCTTCGACACCATTTCCGGCGCCGGCCCCAACGGCGCCATCATGCATTACCGCGTCTCGCGCGCCACCAGCCGCAAACTGCAGAGTGGCGAGCTGTTCCTGCTCGATTCCGGCGCGCAGTATCAGGACGGCACCACAGACATCACCCGCACCGTGCCGGTGGGTCAGCCGACCGAGGAGATGCGCGAGCGCTTCACGCTGGTTCTGAAGGGCATGATCGGCATCTCGACGCTGCGCTTTCCCGCCGGCACGCGGGGCTCGGAAATCGACGCGGTCGCCCGCATGGCGCTATGGCAGCATGGCTGCGACTTCGCCCACGGCACCGGCCACGGCGTCGGCTCCTATCTCGCCGTGCATGAGGGGCCGCAACGCATCGCCCGCACCGGTACCGAAAAGCTGCTGGCCGGCATGATGCTGTCCAACGAGCCGGGCTACTACAAGGAAGGCGCCTACGGCATCCGCATCGAGAACCTGATCCTGGTTACGCCCGCCGAGCAGATCGAAGGCGGCGACATCGCCATGCACGGCTTCGAGACGCTGACGCTGGCGCCCATCGACAAGCGTCTGATCCGCACTGATCTGCTGACCCGCGACGAACTGCATTGGCTTGACCGGTATCACGCCTGGGTGCTGGCCGAGGTCGGCCCGATGGTCGACGGCGAGACGCTGGCCTGGCTGGAGAAGGCGACCGCGCCGCTGCCCCACGACGCGAAGATCTAACTTATCCCACGAATTGGCGGGCGACGATCAACACGGCGGCGCCGGCCAGAAACATCGCCATCAAGCCGCCGCGCAGGGAAACGACGGCTGTGACGATCAATGCCGCCCATTCGGCTGGACCGGCGCCGAGGGCCGCCGGAGCCACCAGGGTCGTCAGCACCGCCGCCGGCACGGCGTTCAGCCCCGCCTCGACGCGCGGGTGGATGTTTTCGAAACGCGAGATGACGAGATGGCCGCCGACGCGGGTCAGGTAGGTGGCGATCGCGCCAGCCAGGATGATCCAGAAGGTCGTGCTCATGGCCGTTTCCCCACGCCGCTGTGATGAGGCGGCAGGATCACCGCGAGAAGCACGCCGGCAACCGCGCCGATCGACACATGCCAGGGCGAGCCGACCGTCTTGTAGGCGATGATCGAGGCGACCGCGCTGGCGGCGACCACGGGCAGCCACAATGGCCGCTTGCGGAAGCCGAGCACGAGGCCGAGGAAGTATATCGGCAGCAGGAAATCGATGCCCAGCGCATGCGTGTCCGGGATCAGCTTGCCGAACACAGCGCCAAGCCCGCTTTCGATGACCCAGAACACATAGACCGGCAGTCCGAGCCCCATGTACCAGACGAAGCCTACAGGCCTGCCGGACTCCGCCCTCGCCTCGGCTATGGCAAATTGCGGATCGGTGAGGATGAAATAGCCGATCGCCTGCTGCAGCACCGGCCAATGGGCGATGCGCCGGCCGATGCCGGCGGAATAGAGCACGTGGCGGAAATTCACGGCGAAGATCGAGAGCACGATCAGCCACGGCGCGACATGCTGGCCGAAGAGCTCGATGCCGACCATCTGGCTGGCGCCGCCATAGATCATGGCGCTCATCAGAAAGGCCTCAAGCACAGAAAAGCCGTTGTCGACAGCGATCGCGCCGAACAGCACAGCGAACGGCGCCGAGGCGACGACCACCGGCATCGACAGCCGCACGCCGTCCCAGAAATCGCTTTTCGCGCGGCTCTCGGAGATTGCTTGCGCCGTCATCCAACTGCTCCCTTGAGCGGCCTGATTTAGGGAGCGTCGCCTTTCCTGTCACACCAATTCGCTTGAGCCATCGATCAGCGGAACTGATCGCTGGCAAAGATGCGAGTTATCCGGCAGTGCCCTGGATCGCCCTGCCCCAATCGAGCAACGGCCTGCTGCGCAAGGTGAAGTCGACAAGATCGTCGACCAGCGCCGGCGAGTGGATCGTCGCAGGATCGATTTCGTGCCTAACCAGGAAATGACGGCTGCGCACCGCCTGGGCGAGATCGTCCTCGCTGACATCCTCGAAGCCGCGGGGCGCGCGCTTCAGCCGGTCCTCGGCATCGAGTTCCAGCCCTGCCTTCTTGAGCGAAGTTATCATGGCGCGGTATGCGGCCGGCTTCGTCACGATCGCCTTGCGCATCGCCTGCAGCAGTTCCGGCCCCGGCTGCCACCAGGCGACGCCTGCGAAGCAGCGATCTAGCCCGATATGAACGTAAAAAACGCCTTGTTCCATCTTGGTGCCGTCCGGCGACAGGATGGCTGACAGATGCCGGTTGTAAGGCCGCTTGTCCTTTGAGAAGCGCACATCGCGGTTGATGCGGAACAGGGATTTCTTGCGATCGCCGCGCAGGCCGAGCGTTGCCGCCTCGAAGCGCTCGCTGAGCGTCTGGACCAGATCGCAGAACGGCTCGTGCAACTCGCCATCATAGAGGTCGCGATTCTCATGGAACCACTCCCGGCTCTGATGGAAATCCAGCGCCTTCAGGAACGGGATGGCTTTTGGCCCAAAGCCTTTGAACGCGCCGGCCATCAGCCGCCCCTGCCGATCCGCTGCAGCCAGGTGTCCTCGTCGATCACCTCGATCCCGAGATCGCTCGCGGTCTTCAGCTTGGAGCCGGCGCCTGGGCCCGCCACCACCAGATCGGTCTTCGCCGACACAGAGCCGGCGACCTTGGCGCCGAGGCGCTCAGCCATCGCCTTGGCCTCCGAACGGGTCATCTTTTCCAGCGTGCCGGTGAACACAACCGTCTTGCCGGAGACTTCGCTGTCGGCTGAAACCTCCATGACATAGGGTTTCGGCCGGACCTGGGCCAGCAGAGCGTCGAGCACGTCGTCATTGCGCTCGTTGCCGAAGAAGTCGCGCAACGCGTTGATCACCGTGTCGCCGATGCCGTTGATCGAGGGGAACACCGTGTGCGGATCTTCCACCTTAGCTGTCTCCTTTCCGATCCGGATCAGTTCCTCGATCGTCGAGAACTGGCGGGTAAGCACGGCGGCCGTCGTCTCACCGATATGACGGATGCCGAGCGCGAAGATGAAGCGGTCGAGCTCCGGCTCGCGCCGCGCATCGATGGCCGCGAACAGCTTGTCGAGACCTTCGTAGTTGCGCTCCTCGACGCTGCGTACATTCTTGCGCGTCTTGCCAGATGCTTCCTCGCGCAGCCTCGCCTGCTCCTCACGCCGTTCGGCCAGCGCCTTGGTGACTGCAGGCCGCCTGTCCTTCAGCGTGAAGATGTCGGCGGCTGTCTTCACCAACCCGGAATTGAAGAACAGGTCGATGTTTTCCGCGCCGAGGCCTTCGATGTCGAGGGCGCCGCGCGAAACGAAATGACGCAGCCTTTCAACGGCCTGAGCGGCGCAGATCAGCTCGCCGGTGCAGCGGCGACGGGAGTCCTCCTTGCCGGTCTTCTCGTTGATCTCGCGCGTCGCGGGCGAACCGCAGACCGGACAGGTGTGCGGGAACTCGTAGGGCACGGCATCGGCCGGCCGCTTGTCGATGACGACGCTGACGATCTGCGGGATGACGTCGCCTGCCCGCTGGATCACCACTGTGTCACCTATGCGCACGTCGATGCCGTCGCGGATCGGCTGGCCGTTGCTGTCGAAACCCTTGATGTAGTCCTCGTTGTGCAGTGTGACGTTCTCGACCACCACCCCGCCAACCGTCACCGGCGCCAGCCGCGCCACTGGCGCGAGCGTGCCGGTGCGTCCGACCTGGATGTCGATCTTCTCTACCGTCGTCATCGCCTGCTCGGCCGGGAATTTATGGGCAACCGCCCAGCGCGGCTCGCCGGTGACGAAACCCCAGCGGCGCTGCAGTTCCAGCTGGTCGACCTTGTAGACGACGCCGTCGATGTCGTAGCCGAGCGACGAACGAAGTTCCTCGATCCGATGGTACTGTGCGATAAGCTCGTCGACAGACTTTGCGCGCACCATGAGCGGGCTGATCTTGAAGCCCCACTCCCCGAACTTCTGCACCGCTTCGTATTGGGTAAGTGCCGGGTCCGCGGTCGTATAACCCCAGGCATAAGCGAAGAATTTCAGGTTGCGGCTGGCGGTGACCGACGGATCCTTCTGGCGCAGCGACCCCGCTGCCGTGTTGCGCGGATTCACATAGTCCTGGCCGCCGACCGCCGCGGAGCGCTGCTTCAGCGCCTCGAACTCGGCATAGGTCATGTAGACCTCGCCACGGATCTCGATCACATCCGGCCAACCAGAGCCCTTCAGCGTCTTCGGGATATCGGCGATCGTCTTCAGATTGGCGGTGATGTCCTCGCCGACGGCACCGTCGCCGCGCGTCGCGCCTTGCACGAACACACCGTTTTCGTAGCGCAGTGAAGCCGACAGGCCGTCGATCTTGGGCTCCGCGGTGAAGGCGATGTCGAGATCTTTGTCGCGATCGAAGAAGCGCCTTCCGCGCTCGATGAAATCGGCGACATCCTCGTCGGTATAGGCCTTGGCGAGGCTGAGCATCGGCACGGCATGCCGCACCTTGGCAAAGCCTTCCGCCGGCGGCGCGCCGACCCGGCGCGACGGCGAATCATCACGCACAAGATCGGGAAAGCGCTCCTCTATGGCGAGGTTGCGTCGGCGCAGCGCATCATATTCGGCGTCGGTGATCGTCGGCGCATCCTCCGCGTGATAACGCCGGTCATGCTCGGCGATCTCGGCCGCCAACTGCTTCAGTTCTTCCGCAGCTTCGCTTTCATTCAGCGAATCGACTGATTTTTCCGACATGCTTCGCAGTTCCTGAATTATGGCGCGCCACTATAAATCAGGATTCGCCGGCAAGAAGTCGGCTTGCGTAAAAATCATTCCTGAACAGCACGATGCGGCCATCTGCTGACTCAGCTTGCAAGGCCGGACATTCAAGCGCCGGAAGCCCAGGAAACCGCCGTTGGCAAACCGGCCTCACCTGAATATCGGCACGGCCTACGCTGCGGCCGTGTTCTCGCGCAGCAGTCTGTCCGCTGCCGCACGCGCCTCGTCGGTGATCGTGGCGCCAGCCAGCATGCGCGCGATCTCTTCCTGACGCGCTGCCCGGTCCATCTCGGCGATGCCGGTGGCGACACGGTCCTTGCCGCCGGATTTCGAGATCAGGAAATGCGTTGCGGCGCGCGCCGCCACCTGCGGCGCATGGGTGACCGAAAGCACCTGCACCCGCTTCGATAGCCGCGCCAGCCGCTGGCCGATGGCGTCGGCCACCGCGCCGCCGACACCGGTGTCGATCTCATCGAAGACCAGAGTCGGCGCCGAACCGCGATCGGCGAGCGCCACCTTCAGCGCCAAAAGGAAGCGCGAGAGCTCGCCGCCGGAGGCAACCTTCATCATAGGCCCTGGCCGTGTGCCGGGATTGGTGCGGACCCAGAACTCGACCTGGTCGATGCCTTCTTCCATGCGGCTTTCAGCGTTGCTCGTCATCTCGACGATGAACTCGGCCCGCTCGAGCTTGAGCGCAGGCAGTTCGGCCATCACCGCTTTGGTAAGGCCAACGGCCGCCGCCTGGCGGAGCGAGGAAAGCTGTGCCGCGGCAATGTCGTAAGCCTCGCGCGCCGCCCCCGCCTGCTTCTCCAGTCCGTGCAACCGCTCCTCGCCGGCATCGAGATCGGCAAGGTCGGCCACCATCGTGTCGCGCAGCTGGGCAAGATCGTCGACGGCGACATTGTGCTTGCGCGAGGCGGCGCGCAGCGCAAACAGCCGCTCTTCGGCCTTCTCTAGCCGCTGCGGGTCATATTCGGTGGCGCGGAGTGCCGCCTCGACGCCGGACTGCGCCGCGTCGAGCGAGATCATCGCCTCGTCGAGCGACTTCACGACGTCATCGAGCAGGCCCGGCGCTTCGCCGGACTTGCGCTGCAGCCGGCGCAACAGGCTGGCGAGCTGCGGCAAGGGCGAGGACGGCCCCGACAGCGTATCCTGCGCGTCATGGATTTCGGCCGCGATCTTTTCGACACGCATCATCTGCGCGCGGAGTTCAGCAAGCTCGGTCTCCTCGCCGGGCTGCGGGTCCAGCTTGGCAAGCTCGGCGACCGAGGCGCGCAGATAATCGGCCTCGCGCGCCGCCGCCTCCACCTTGGCGCGATGCCTGGAAAGGTCCTGCTCGCAGCCGCGCCAGTAGCGCCAGGCCTCGCCCGCGCCGCGCACGGCGCCCAGATGGCCGCCGAAGCTGTCCAGCAATTCACGATGCGCGCCCGGATCGACGAGAGCGCGCTCATCATGTTGGCCATGGATCTCGACCAGCGCGCGGCCGACATCGCGCATCAAGGTGACGCTGGAGGGCTGGTCGTTGACGAAGACGCGCGTGCGGCCATCTGCAGTCTGCACACGGCGCAGGATGATGTCGCCGTCGTCCTCGATGTCGTTGTCGGCAAGAAGCGCGCGCGCCGGATGATTTCGCGGCACATCGAACACCGCGATGACCTGGCCTTGCGTCGCGCCATGGCGGACAAGCGAGGCGTCGCCACGTGCGCCGAGCGCCAGCGACAGCGAATCGAGAAGGATGGATTTGCCAGCGCCAGTCTCGCCCGTCAGCACCGAAAGCCCGGGCAGGAAGTCGATGTCCAGCTTCTCGATCAGGACGATATCGCGGATCGAAAGTCTGGACAGCATCTCAAGCTTCAGGCGCCGGTGATCAGCTTCCCGGCCTTGGAGATCCACGACCCGGCATTTTCGCGCGGTGCAAGCCCGTTGTTCTGCAGGAGCTTGTAGGAGTCCTTGTACCACTGGCTGTCGGGGTAGTTGTTGCCGAGCACCGCGGCGGCCGTCTGTGCTTCCGAGGTCAGGCCCATCGCGTAGTAAGCTTCGGTCAGGCGCGCGAGCGCCTCCTCGACATGGCGCGTGTTCGAATAGTTCTCGACCACGGTGCGGAAGCGCTTGACGGCTGCGATGTACTCGCGGCGCTCGAGATAGTAGCGGCCGATCTGCATCTCCTTGCCCGCCAGCTGGTCGGTCGCGAAACGGATCTTGTCCTTCGCGTCAGGGACATATTCGGAGTTCGGCCAGCGCGTCACCAGATCCTGCATCGTCTGCACGGTCTGGCGCGCTTCCTTCTGATCCTGGGTGACGTCCTTGATCTGCCGGTAGTAGCTCAGCCCGATGATGTACTGCGCATAGGCGGCATCGTCGGTCGAGGGGTAGAGCGTCAGGTAGCGCTTGGCCGTGCCGATGGCGTCGTCGTAGCTGCCGGCGCGGTACTGGGCGAAGGCGCCCATCACCATCGATTTGCGGGCGAATTCCGAATAGGGATGCTGGCGGTCGACGGCGTCGAACTTCTTGCTCGCCTCGTCGAGGCGACCAGCGTTCATGTTGGCCAGGCCCTGATTGTACAGAACGTCGGCCGGCTCGGTCTGGTCGACATAGGTCGCCAGGTTGATGTCTTTCTTGTCCGAGGTGCAGGCAGACACCACGAGCGAAGGAACAATCACCGACAGCGCCAGGAAAACAGCCCGATGCGCCGCCTTCGATTGACCAACCCGCTTGAACACCATGATCAGATTCCGCCCTTTCGGCGCCATTTCGGTATGGGGCAGCAGCCATAAACCATAACTGCCTAATGCGGCAACGCTATCTCCGGCCAATCGCACATTTTTGTGGCGTTTTGGCGCTGTGCCCGAGGCTACGCATTTTCACGGACCTGTGATGCAACCGCGCAACACAGGTTCCAGCCACAAAGCCAGAAAATCGTTAAGAATCAGATCACCCAGGGTGCGTAGACCGGCCCGCTGACGGCGATCATCTCAGCCGTGCGGCCGCGCTCGCGGCGTCTCGTCTCAACGATCTCGAATGCCGTGCGGTCCGACAGCAAGCGCCGCAACGCCGCCGCATTCATGCGATGACCGCCGCGATAGGAGCGGAAACAGCCGATGAAACGCGCACCCGCCAGCGCCAGGTCGCCCATGGCGTCGAGCGTCTTGTGGCGGGCGAACTCGTTGGGATAACGCAGTCCGCCGACATTGATGACCCGGTTGTCGTCGCCGATGACCAGCGAATTCTCGAGCGAGGAACCCAGCGCATAGCCGGCCGCCCACAGCCGCTCGACGTCCTTCATGAAGCCGAAGGTGCGGGCCCGGGCGATGTCGCGCCGGAAGATGTCGGGGTTGATGTCGGAAGCGAACAGCTGGCGGCCGATCGCCGGGCTCTCGAAATCGATCTCGACCTCGAATCGCGTTCCGTCATAGGGGCGGAACTCGGCCCAGGATGCGCCGGCTTCGATGCGGACCGGCTTGAGCACACGGATATAGCGACGCTTCGCCGGCAGCGTATCGATGCCGGTCTGGTCGATCGCCTCCACGAAGGCCATCGCGCTGCCGTCGAGAATCGGAACCTCCGAACCGTCGATCTCGATGATGAGATTGTCGATGCCAAGCCCGAATACCGTCGCCATGAGATGCTCGACGGTTCCGATATGCTCACCGGCCGGGTCGCCGAGCATGGTGCAGAGATCGGTGGCGCCAACCTCGGAAACCAGGGCGCGGAATTCACGGCCCGTCTCGCCGTTCGAAAGATGGAAGACAATGCCGGTGTCGGCGTCGGCGGGCAGGAAATGAACGGTGACGGGCTTGCCGCTATGGACGCCTGTACCAGTCAGCGTCGCACGCGATTTCACTGTCGTCTGATAGTCGTGCAAGAGAAACCCCATACGCCCTAGCTGCCCGCGTCCGCTCTTCAGCCTCTTGATTGTTCTGCAGCCAAATCGTCATCTGGCGTCCACATAGATGCGGCAAAACAACTGGTCGCGCGGCTCTGATATGATCGGCAGGCAGGGCCAACTCCCCGAATCCCAGCAAACCGACTTTAGTCCGCGGCGAAGATAGTGGCCTGTCCGGTAGACTCCAAATCACGGTTTCTTTCCCTGTGTAACCGCCGCCGGAAACGAGGAAAGCCTCATAACTAACTGTTCTGCAACGGTTTTTAAAAGCCAACAGGCAGGCAATCGCTTGCCTGCCTGTTAACAACCGTTACATATCGTCAGCGATCAGTTGGCCTGGCGGCGAAGGAAAGCGGGAATTTCCAGCTGGTCGTCTTCCTGGACCGTGCGGCTCTGCGGCGTCAGCCGGCCCTGATCGTCCAGCTGGCCGCGGCGCGGCGCATAGAGCTGCGGATCCTGGCTGGCGAGACGGCGCATCTCGGGCGCCGCCTGGCGCAGCTTGGGCTCGCGCGGCTGGGCCGGCTGCAGACGGGCCGGCTCTTCCTCGCGTCGGGTCAGGCCGTTGGTCAAGCGCTTGATCAGCCCCATCGGGCCGCTGTTTTCGTGATCGGCGGGACGGGTCTTGGCCTCGACTTCCGCCCTGACGACCGGCGGAAAGTCCTCGACGCGCGGCATGCGCTGCGGCGGAGCAGCCATCGGCTGCGGCATCTCGCGCTGCATGACATGCTGCTGCACCACCGGCTGAGGCTGTGGTTGCGGAGCCGGCGCTGGCGGAGCCTGGAAGATCTTGCTCTGCGGCCGGAAGTCGTCGACCGGGGCCTGGCGCGACTGCGCCATCGCGGCCGCATTGGCCTCGGCAAGCTGGATCGCTTCGGCGACCGGATCGATCGCGCGCGGCTCGTAGACCGCCTGCTGGACGGGCGCAGGGCGGCTCTCAGCCGCCGGCGCCGCGGGGCGGGCAGCAGCGGGCTTTTGCGGTGCGCGGATCGAGATCGGCGCCGCGGCGATTTCGGCGGCCGATTTGTCGATGCCGGTGGCGACGACCGACACGCGGATGACGCCTTCCAGTTCCTCGTCGAAGGTGGCGCCCAGGATGATGTTGGCGTCCTGGTCGACCTCCTCGCGGATGCGGGTCGCGGCTTCGTCCACCTCGAACAAGGTGAGGTCGCGGCCGCCGGTGATCGAGATCAGCAGGCCCTTGGCGCCCTTCATCGAGGTTTCGTCGAGCAGCGGGTTGGCGATCGCGGCCTCGGCGGCGGCCATCGCGCGGCCCTCGCCCGAAGCCTCGCCCGTACCCATCATCGCCTTGCCCATCTCGCGCATGACCGAGCGGACGTCGGCGAAGTCGAGGTTGATCAGGCCTTCCTTGACCATCAGGTCGGTGATGCAGGCGACGCCCGAATAGAGCACCTGGTCGGCCATGGCGAAGGCGTCGGCGAAGGTGGTCTTGTCATTGGCCAGCCGGAACAGATTCTGGTTGGGGATGACGATCAGCGTGTCGACGCATTTCTGTAGTTCCTCGATGCCCATGTCGGCCGTCTTCATGCGGCGCTGGCCTTCGAAGTGGAACGGCTTGGTGACGACGCCGACGGTGAGGATGCCCTTTTCACGCGCGGCGCGCGCGACGACCGGAGCAGCGCCCGTGCCGGTGCCGCCGCCCATGCCGGCGGTGACGAAGCACATATGCGTGTTGGACAGATGATCGATGATCTCGTCGATGCATTCTTCCGCCGCTGCACGGCCGACTTCCGGCTGCGATCCCGCGCCGAGACCTTCGGTGACATGCGCGCCGAGTTGGATGAGCCGCTCGGCCTTCGACATGGTCAGGGCCTGCGCGTCGGTGTTGGCCACGACGAACTCGACGCCGCGCAAGCCGGCGGTGATCATGTTGTTGACAGCATTGCCGCCGCCGCCGCCGACACCGAACACGGTGATGCGCGGCTTCAGCTCGGTGATGTCCGGCTTCTGCAGATTGATGGTCATTGTCTCCGTCCTTTGCCTTTCCCGCCGCTTCGCCGCCGCGGCCGCCTATGGGGCTGTCCCCGTCAATTTAAAAACTGTCTCTCAACCACTGACTCATGCGATGCAGTTTTCCGCCCGTTCCGGTCATCCTGAAACCGGAAATTCCTTTCGCCGTCTGGCTCTCGAAGCTCGCCATCTGCGGATAGATCAACAGCCCGACCGGGGTCGAGAACGCCGGTCCCTTCGCGGCTTCCGGCAGGCCGGCCACGCCGAGCGGCCGGCCGATGCGCACATTGCGTCCGAGGATCCGGCGCGCCGCCTCCGGCAGGCCCGCCAACTGACTGGCGCCGCCGGTGAGCACGACGCGCTTGCCGACCGCATTGCCGTAGCCGGACTTGTTCAGCCGGTCACGCAGGAGCTCCAGGGTCTCGTCGATGCGGGCGCGGATGATGCGCGTCATCACCGAGCGCGGAATTTGCAACGGCACCTCGCCCTCCTCGCCGATCGGCTGGATGGAGACGAGGTCACGGTCGTCGGCACTGCCGGGCAGCGCAGAGCCATGCATCACTTTTAGACGCTCGGCGGCGTCGAGCGAGGTCGACAGGCCCTTGGCCATGTCGAGCGTCACATGATTGCCGCCGATGGCGATGGCGTCGCCATGGACGAACTTGCCCTCGGAGAAAACCGAAATCGTCGTCGTGCCGCCGCCCATGTCGATGCATGCCGCGCCCATTTCGAGCTCGTCGTCGACAAGTGCCGCAAGCCCGCTGGCATAGGGCGTCGCCACCATGCGCTCGACCGACAGATGCGAGCGGTTGATGCAGAGCTCCAGATTGCGCATCGGCGCGGCGTCGCCGGTCAGCACATGCATGTCGACGCCGAGTGCGTCGCCGACCATGCCGCGCGGATCGCGCATGCCGCGCTCGGCGTCGAGCGAGAAGCCGACAGGCAGCGAATGGATCACTTCGCGCTCCGCCCGCAGCGCCTGCTTGGCGCCGGCGGTGAGCACGCGCTTGATGTCGGCCTCCTCGACCTGATGGCCGCCGAGATTGATGGTTGCCGAGAACGCCTCGCTCTTCAGGCGCCCGGCAGTCATGTTGACGATGAGGGAATCGACAGTCAGTCCGGCCATGCGCTCGGCTGCGTCGACGGCAAGGCGAACGGCATGCTCGGCGCGATCGAGGTCGACCACGACACCCGACTTCACGCCTTGGGATTTCTGATGGCCGATGCCGATCACCTGGATGCGATGCGAGCGCCCGCGCAGGAGCTTGCCGTCCTCGCGCGGCTTCAGCTTCGCCACCACGCAGCAAACCTTGCTCGACCCGACATCGAGCACGGTAAGCGTGCCCGACCGGCGTGAAGAAGCATCACCGCTGCCGCCAAGCCAGCTCATATCTTCGTCTCCGGCTTGCGTTTGGTCAGGCTCTTGGGCTTGTCGCTGAGCGCCGCCTCGCGCTGCGTGGCGGCTTCAGGCGACAGCTCGACCACGAGTCGGTCGGGCAGCCGCATGTCGACGGCGGCGATGTCGCGCGTCAACAGCCCATTGTCATGGTCGAGCTTGACGAGCATGGCGATCGCCTGATCCTCGCCATCTTCCGGCAGCTTGACCGTGATGCCGTTCTCCAGCTTCAGGTCCCAGCGCCGCTCGCCGACGCGGATATAGCCCTTCACCCGCGCGGCTAGTTCGGGATAACGCTGGATCTTGTCCAGGAAAGCAGGCGCCATCGCCGGCGCGCCGGTTCCCACAAGCAGCGGCAGCAAGGCCTGCTTGCCACCCGAGAATGGCGCGATCACCGCGCCCGACCGCTGGATCACCGAAATAGAATCGCCCTGCTGCCAGAGCGCGAAGGGCTCGCGCTCATCGATGCGCACTTCCAGCGTATGCGGATAGATCTTGCGCACCGCCGCACCCTGGACCCAGGGCAAAGTTGAGATACGCTGCCGCGCGGCCTCTGCATCGAAGCCGATCAGCGAGGTCCAGCCGTCGAGGCCGAGCTGGTCAAGGACGTCGATCTCCGACGTCTGATGGTTGCCGATGACCTTGATCTGGTCGACGGCAAAGCCGGTGCGGGCGGTCACGCCTTGCACGATGCTGTCGGCATAGCCCCCGAGAAAAGCGCCATATGCGCCAGCCGAGGCGACAAGCGCCACCGACAGGATCGCGGCCGAAAAACGCGGCGCCTCATACTCGCCGCCGCACAGGCGCGCCAGCAGGCGCACTGGCCGGCGCAGCAGGCGCGGCAGCACGAAATGGTCGAACGACAATGGCATGCCGAACAGCGCGAAACCGGCCGCGCCGCTGCCCTTGCCCTGTCCCCACCTCAACGCAGACACGAAGCGTCCTCCACCATCCAACTCAACAAATCGCCGAACGAGTGCCCCGCTTGCGCGGCGATTTCAGGCACCAGAGACGTCGGCGTCATGCCCGGCTGGGTATTGATCTCGAGCCAGACAACCTCGCCGTTCTCGGAGTGACGGTCGTCGTAACGGAAGTCCGACCGGGAGACGCCCCGGCAACCGATGGCAAGATGAGCCTTGAGGGCCAGTGTCTGTATTTTTTGGTAAATATTCGGTGAAATTTTAGCAGGGATTTCGTGTTTTGATCCGCCCGGCACGTATTTTGAATCGTAGTCGTAGAAGGAATGCCCGGTCGGGATGATCTCGCAGACACCGAGCGCCACATCGCCCATCACCGCGCAGGTCAGCTCCCGCCCATAGACATAGCGCTCGACCATGACGATCTCGCCATACTGCCACTCGGGAGAACCGATCACCTGCGGCGGATGCGACTGCCCCTCATGCACAATGACGACGCCGAAGCTCGAGCCCTCGTTGACCGGCTTCACCACATAAGGCGGCTTCATCGGATGCTTGTTCTGGACGGCGAAGCGGTTGACGACCTTCGATTCCGCGACCGGAATGCCGGACGCCTTGGCGATCTTCTTGGCCTGCTCCTTGTTCATAGCCAGCGCCGAGGCGAGTACACCCGAATGAGTGTATGGAATTCCGAGATATTCGAGAATTCCCTGGACAGTACCATCCTCGCCGAACGGGCCATGCAACGCGTTGAAGGCGACGTCAGGCTTGAGATCGGAAAGCACAGCCCCGACATTGCGCGAAACATCGACGCGGGTGACCTGATAGCCTTCATTCTCGAGCACATCCGCACATGCCTTCCCCGAGGACAGAGACACGGGCCGCTCCGACGAGAATCCACCCAGGAGGACAGCCACATGCTTCTTCTTCATCCCGTCATCCCCTCTCACGCCGGGCCTGCAACCGAAATTTCCCACACCACGTTTCCGAGCATTGAGTCCGAGTCTTCCGGCAGGTTGCCCCCCAGACGGAAAACGCGGATTCACGCGTCGAACGACTCAAATCAGGAAACGCTTTAGGGCAGAGAATCAGAGAGTTGATTCCCTGACAAGTGCCTATGATTCCGAGAGATTCACTTTCCGCGAAAACAGGCGAGAAAAGTGTGTCGTTGAGTCTTTACGGCAACGCCTGGCTGCATCGCCGGCTGAAGATGTTCAAGCATCACTTGAACATCGTGGAGCGCTCATGCATGTCGCCCAAAAGTGCGCAGCGGTTTTGGGGCAACGACATGCATCAAAACAAAAACTTAAAGCAGCTGCCCAAGAAATTCCTGCACAGCATGACCCGGCCTGAAGTTGCCGAGGCGCTTGATCTCCCAGTGCAACCGGATGCCCGAATTCTCGAGCACCCTCGCCCGCACGGTCTCGCCCAGATATTCGAGGTCGTAGCCGGTCGCCGTTCCGGTGTTGATCATGAAGTTGCAGTGCATCGGCGACATCTGCGCGCCGCCGATCATCAGCCCACGACAGCCGGCCTTATCGATTTCCTTCCAGGCCGACGTCCCTTCGGGATTCTTGAAGGTCGAACCACCGGTCTTCTCACGGATCGGCTGCACCGTCTCGCGATGGTTTTGCACCGCGTCCATCGCCGCCTTGATGACGGCCTTGTCTTCCGGAATGCCTTCGAAGGTTGCCGACGTGAAGATCAGTCCAGCCGGCGCCGACGAATGCCGGTACGCATAACCCATATCGGCATTGCTCAGCGTGTGGGCGTTGCCCTTGCGGTCCAATGCCTTCACCTCGACCACGCGCTCGCGTGTCTCGACACCGTTGGCGCCGGCATTCATCCGCAGCGCACCGCCGACGGCGCCGGGAATGCCGTGGTAGAAATGGAAGCCGCCAATGCCGGCCTCATAGGCGACCGCGGCGAGGCGCTTGTCCGGCGTCGCGGCGCCCGCGTTGATGGTCGTCGGTCCGATCACTTCGGCCTCGCCGAAGCCTTTCGCCGACAGCCGGACGACGAAGCCGGCGATGCCGCCGTCGCGCACGAGAAGGTTCGAGCCGATACCGACGACCATGATCGGTATCTCCTCCGGCACGGCGCGCAGGAAGGCAGCGAGATCCTCCTCGTCCGCCGGCTGGAACAGTGCTTCCGCCAGGCCTCCGGCACGAAACCAGGTGATCTTGTCCATCTCCGCATTCGACGTAATGCGGCCGCGCAGGCCGGAAAGCCGGTCGCCGAGCTTGTCGATCAGGGCCTGGCCGCGCATCATGACGGCGTCCCGCCGAGTTCCTTGGGCAATGCGTAGGCCCATTGCGTGATGTTGCCGGCGCCGAGGAAGACGACGAAATCGCCGGGCTTTGCAAGCTCGCGGATGGCCGGCGCGATCGCGGCGGGACCATCGATATAGCGCGCATCGCGATGGCCGCCGGCGCGGATGCGCGACACCAGCGCGTCCGACGAAACGCCTTCGATCGGCTCCTCGCCGGCCGCATAGACCGGCGCCACCATCACCGTGTCGGCATCGTTGAAGCAGACCGAGAATTCGTTGAACAGATCGTGCAGGCGGGTGAAGCGGTGCGGCTGTGCGATCGCGATGACGCGGCCTTTGGTGGCGCTTCGCGCGGCCTTGAGCACGGCGGCAATCTCCACCGGGTGATGACCGTAGTCGTCGAACACCTCGACGCCGTTCCAGGAGCCGGTATGGGTGAAGCGCCGCTTGACGCCGGCGAAGGACGATAACCCCTTCTTGATCGCCTCGTCCGAAAGGCCAAGTTCATGCGCGACCGCGATCGCCGCCGTCGCATTGGAGACATTGTGCCGACCGGGCATAGGCAGCCGCAGGTCCTTGATCGTCGTCGTGCCCCGCCCCTTGCGGTCGCGGATCGTCACGTCGAACTCTGAAGTCGCGCCCTGCATGCGATGGTTGGTGAAGCGCACATCGGCCTGCGCGTTCTCACCATAGGTGATGACACGCCGGTCCTCGATGCGGCCGACCAGTGCCTGCACCTCCGGATGATCGGTGCACATCACGCCGAAGCCATAGAACGGCACGTTCTCGACGAATTGCCGAAAGGCTTCGCGCACCTTGTCGAAGGAGCCGTAGTGGTCGAGGTGCTCGGGGTCGATGTTGGTGACGACGGCGATGTCGGCCGGCAGCTTCAGGAAGGTGCCGTCGCTCTCATCGGCTTCGACCACCATCCATTCGCCGTCGCCCATGCGCGCATTGGTGCCATAAGCGTTGATGATGCCGCCATTGATGACGGTCGGATCGAGCCCGCCGGCTTCGAGCAGCGTCGCCACCATCGACGTCGTCGTGGTCTTGCCATGCGTGCCGCCGATGGCGACCGCCTGGCGGAAGCGCATCAGTTCGGCCAGCATCTCGGCGCGGCGCACGATCGGCAAGAGCTTCTCGCGCGCGGCCTTGAGCTCGGGATTGGATTTCTTGATGGCGGTCGACACCACGACGACTTCTGCGTCGCCGATGTTCTCCGCCTTGTGGCCGACGAAGCATTCGATGCCCTTGTCGCGCAGACGCTGAACATTGGCGCCGTCCGCCTGGTCGGACCCCTGCACCTTGTAACCGAGATTGTGCAGCACTTCGGCGATGCCGCTCATGCCGATGCCGCCAATGCCGATGAAATGCACGAGGCCGATCGTCTGCGGCATCTTCATGCGCGCGTCCTCCTG
>NZ_JANINM010000361.1 GCF_024509055.1 Mesorhizobium sp. | reverse complement strand
ACCGGTCCGTTCCTCGACAATTTCGTCTCCGGCAAGACCGGCATGATCATCATGGCCAACTGGTGGGAAAGCGCGCTGAAGACGGGCATGGGCGACAAGTTCGCAAACGTCGCCACGGCGCCGATCCCGGTCGGCCCGAGCGGGGACAAGCCGCATTCGATCTCCTATTCATGGATGACCGTCGTCAACGCCAAGGCCGGCGAAGCCGAGCAGAAGGCCGCCTGGGAATTCCTCGACTGGCTGAACAGCCCGAAGTCCGGGAAGAACGGCGGCTCGGCCATGTCCGACATCCTGATGTCGATGGGCATCCTGCCTTCGCGCGCCTCGGACATCGAGGCGCACAAGGACAAGCTCGGCTCCGAATTCCTCTCGGGCTATGTGAGCGTGCTTGCCGACGCGCGGCCTTTCCCGGTCGTGCTCGGCGGCCAGGAGTTTTCGGAATCCCTGCAGCAGACGCTGGAGGCGTTGCAGTACGGCCAGGTCTCGGCCAAGGATGCGCAGGCGAACGCCCAGGCCGACGCCACCTCGATCCTGGAGCGCGCCGCCAAGTAACGCCGGGATTCAAGCCCCGCGCCCATTGGGACCCGATGAATGGCCAAAGCGTTTCGTGCCTCGGCGGGCATCATGCTTGCTCCCGCCGTGACATTGATCGGCGTGTTCGTGCTGTTGCCGATGCTGCTTACCATCTGGCTGTCGTTCCAGGATTGGTCGACACAAACGCCCTTTTCGCAAGCCACCTTCGTCGGTTTCGGTAACTTCCAGGAGATTTTCGGCCCGACCTCCGTCGGGCGCGACTTCAAGACGGCCCTCGTCAACACCGCGATCTACACCGCTTTATCCATCGTACTCATCCTGCCGCTGTCGGTCGTCTTCGGCCTGCTGGTCTATCAGCGCGAGGTCGCCGGCGGCACGGCGCTACGGACGGTGCTGTTTTCCACCTACATGGTGCCGATGATCGCCGTGGCGCTGGTCTGGTCGAAACTCTATTCGCCGAGCGAGGGCCCTCTCAACCAGTTGCTCGGGCTAATCGGCATCGGCTCGCAGCCATGGCTCTCCTCGCCGCGCTCGGCGCTGGTCTCCATCGTCCTGCTCAATGTCTGGCAGCAGGTCGGCTATTTCACTGTCCTGGCGATCGCCGGGCTGACCCAGATCCCGGGCAGCCTCTATGAGGCCGCGACGCTCGACGGCGCCAACCGGCGCGAGCAGTTCCGCTTCATCACACTGCCCCTGCTTCGCCGCACGCTACTTTTCAGCGCCGTCATTGCCATCATCAACGCCGTGCAGGTGTTCGAGCCGGTAGCGCTGATCACTCAGGGCGGCCCGGTCGGCTCCACCAATGTGCTCACCTACCACATCCGCCGGGTCGGCATCGAGCGCGCGCAGGGCGGCCTGGGGTCGGCCATGGCGGTGATACTGATGCTGTCGCTTATCGTCTGCGTCTCGGCGCTGTTCGCTTTCGTCAACCGGAGGGACAGCGAATGACCCGCACAAGGCGCTCGCTGACCCGTAAGCGGCCTTCGGGGCGCAAAGCGCTGCTTGCCACACTGATGCTTCTGGTCGCGGTCGCCTCCGCCTTCCCGCTCGCCTGGATGGTGCTGTCCAGCCTGAAGACGCCGGCCGAGACGATGCAGGTGCCACCGGTCTGGATCCCGCATACACCAACGCTCGAGGCCTATGAAAAGGTCGCTGGCGTCGTCAATGTCGGCCGCTCGATGTGGAATTCCTTGGTCATTGCCTCAGTCACCACCGCGGGCATTCTGGTGACCAGCATGATGGCCGGCTACGCCTTCGCCAAATACTCTTTCCGTGGCCGTTCGCTGCTGTTCTCGCTGCTGATCGCCACCATGTTCCTGCCGCCGATCGTGACGCTGATCCCGCTCTATCGCATGGTCGGCTCGATAGGGCTCAACGCCAGCCTCGCCGGCATCATCGTACCCAACCTCGCCAACGCCTTCGGCATCTTCCTGATGCGCCAGTTCATCGCCGGCGTGCCCGACGACCTCATCGACGCAGCCCGGATGGACGGCGCCTCAGAACTGCTCATCCTGTTCAAGATCGTGGCGCCGAGCGTGGCTCCCGCGATCGCCGCGCTTGCGCTGTTCGCCTTCGTGTACCATTGGAACAGTTATCTCTGGCCGCTCACCGTATTGCAGGGCAACGCAGACGCCTATCCGATCGTCATCAGCCTCAGCCGGCTGCTCAGCTACAACCGCGGCGCCGTCAACACTGGCCTGGTGATGGCCGGCGCGACGCTCGCAGTTCTGCCGCCGCTGATCCTCTTCGTGTTCCTGCAGCGCTTCTTCGTCGATTCGATCGTCGGCTCGGCGATCAAGGGCTAGGTCGCAAGCCAGTCACGTCGTCTCGCGCAGGATCACGGTCGGCTCCATTAGCACCGATCGGCGTGGACGCTTGGGATCGTCGAGAAAATCGATCATCGCGCCGATCGCCAGCTGACCGGCCTCCGAAATCCGCCGTTCGATCGTCGAAAGAGGCCGCACGAGAAGCGGCGCTATGTAGATGTTATCGAAGCCCATAACCGCGCAGTCGTCAGGTACGTTGAGGCCCCGTTCGCGAAGCGCCACTGTCGCCCCCATCGCCAGCATGTCGCTCATGCAGCACATGGCGGTGAAGCTGGTGCGGTCGAGCAGCGTGCGTGTCGCCAGCAACCCGAAGCGGTGATTGAACGCGCCGCACTCGATAAGGTCCGGATCGACCGGCAGGCCGGCCTCGCGATGGGCCCTCTCGAACCCCGCGCGCCTGATCCTGGTGTTGGAGGCCAGCGGATTGCCGCTGACAAAAGCGATGCGCCGGTGTCCGTTGCGGATCAGGTGGCTGGCCGACAGATAGGCTCCCGTATCGTAGTCCGTATCGATGCGCGCGGCGAGGCAATCGAGATCGGGAACTTCGCGATCCATGGATACGAGAGGGATCCCCAGCCGCTGCAGAAGCCCGGCGTCTGGAATGAGGTCGCTCGCGGCAAGCACGATGCCGTCGACGCCGTGGCTGGCGAGGAAGGTCAGGTGCGACGTTTCCTTCTCCTGATCGCTGTCGGAATTGCACAGGATCGTCGAATAGCCGCGTTCGCGGGCGGCCAGGTCGCAGGCGCGGACCAGTTCCGTGAAATAGGCGTTGAGGATGTCCGGCACGATGATGCCGATGACGCGCGAACTGCGCGTGATCAGCGAGCGGGCGATGGAGTTGGGCGTGTAGTCGAGCTCCTTGACGAGCGACCAGATCCTCTCCCGGGTCTCCTCGCTTATGAACGGATCTTTCCGGTTGAGGACCTTTGAAACCGTCGCGGTCGACACGCCGGCCTGCCTGGCGATATCCTTGATCGTGGTTGCCACATTCCCTCGCCGCCTCGACCGGCAACAGCCCGCCTCCGGCCGCCGTCGCATCGTCCGCCGCGCTTAACACATATCTCGATTCCGAGAAACGGGGACGCGTGTTCGACAGCATTGGCCGCGGAATTGACAACCCCTCATTAGATGGATAGGTAAACGTTTACCTGCGTGAGCTATCCGCTATTTCTTGCCTATCAGCGGCTCTGTCTGGTTGCCAGCAACGTCCTCGGGGAGCCTCGGGGCGTGACCGTGAACTTATGCTTTTTCGAGGCAGGCTCGCCTGCATCAAAGGGAATTCTCAATGGGACAAGCGAGTGTGCCGGGGATTTTGGGTGAAGGGGCTGCCACCGGGCAGCAGGTGTCCCGATCGACCAAACTTTCCATCAAGAACCTCGGCGTCAAATTCGGCTCGGTGATCGCGCTGAACGATGTCAGCCTCGACGTAGCCGAAGGCGAATTCGTCTGCATCCTAGGCGCATCCGGCTGCGGCAAGAGCACATTGTTCAACGTCGTTTCGGGGCTGCTGACGGCGACGTCCGGAAAGATCGTGCTGGACGGACAGGATGTCAGCGATCGGCCCGGTCAGGTCGGCTACATGCTGCAGAAGGATCTGATGCTGCCCTGGCGCACCGTGCTCGGCAACATCACGCTCGGCGCCTCGCTGACGCGCGGCGCGACCGCGCGGGACAAGGCCGAGGCGGCGGACCTCGCGCGCCGCTATGGCCTCGGCGATTTCCTCAACCACTATCCGCATGCGCTCTCTGGCGGCATGCGCCAGCGCGCCGCCATGATGCGCACCATCGCCGCCGGCCGGGAGGTGATGCTGCTCGACGAGCCGTTCGGGGCGCTCGATGCGCAGACGCGGCTCGGCATGCAGCAATGGCTGCTGCAGCTCTGGCGCGACCTCAACCGCACCATCCTGTTCGTCACCCACGACGTGGACGAGGCGATCTACCTCGCCGACCGCATCGTGGTCATGACGCCGCGCCCGGGCCGCATCGCCGAGATCCTCACCGTGGACCTGCCAAGGCCGCGGCCGCTCGAAGTGCTGACGACCGACACCTTCGTCGGCCTGAAGCGGCAGATCATGCAGCACCTCTACCACTGATCGCAGGAAGGTCACCGCAATGAACACACGGTTTGGAGCGGCCGCGGGGCCGTTCATGATCTGGGTCGTGGCCATGGTGCTGATCCTGGCCACCTGGCAGGTGCTGGTCTGGGTGACCGGGCTGCCGCCCTATGTCATCCCGCCGCCGGCGCTGGCGTTCTCGACGCTTCTCGACAACTGGCCCCGGCTTTCGGTGCTGACCGGCCAGACGCTGCATGAAACCGCGATCGGCTACCTTGTCGGCGCCCTCATCGGCTTCCTGCTTGCCCTGGCGATGGGCCAGATCCGCGTCGTGCAGCGGCTGGTGATGCCGGCGCTGATCATTTCGCAGGCCGTGCCGATCGTCGCCATCGCCGCGCCCTTGGTCATCATCTTCGGCTTCGGCATCACGCCGAAACTGATCATCGTTGCCTGGATCGTGTTCTTCCCCGTGGTCGTCAACGTGCTGGACGGCCTGGCCTCGGTCGACCGCGACATGCTGAACCTTGCGCGCCTGATGGGCGGCAGCGGCCTGCGCACCTTTGCCATCGTGAAGCTGCCGGCCTGCATCGGCCCGCTGTTTTCAGGGCTGAAGATCGGCGCAACCTACGCGGTGACCGGCGCCGTCATCGGCGAATGGACCGCCTCGTCCAAGCAGGGTCTCGGCACCTATCTGCTTACCGCCAACGCGCAGATGAACACGGCCGGTGTCTACGCGGCCATGCTTCTGCTGACCATCATCGGCGTCGGCTCCTTCCTGCTGGTGTTCGGGCTGGAGGTGCTGATGACGCCATGGCGCTCGCGCTCCACGGCGCCCGCATGGGCGCAATGGAAGGCCCCACAGGGGAGCCCCGCCAGGTGAGCCTGGCACCAATCTTCGACAAACCCAAAACAATCAGGAGGAATTTCAATGCACACGACCTTTTCCAGGATGCTGCTTGCCGGCGCGGGCCTGCTCGCGCTCAGCGCCGCTTTCGGCGCGACGCCGGCTGACGCCGCCGATCTCACGACGGTCCGCTTCGTCTATGATTGGCCAAGCGCCGACTTCGAGTTGATCCCGACGCTCGTCGGCCAGCAGAAGGGCTTCTACGAAGCCGAGGGTATCAAGGTCGATGTGATCTTCCCGCCGGATTCGCAGACCACCGCGCGCCTGCTCGCCGTCGGCCAGGCCGAGATCGGCTTCGAGGCCACCACCGACGTGGTGTTCGGCGCCTCGCAGGGGATCCCGATCACCTCGATCGGCCTCTACACCAAGAGCAACAATTGGGGCCTGTTCGGCCGTCCGGACGAGCCGCTCTCGCTCGACAATCTGAAGGGCAAGTCGATCGCCATCTACACCGACTCCTGGACCAAGGCGATGATGCCCTTCGTGCTTAAGGCGGCCAAGCTGACCGAGGACGACGTCAAGCTGATCATCGCGCAGGATTCCGACACCAATCTCCTGCTTGCAGGCAAGATCGACATCGCCACCAACACCGAGAACTATCTGGTGCCGCAGGTCCAGGAGACCCTGAAGAAGGACCCGACCGCGCTTGTCGGCAAGGCAGCCGGCGCACCCGACGTGCCGGTCTGGACCTACACCGCTTCCACCGACTATCTGGCCGCGCATGGCGATGTCGCCAAGAGGTGGATGCGCGCCACCATCAAGGCAACCGAATGGGCGGTCGAGCATCCCGACGAAGCCGCCGATATGTTCACCAAGGCTTATCCGGAAGGCGGCAGCCTGGCCTACAACCTGTCGGGCTGGAAGCTGACCGCCGCCCTGATGAAGGGCGACAGCGGCTACATGATGCAGGAAGACAAGAACTGGCTGCCGATCGCCCAGGCGCTCAAGGACACCGACCAGATCAAGGAAGTCCTTCCCGGCTCGAAATATTACACCAACGAACTGCTGAAATAAGCGCGGCATCGCGCGGACAACAAGGGCCGCCCCGACGGGTGGCCCTTCTCCAACTCTACACAGGAAATGGACGGGCATGGCCAAGAGCAGAATTATCGTAGATTGCGACCCCGGCGTCGATGACGCCATCGCGCTTCTCCTGGCGTTTGCCTCGCCCGACGAGATTGAGATCGTCGGCATCACGACGGTCAATGGCAACGTTTCGCTGCCATTGACCACGCGCAACGCCTTGCGCATCACCGCCATGGCCGGACGCCAGGACATTCCGGTCTATGCCGGCTGCAGCCGCCCGATCATGCCGGGGCATCCGAGGGAGCCCTCGGTGCACGGCCTCGACGGCCTCGGCGATCTGGGCGTGGCCGATGCCACCCACGCGGCCGAGCATCAGCACGCGGTCGACTTCATCATCGACACCGTGCTGCGCGAGCCCGGCCAGATCACGCTCTGCCCGATCGGGCCGCTGACCAACATCGCGCTGGCGCTGATCAAGGAGCCGGCCATCGCCGACAAGATCAAGTCCATCGTCCTCATGGGCGGCGCCGTCTTCAGCCCCGGCAACACCGCGACCGATGCCGAGTTCAACATCTGGATCGACCCGCACGCGGCGCAGATCGTGCTGTCTTCAGGCATCCCCATCACCATGTTCGGCCTCGACGTGACGCGCCACGCCACGCTGACCAAGGAGCGGTTCGACCGACTGGAGCGCGATGCCACCCCGATCATGAAGACGGCCATCGCGATGATGCGCTACTATGGCGGCGGCGACCCCAGCCTGCATGATCCGTGCGTGACCGCCTTCCTGATCGACCCCGACCTGTTCAAGGGCGTCGACGCTACGATCGATGTCGACTGCGACCCCAAAGGCGCCTACGGCCGCACGCGGGCAACGCTGGTCAAGAGCGGCGCCAGCAAGGGCCAGCCTGTTTGCCACGTCATAACCGAAGTCGACGACGAGCGGCTGTTCCAGTTGATCGACCGGCGGTTGCGGCTTCTTTGATCCAACCGGAGGCTGAGTGCCATCCCAGCTTCCGATCGATCTGCCTAGTTTCCGAACCTTGCCGGCGTCCACGTCCCGCCGGCGGCGTTCGACGCCACCGCCGCCGCGACGAACTTCACGCCGCGCGCACCATCGACGACGTCGGGCACTTGCGCGACCCGCTCGGCATCGATGGTGCCGCCCGAACGGTGCGCGCGGATGATGTCGGCGGCGTCGCGGTAGAAATTGGCGAAGGCCTCGATATAGCCTTCCGGATGGGCGGCCGGCATGCGCGACACGCGCCGGGCCTCGGCCGTCGAGCCATGGCCGCCGCGCACCAGCGTGCGTGTCTCCTCGCCATAGGGCGAGAAGCGCAATTCCTCCGGCCGAGCGCCGGACCATTCGAGCCCGGCCTTGTCGCCATAGATGCGCACCGAAAGATCGTTGTAGTGGCCGGGCGAAGTCTGGCTGGCGAGGATCGTGCCCCGCGCCCCATCCGTCCAGCGCACCAGCACATGCGCATTGTCGTCGAGCCGCCGTCCCGGCACCGCAGTGAAGAGGTCGGCCGAAACCGCCTCGGCCTCGAAACCGGAGATGAAGCTCGCCAGGTTGAAGGCGTGCACGCCAATGTCGGCGAGCACCGCCGACTGCCCGGCGCGCGCGGGGTCGGTCCGCCACTCCGCCTGCTTCTGGCCTTGCGCGTCGATGGGCTGCGTCAGCCAGTCCTGGATATAGGCGCCGTGCACCGAGACGATGCGGCCGAGCGCGCCGGCCTCCACCATCTCTCGCGCCTGGCGGACCATGGCATAGCCGGTGTTGTTGAGCGTCACGACGAATCGGCGGCTTTTCGCCTTCGTCAGCGCCACCAGCGCCTCCGCCTCCTCGAGCGTCGTCGACAGCGGCTTGTCGCAGATGACATCGATGCCCACCTTGAGGAATGCGGTTGCGATCGGTGCGTGCAAATGGTTGGGCGTGACGATCACCACCGCTTCGATGCCGTCCGTCCGTGCCGCCTCCGCCTTCGCCATGGCATGGTAATCGGCATAGCTGCGTTCCGGCGCGATGCCGATCTCGGCCGCCGAGATTGCCGCGTTTTCAGGGTCCGACGACAATGCGCCCGCCACCAGGCTGATCTGGTCGTCGAGCCGCATGGCGAGCCGGTGCACGGCACCGATAAAGGCGTTGCGGCCGCCTCCGACCATGCCGACCCGCAGGCGTTGGCGCAAAACTCCGTCGGCGGTTGCGTAGACCATGGTTGCGGTTATCCTCTTCTGATGGCGATATGCCGTGGCGCCCGTCGTGTGGTGACCCGCCGCCGTTTTTTCGAATGATATTTCTATTTTTCGTTTTGTAAAACGATTGTGCCGCGCTAGCGTTTGATCCAGGCTCAAGGTGCGGGCCGCATCCGGAGGGCAGGGATTCGGATGATGCGTCCGATGTTTGGGGTCATCATGGGGCACGGCTTATGAGCGGCCGTCGCGGACCGGCCGAGGAGCCATCGCCGCACAGCCTGGAGACGGCGGCAAGAAAGCGGAGCCGTTCGTTGGCAGCACTTGGCTACACGAAACCACAGACCTACGAAGAACTGCGCGCCGTGCTCTCTTCCGGCACCGTGCATTTCCCGAAACGATTGCGTCAGGTCGCGATCTTCCTGTGGCAGCACCCCAGCGAAGTGGCGCTAGGCACCATCGCCCAGGTGGCTGAGCAGGCCGGCGTCCAGCCTTCAACCCTGGTGCGCTTCGCGCAGATCTTCGGCTATGCCGGCTTTTCGGATTTCCAAGCCCTGTTCAAGGACCGGATGAAAGGTTCCTGGCCCGAACGCGCCGGCCTTGAGCGCGCGGAAGAGCCCAACGCAAACCTGCATTTCCTGAGCGGCATGGTCGGCGCCTCGCAAACCTCGCTCGACCGCGTCGGCAACGCTTTCGACATCGAAAGTTTCGAGACGATGGTCGATCATCTGGCCGCGGCGGAACTGATCTATGTCATCGGCAGCAAGCGCGCCTTCCCGGTCACCGCCTACCTGTCGCTGACGCTGTCGCAGCAGGGCGTGCGCAACGTGCTGGTCGACAATGTCGGCTCGACCGCGCTCGACCAGGTCGGTTGCATAACGCCGCGAGACGCGGTTCTGGCGGTTTCCTTCAGCCCCTACAATTCGATCACGCCCGACCTCGTCGCCGTCGCTCATGAGCGCAAGGCGCGCATCCTCACCATCACCGACAGCACATTTTCGCCGCTGGTCGGGCTGTCCGACACCTGGCTCGAAGTGGTGGAGTCCGACTTTGCCGGCTTCCGCTCGCTCGCCGCCTCGCTGGCGGTCGGCATGGCCTTGGTCCACGGCGTCGTCGCGCGGCGGACAGACTGACCGGCGCGATTGACTAAAGAGAACCGTCGTTCCATATTCAAGAAAATGGAAACTTTGTTCCAAGGAGGAGGAATGGAGGTTCGGTTCGACGGTAAGGTGGTGCTGGTCACCGGCGCGACGCAAGGCATCGGCCGCGAGATCGCCGAGACGCTTGCGCGCTCGGGCGCGGCCGGATTGCTCATCACCGGCCGGGACAAGAACCGTGGCGATGCCGTCGCGGCGGAACTTGCCGCCCTGGGCGCCCCAACCTACTTCGCCGCCGCCGATCTCGGCGCTCCTGAGGTTCCCGCGCTGCTGGCGCGAAGCTGTATCGAGCGCTTCGGCCACATCGATGGCCTGGTAAACGCCGCCGGCCTCACCGACCGCGCCTCCTTCGTCGATGCGAGCCTGGACGACTGGGCATCGCTGTTCGCCGTCAACGCGCGCGCGCCGTTCTTCCTGATGCAGGCAGCCATCGCCGACATGAGGAAACGCGGACAGGGTGGCGCGATCGTCAACATCCTGTCGATCAACGCGCATTGCGGGGCGCCGGACCTCGCCGTCTACTCCGCCACCAAGGGCGCCCTGGCAACGCTGACCAAGAACGCCGCCAATGCGCACCGCTTCGACCGCATCCGCGTCAACGGCATCAATGTCGGCTGGACCGATACGCCGGCCGAGCGCGTCATGCAGGCCGAGACCCTCGGCCATGGCGCTGGCTGGCTCGACGCGGCCAACGCAGCGCAGCCTTTCGGCCGCTTGCTCTCGACCAGCGATGTGGCGAACCTCGCCGTCTTCCTGCTCTCCGACGCCGCCGGGCCTATGACCGGCGCCGTCATCGACCAGGAGCAGTCGGTGATCGGAGCAAACCGGTGAGCGCGCCCGAACTCAGCCCTGCGTCGCTCGACCGCTTGCCTTTGGAGGTTCGCAAGCCGGCTTACGATCACGCCGCCCTGAAGCCCGGCATCGCGCATATCGGTGTCGGTGCCTTCCACCGTTGCCATCAGGCCGAATACACCGACGATTTGCTGGCAAACCAATTCGACCGCTGGGGCCTGGTCGGCATCAACATCCGCCCGCCCCTGCTGGCCGATACGCTCGGGCGCCAGGATGGGCTCTACACCCGGCTGATCCGGCAGAACGATGAGGTGGAAGCGCGCGTCATCGGCAGCATCATCCGCGTCGTCGACAGCCAGGAAAGCGCCGCGCCGGCGTTGGACGTGCTCGCCTCGCCCGATATCGAAATCGTCACCATGACGGTGACCGAGAAAGGCTACTGCCATATCCCGTCGAGCGGCGCGCTCGACCTCGATCATCCCGATGTGGTTCACGACCTTGCCAATCCGCAATCACCGCGCAGCGTGCCCGGCATCCTGGCGCGGGCGCTGGAATTGCGCATGGCCTCGCACGGCCGGCCGGTGACGCTGCTGTCCTGCGACAATATCCCGACCAACGGCATCATCTTGTCAAATGTCGTGCGGGCATTCGCCGAAAGGCGCGGCGGGAAGCTGGCGGAGTGGATCGACGCCAATGTCGCCTTTCCCTCGGCCATGGTCGACCGCATCGCGCCGGCCACGACCGACGCCGACGTCGACACCGTCGAACAACGCTTCGGCTATCGCGACAACGCGGTGGTCGTTGGCGAACGCTTTCGCCAATGGGTGATCGAGAACCGCTTCGCCGGTCGCGTGCCGCGCTGGGACCTTGTCGGCGCGACCTTCGTCGACGACGTCACTCCGTTCGAGCATCTCAAGATGCGGGTGCTGAACGGCGCCCAAACCACGCTATGCTATCTCGGTGTTTTGGGCGGTTTCGAGCACACCTTCGAAGCGATCGCCGATCCGCTGCTGGCGACCTTCGTGCACCGGATGCTGACGCAAGAGACATTGCCGACATTGATGCCGGTACCCGGTGTCTCGCCAACCGCCTATGTCGAGCAGAGCCTTTCGCGTCTCACCAATACGGCGATCCATCACCGCAATCACCAGATCGCCACCGACGGTTCGCAGAAGATCGTCCAACGGCTGCTCAATCCGATCCGCGATCGTCTGGCGAAAGGCGGCAGCGTCGCGCTGCTGTCTGTGCCTGTAGCCGGCTGGATGGCCTACCTGATCAAGGCGTCGGCCCGCTTTGGCCGCGCCTGGCCGGTGTCCGACCCGTTTGCCGAAAGGATTGCCGCGATCACCGACCGTATCAGTGCAAACAGCAGGGAACTCGCACACGCTATTCTTGCCATCGATGCCATCTTCGATCCGGCACTCGCCGCAAACGCCACCTTCCGCGCGCATGTCATCGCCGGGCTCGATGGGCTTCTTTCAGAGGATCCGATGGCGTTTGTCAGACATGTCTGTGCTGAGCATGAAGATGTGCTGTTGAAGCAACCGGCGCGATCTGCATAGTTAGGACCTGGGAGGGAATATGAAGCTTGGACTGTTAACCGCACCGTTTCCGGATACGCCGCTCGGCGAAGTCGCCGACTGGGCGCGCTCGGTAGGCTTCGAGGCGTTGGAGATCGCTTGCTGGCCGAAGGCTTCCGGCGCCGCCCGCCGCTACGCCGGCACCAGCCATATCGACGTGGATATTTCGGCTGCTCAGGCAAAGGACATCGCCGGCGAACTTGCCGGCAAGGGCCTAACCATCTCAGGCCTCGGCTTCTACCCGAACCCGATGCATCCCGACCCGGCGCACCGCGAGGCGGTGATCGGCCATTTGAAGAAGGTGATCGTGCTGGCGAGCCGCATGGGCGTCTCGCTGGTCAACACCTTCTGCGGCGGCGACGCCTCGAAGAATATCGACGCCAACTGGGAAGATGCGCAGAAGGTCTGGCCGGCGATCATCGCCCATGCGCGCGAGCATGGCGTCAAGCTCGCCTTCGAAAATTGCCCGATGATCTTCAGCTATGACGAATGGCCCGGCGGGCACAACATCGCTTACTCGCCTTACATCTGGCGTCGCATCCTCGAGGCCTGGGGCGGCGATGTCGGCATGAACTTCGACCCTTCGCACCTCGTCTGGCAGATGATCGACAAGGAGCGCTTCATCCGCGAGTTCGGCCCGCACATGCTGCATGTGCACGCCAAGGACCTGATGATTGATCATGATGGTTTGTACGAGCGCGGAATCCTTTCCGCTGGCATAGGCTGGCAGGTGCCGCGCATGCCGGGGCTTGGGGATATCAACTGGAGCACCATCTTTTCCGGTCTTTACCGGGCCGGATATGACGGACCGGTCATCATCGAGCATGAAGACCGGCGGTTCGAGGGGAGTGACGAAAAGGTAAAGCGCGGCTTCCTGCTGGCTCGCGACGTGCTGCGCCCCTTCGTCAAATGACGAAAAGGCTTGGCTCCGATCGTTTCGGAGTCCTGGGACTGGAAGTAGAAAATCAATGTGGAGGAGTACTGAAATGAAAAAGCATCTGACCATGGCCTCGCTACTGGCGGGCGCCGCGCTGCTGGCTTCGGTGGGCGTATCGGCCGCCGCCGGCAAGTACACGATCGGCATTTCCAACACCGTGCAGGGCAACGGCTGGCGCGAGGAGATGATCTGCGCGATGAAGGCGCAGGCGCTCGCTTCCGGCGAAGTGACGAAGCTCAACATTGCCCACCGCAACACCGACGCGGCCGGACAACTGGAGGACATCCGCAACCTCATCAGCGCCAAGGTGAACGCCATCGTCGTCAACCCGGCCGACCCCGCCGGCATCAAGGCCGGCCTCGAGGAAGCGACCAAGGCCGGCATCGTCGTCGTCGCCGTCGATCAGGCGGTCACCGAGCCGTCCGCCTATATCATCTCCAACAACCAGGAAGAATATGCCTATCTCGGCGCCAAATGGCTGTTCCAGCAGATGGGCGGCAAGGGCGAGGTGTTCTACATGCGCGGCGCCGCCGGCGCTTCCGCCGACAGCGATCGCGACAAAGGCTTCAAGAAGGCGCTGGCCGAATTCCCCAACGTGAAGGTCGCGCAGGAGGTCTTCACCGGCTGGCAGCAGGACCAGGCCAAGCAGCAGATCCTCTCCTTCCTCGCCACCGGGACGCCGATCAACGGCATCTGGACCTCCGGCATCGACAACGTGATCGTCGACGCTCTGGTCGAGCAGCAGGCGCCGATGGTGCCGGTTGTGGGCGCCGACAATGCCGGCTTCGTCGGTCAGTTGAGCTCGGTCAAGGGTCTTGTCGGCGCGGCCGTGACCAACCCTGGCTCGATCGGTGGCGCGGGCATCACGCTGGCGCTGCAGATCCTCGACGGGAAGAAACCCGCGCAGCAGACCGTTCTGGTCCAGCCGCAGCTCTGGGAGAACGCCACCGACGCAGGCAAGGCCAAGCTGAAGTCCGTCGTCGATCCGACGCTCAGCCCCGAATGGCCCGTCTCGATCTCGATCCCGGACTGGACCACCTACACCAAGGAACAGATCGTCGCCTGCAAAGGCCCGGGCGAGTAACCTTCCAAACCGCACGGGTCTTGCGACAAAGCCCCTGCGGCTGGATCAAAATGAGGACGGCGAGTGTCCTGCTCGCCGTCCTCGACGCTTGATGCGAGAGCGCCCTGTTTTGACGAACAACGAATTGCCGAAAAGCCCATTGCTCGACGCCTCCGGCGTGGCCAAGAACTACGGCGCGGTTGCCGCGCTGCGTGACGCATCGCTGTCCGTGCTGCCTGGCGAAGTCCACGCCCTGATGGGCGCCAACGGCGCCGGCAAGTCGACGCTGGTAAAGATCCTGACGGGCGCCATTCGCGCCGACGCCGGCCGCATCCTGATCCGCGGCCAGGCACTTGACGTTCGTTCGCCCGCCGAAGCGCGCCGCGCCGGGCTGCTGCCAGTCTACCAGGAACCGGCGCTGATCCCCGATCTCGACGTGCTTTCCAACCTGCGGCTGACAGGCACGCCGGTCGAGCCGTTCCGCGCCTGGGTGCGTGAGCTCGGCATCCCCGACCTCGACATACGCGACACAGCGCGCGACATTCCGCTGGCCGTGCTGCGCGTGCTCGATCTCGCGCGTGCGCTCGCCGTCGAGCCTGACGTTCTCCTGCTCGACGAGATGACCGCCGCGCTGCCAGCCAATCTCGCCGAAAAGGTCCTGGAGGTCGTGCGCCGCCAAGGCGATGCCGGCCGCTCCGTCATCTTCATCTCGCACCGTTTCGTGGAGATTTCGGCGCTGTGCGACCGCGCCACGGTGCTGCGCGACGGCGCGACCGTCGGCGTCGTCGATATCGAGCCCGGCGTCGAGGAGAAGATCGTCGAGATGATGCTCGGCGCCCGCATCGAGAAGACCCGCGTTGCCGCGCACTCCGCAAGCCAGGCCTCCGCGACGAAAGACCTGCGCCCGCGGCTTTCGGTGCGCAACCTGCAACTCGGCACCAAGCTCAAGGATGTATCCTTCGATCTTGCCAATGGCGAGGTCGTCGGCGTCTTCGCGCTCGAAGGCCAGGGACAGGACGAGCTCTTTTCGACCCTTGCCGGCTCGATGCGGCCGGCCGGCGGCACGATCGAAGTCGACGGCCCGCCGGTGAAATTCTCGCATCCGAGCGACGCCATTCAAGCCGGCATCGCCTACGTGCCCGGCGACCGTACCGAGGCGCTCGCCATGCAGCGCTCAGTGCGCGAGAACATCGCGCTGCCCTTCAGCGCCGCGCTGCGCAATTGGGGGCCGATTCGGCTGCGCCAGGAGCGCACGGTGGTTTCCAGCGCCATTGCCCGGCTGCAGATCGACACGCGCGCGCAGGGCGAGGTGCAGCGCCTTTCCGGCGGCAACCAGCAGAAGGTGACGATCGCCCGCTGGATCGCCGCGGACGCCCGCACCATCCTGTGCTTCGACCCGACGCGCGGCATCGATGTCGGCACCAAGCAGGAGATCTACAAATTGCTGCGCGAGCTCGCCGGCCAGGGCAAATCGGTGCTGTTCTACACGTCCGAAATGGAGGAGGTGCAGCGTGTCTGCGATCGCGTCATCGTCATCTTCGGCGGCCGCGTCGTCGACACCTTCCCGGTCGAAGAGGCCGACGAGCCGGCGCTGATGCGGGCCGCTTACGGCTTGCCGCGTGGCGCCAAGGCGGATGTCGGTATCCTCGCGGATGTAAGATCGGACGCGGGGGCCGCGCCATGAGCCGTCTCTTCCGCAATCAGGGCTGGGTTGCCGGCCTGTTCGCCTTGCTGATCTTCCTGTTCGTCGTCACCAAGCTGATCCAGCCGGCCTATGGTAGTGGCGATTTTGGCTCGCTGGCGCGGGCGGTCCTGCCTTACGCCTTCGCCGTAGCCGCGCAGACCGTCGTGGTCATCGCCGGCGGCATCGACCTCTCGGTTGCCGCCATGATGGCGCTGACCAGCGTCACCGCCGCTTCGATGATGAATGGCGCTAGCGAAGAGTATGCGCTGTTCGTCGTGCCCTTCGTGCTCGCCATGGGCTTTGTGCTCGGCGCGCTGAACGGCATTCTCATTGTCGTCACGCGTGTGCCCGACATCGTAGTCACCCTGGCGATGCTGTTCGTGCTCCAGGGCGCCGCGCTTCTGGTGCTCGATGCGCCCGGCGGCGCCGCAGCCGAGTGGCTGAAGGCCAGCGTGGTCGGCACCGTGCCGATATCCGGCGTGCCGGACTGGATCGACGCCTGGATCCCCAAGGCCCTTGTGCTGCTCGTCGTCTGCATTTGCATCGTCTGGATACCGCTCCGGCGTTCGCGCCTCGGCCTTTCCATCTATGCCATTGGCAGCAACGAGCTTGCCGCCTTCCGCAGTGGCGTGCCGGTCGCGCGCACCCGGGTCATCGCCTATGCGCTATCGGGCCTGTTCGGCGCCATGGGCGGGCTGTCGCTCACCATCAGCACCGGCATCGGCGCGCCGATCCCCGGCCCTTATCTGCTTGCCAGCGTCGCGGCGGTGGTGCTTGGCGGCGTCGCGCTCGGCGGCGGCAAGGGCGGATTGCTCGGGCCGATCATCGCCGTCTTCGTGCTCAGGCTGGTGCGCACCGACCTCACGCTTCTGGCCATCGACCCCAACGTCACCGCCATCATCGAAGGCCTGATCATGGTCGCCGTGGTGATGTTCGGCGCCTTCATCACCATCAGGGGCCGTCCCGCGGGAGCAACGCCATGACCAGCATCGCGACCATACCCCAGCCGGTCTCCTTCGGTCGCCGCGTCAAGCGTTTCATGGCGGATCGGCCGCTGATTCCGCTGATCATATTGCTCATCATCCTGGTCGTCATCCTGCAGGTCCTGCGGCCCGGCATCGTCAATGAGCGCTGGCTCGCCAACACGGCGAAGTTCGCCATTCCGCTGGCGATCCTCGCCGGCTGCCAGACCATGACCATGCTGACGGGCGGCATCGACCTGTCGGTCGGCACGGTGGCGACGATGAGCGCCTTCATCATGGCGACCCAGATCGTCAACCAGGATCCGACGGTTGCCTTCCTGCTGGCGATGCTGCCCGCAGTGCTGATAGGCCTAGTCAACGGCGTCGGCGTCGGCGTTTTCCGGGTGCACCCATTGATCATGACGCTCGGCACGAGCCTGATCGGCACGGGCTTCCTGCAGGTCTACCAGCGCACCGTGATCGCCTCAGGCGCAAAGATACCGGATTTCCTCAACTGGCTGGGCACCGGCGTGACCTACGGGTTTCCAAACGCGCTGCTGTTGTTCGTGCCTGTGGCGCTGCTGATCGTCTTTACCCTGAACCGCACCGGCTTCGGCCGCCTGCTCTACGCCGTCGGCGACAACGAACGCGCCGCGCGGCTGTCCGGCGTCCGCTACTGGCAGGTGATCGTGGCGCTCTACGTCATCTCCAGCCTGCTCGCCGGCATCACCGGCCTGCTCTATATCGGCCTGATCAAGGCGCCGTCGCTGTCGCTCGCCGAGCCGCTCGTGCTGCCCTCGGTGGCAGCGGCCGTGATCGGCGGCACGTCGATCTTCGGCGGCCGCGGCGGCTATACCGGCACCATCATCGGCGCGCTTATCCTCACCGTGCTGACGACTTTGCTCACCATTCTGCAGATGCCCGAAGGCGGCCGCCGCATCCTCTTCGGCCTGATCGTGCTCTTCGTGACCGCCGCCTATTTGAGAATCGTGGAAGACAGGTAGCGGCAACTCTTGGAGGAAAGCGCGCTGCGACGCCAGCGCGCCCTGCCATCGGTTGCCGCTGGGAGCGTGCAACACTATAGGTGTTGCATCGTGCGCGAAGACATTCACACGAAAGGCATCCCGGTCCTCTGCGCCTCATGCGAGGCGCGGCACCGTGGCATATGCGGCGCGCTCAACCCCGACCAACTCCTGACCCTCGCCAAATCAACGAAGCGGCACAAGGCCGAAACCGGCAAGGAACTGGTGAGCGACGCAGGAAACGTCGAACGCTTCTCGAACGTGCTTTCGGGCGTCGTGAAGCTCACCAAGACGCTCTCCGACGGGCGCCAGCAGATCGTCGGGCTTCAGTTCGCACCGGATTTCATTGGCCGGCCGTTCCAGAGCGAAAGCACGTTGACGGCCGAGGCCGCGACCGATGTCGAACTGTGCTCGTTCCCGCGCAAGGCGCTGGAACGGATGATGAAGGAGCAACCGGACCTCGAACATCGCCTGCTCGAGCAGAAGCTGCGCGAGCTCGACCAGGCCCGCGACTGGATGGTGGCGCTCGGCCGCAAGACCGCCGCGGAGAAGATCGCGAGCTTCCTGCTGATGATAGCGCGCAACATCGACCCAACCGCTGGGCCGGAACAGCGCGGCGCCTGCTTCGACCTGCCGCTGTCGCGCGCCGAGATCGCTGACTTTCTCGGGCTTACCGTGGAGACGGTGAGCCGACAGTTGACTCGCCTGCGCGGGGAGAAGGTGATCCGCATCGAGAACAACCGCCACGTCATCGTCGACGACATCGGGCGGCTGACGGCGCGGTCCGGAGACTGACCCCCCACCTCCTCAGGGATCCTTCCTCGAATCGTCCTCGCGTAGGCCGAGGACCACGGGCAGCACATGGTCATGCTCGAAGGCGATGTGGCGGCGCATCGATTCGAACAAGGCGCGCAGCATGTAGCCGAAGGCCTCTGGGTTCTCGATTGGTTGTCCGTGACCGTGAGCGAGCAGCACCTCGCTGAGGTCCGCCGCCGCGCTGTCGTCCTCCAGGTGCTCGAGTTTCAGCCGCTCGACGATGTCGCTCCCGTCCTCCCGGCGCAGGAAGGCCGGAAAGACCAATTCCTCCTCGAAGCGATGGCAGCCGCGCAGCAGCGGCAGCAGGCCACCGGCCACCGCCAGGCACTGCAGGCGGTCGGTCCGCGGCAGATTGTCGGCGATGGCTTCGAGCATGTCGCAGAGCGCAAGCTTCTGCGCATGCGCCCGCTCCATGTCGGCCAGGCTGCTGAACGGCCCTTGGCGCGCGCCCGTCATGACGGCCCTCTTGCCTCGCGGACCGTCACGGAGTGGGCAGGGCGACCGTGTCCTCGGCGGGCTCCTCGCGCACGGTGCGCAGCTCGTACCAGAGCGCATTGAGGATGCCGACGGAGGTGGCCAGTCCCAGGCCGAGGATCCAGGCGAAATACCACATGGTCAGAACTCCCGTTTGAATCAGTATGCGGACGAGCCGGCCTTTTCGATGCCCTTCTCGCCGACCTTGCCCCACAGCACGCTGTAGACCCAGGCGGTGTAGGCGAGGATCAGCGGCAAGAAGATCACCGTGGCGATCAGCATGTTGCGCAGCGTCGCGCGGCTCGACGAGGCGTCGAAGACCGCCAGCGAATGGCCGGGGTTGCTGCTCGACGGCAAGAGGATGGGGAACATGGCGAGCCCCACCGTGGCGATGATCATTGCCACGCCGAGCTTCGAGGCGATGAAGGTCCAGCCTTCGAGCCCGGCGCGAAAGCCGATTGCGGCAAGCAGCGGCGCCGCGACGCACAGCGCCGGCACGATCCACAGCAGCGGATGGGCATGGAAGTTGGCAAGCCACGCGCCGCCATCGGCCACGACAGTCTTGAGGAGCGGATTGGACGGCCCGTCCCAGACGATCGGCGAGGTCACGCGGTAGCCGCCGAGCAGGCCGAGCCAGACCAGAACGCCGCCGCCGGCGAAGAGCACCGCCGTGATGACCGCCGATCGTGCGCCAACCGCCCGCGCGCGGTCGGCGACGGTGCCTTCCGCCTTGAAGCTCAGCCACGCCGCGCCGTGGGTCACCAGCATCGCGAGCGAGACCAGGCCGCAGTAGAGCGCGAGCGGGTTGAGCAGGCCGAAGAGGCTGCCTTCGTAGACAGGGCGCAGGTCCGGCGTGAGGTGGAACGGCACGCCCTGCAGCGTGTTGCCGACGGCAACGCCGAAGATCAGCGCCGGCACCGCCCCGCCGATGAACAGCGCCCAGTCCCAGCGCGTGCGCCAGGCCGGATCCGGCCGCTTCGAACGGTACTTGAAGGCCACCGGGCGCAGGATCAGCGCCAGGAGCACCAGGAACATGGCGAGATAGAAGCCTGAGAAGCTCAGCGCGTATAGCGCAGGCCACGCGGCGAAGATGGACCCGCCGCCGAGGATGAACCAAACCTGGTTGCCCTCCCAGACCGGACCAATGGTGTTGATCGCCACGCGACGTTCGGCATCGGTCTTGGCGACGAAGGGCAGCAGCACGCCGATGCCCATGTCGAAACCGTCTGTGGCGGCAAAGCCGATCAGTAGGACGCCGAGCAGGATCCACCAGATCACGCGCAGCGTTTGATAGTCGAAGAGAAAGTCGATCATCGTCTTGATCCTTTGCGCGTCATTCGGCGGGTTGCATTGCGAGGTCTGCGTTCGGGCGCAGGCCGTCGATCACGCTGGCGACCTCCGGCCCCTTGCGGATGGCGGCTAGCATCAGCCTGACCTCGATGACGGCGAGCACGCCATAGACGAGCGTGAAGCCGGCGATGGTGAGCAGGAGATCGGTGACGCCGAGCTCCGACGTGGCGAGGAAGGTCGGCAGCACGCCGTCGATGATCCAGGGCTGGCGGCCAAACTCCGCCACGAACCAGCCGACCTCGATGGCGATCCAGGGCAGCGGCATGGCGAGCAGCGCGGCGCGGAACAGCCAGCGCGGCGCCTCGTTCTCCCGGCTCGTGTGCCACAGCGAAACCGCGAACACCGCGGCGAGCACGAAGCCGCAGGCCACCATCAGCCGGAAGCCGAAGAAGAGCAGCGGCACGTAGGGCACCGTCGACCAGGCGGCGTCCTTGATCTGCTGCTCGCTGGCCTGCCTGGGGTCGGGCACGTACTGCTTGAGCAGCAGCGCATAGCCGAGATCCTTGGAGCTGGCGTCGAAGACCGCACGGGCGGCGGTGTCGTTGCGGTCCGCTTTGATCTTCTCCAGCGCGTCGTAGGCGACGGTGCCGTTGCGGATACGGGCTTCGGCATGGGCGACGAGTTCGTCGATGCCGGCGATCTGCTTATCGACCGAACGCGTGCCGATGAGGCCCATCACCCACGGGATGCGGATGGCGAAATGTGTCTCGCGGTCTCGCTGGCTCGGAATGCCGAACGCCGTGAACGACGCCGGCGCCGGTTCCGTCTCCCACATGGCCTCGATGGCCGCGAGCTTCATCTTTTGGTTGTCGGTGAGCGCATAGCCGCTCTCGTCGCCAAGCACGATCACCGAAAGCGCCGAGGCCATGCCAAAGGCCGAAGCGATGACGAATGAGCGCTTGGCGAGCTCGACATGGCGTCCGCGCAGCAGATACCAGGCTGAGACGCCGAGCACGAAGGTGGCGGCGCAGACATAGCCGGCCGACACGGTGTGCACGAACTTCGCCTGCGCGACAGGGTTGAAGATCACGGCAATGAAGTCGGTGACTTCCATTCGCATCGTGTCAGGATTGAAAGCCGCGCCGACAGGGTTCTGCATCCAGCCATTGGCGATCAGGATCCACAGCGCGGAGAAATTGGTGCCGAGCGCCATCAGCCAGGTCACGGTCATATGCGCGCGGGGCGATAGCCTGTCCCAGCCGAAGAAAAACAGCCCGACAAATGTCGCTTCGAGGAAGAAGGCCATCAGGCCCTCGATGGCCAAGGGCGCCCCGAAGACATCGCCGACATAATGCGAGTAGTAGGCCCAGTTCATGCCGAACTGGAATTCCATGGTGATGCCGGTGGCGACGCCGATGGCGAAGTTGATGCCGAACAGCACGCCCCAGAACTTCGTCATGTCGCGCCAGATGGTACGGCGGGTCATCACATAAACGGTCTCCATCATGGCGAGCAGGATGGAGAGGCCGAGCGTCAGCGGAACGAAGAGGAAGTGGTAGAGGGCCGTCAGCGCGAACTGCAGCCGGGATAGGTCGACGAGAAGGGGATCGGGCATGGGAGCATCCTTTTCTGGATGCCGCACCGTAGCGCCCCACGAACGCGCGCGAGTTGATCTGGATCAATTCCTTTCACTTCAGTGCGTGCGAGAACAGGCCCATGAAATCCCCAGCAGCTCCCGCGCAAGGTCCTTATCCCGCCGCTCCTGCTTCCGGTCCGTTCGAGACGCTTGCGACGGCACGGTGCCAGGCCAAGGGCGGGCTGCGTCTCCTGCTTGGGTTGCAAATCGCACGCGCCGCCTTGCGGCTCAGCTTCGCTGGAACGGCAGCCATGGCGATGGGGCGGCTGGTGATGGGTGAAACTGTCGATCCCTGGCTTGTGGCGGCGACGATTGCGCTCCTTTCGCTTGCCTGCCTTGCGGGCCTTGCCGTCGACAGCGCCCAGGCTTCCACCGAGACGGCCGTGTCGATGGGCCTGCGCGAACGCGCGGGCAAGCGACTGAACGAAATGCCGGCGCGTCAGCTGCAATCGCTCTCGATCGGCAGCGTCATCGTCTTGATGCAGCGCCATCCGGAGGCGGTTGCGGCGCTCGTCGTTGGGCACCGCGCGGCCAGCGCTATGATGGCGGCCGGGCCTTTGCTCGCCTCGGCAACCCTGTTCCTCGTCTCCTGGCAGGCTGCGCTGCTCGTCATCTGCCTGACGCCCGTGATGATTCTGTTCTTCGCCCTGGTAGGCGATGCCATCCGCCAGCGCGCCGATGCCCAGGAGCGCGCCTTCGGCCGGCTGGCGGGGCAGTTCGCCGACCGCATCCGCACCCTGCCGACCATTCTCGCCAACCATGCGGCGGCCTCGGAAGAGGCTAAGCTGGCGCGGCGCCTTGAAGCCTATGCAGGCAACACCATGGGCGTGCTGCGCATCGCCTTCGTGAACGCAGGCATCATCGACTTCTTCGCATCTTTGTCGATCGCGATCCTGGCCGTCTTCCTCGGCCTCGGTCACCTGAAGCTCGCGATGATCCCCGGCTTCTCCAATCTCGAGCTGGGGCAGAGCCTGTTCATTCTGATGATCGCGCCCGAATATTTCGCGCCCTTCCGGCGCTTTTCGGAGCAGTACCATGCCAAGGCCGAGGGGCTGGCGGCGGCAGCGGCGCTGGATCGGCTGCTCAACGCCGAACCGGTTCCACCGAATGCATTGCCTGTGCTCGACCGTCTGCGCGTGGTTCTGCCGCAGACTGGCCTTGTCGCGGTCGTCGGTCCCAGCGGATCGGGCAAGTCGACCTTGCTGCACCGCCTCGCCGGCCTCGAACCGGGTGGCGCGCCTGCCGCCGATGGTCATGGGATCGCCTGGGTCTCGACGGACAGCTACGTGCCGGAAGGCACGCTGGGCGAGGCCATTGGCTGGAACGCCGGCGCCGTCGCGGGCGACCAACTGGAAGACGCCGCCCGCGCGATCGGCCTGCTCGACGATGCGCTGCTGCCGGGCGGCCTCGAGACAAGGCTCGACAAGGGCGGCGCCAATCTGTCCGGCGGTCAGCGGCTGCGCATCGCGGTCGCCCGCGCGATGCTCTCCGGGCGCAGGGTGCTCGCCGACGAACCGACCGCAAAACTCGACAGCGACACAGCGCAAGCAGTGCGCGACGTTCTGACGGCGCTGTCGCGGACGCGGCTCGTCTTGGTCGCAACGCATGACCGCGATCTCGCCGCGGCCGCCGACCTGGTCGTCGATCTCACCCGTAATGACGCTATCGAGGTGGCGGCATGAGCACCGGGCTTCAAACATCGGGCCGGAAGTCGTGGCGATTGGCGACGGGCTTTGCCTTTGCCGCCCTCGCCTGTGCCCTATTGCTGGGGGGCGTTTCCGCCTGGTTGCTCGGATCGGTGGCCATCGCCGGGCTTTCCGCCGCCGCCTTCACCTTCAACTTCCACATCCCGGCGGCGCTGGTCAGGCTGTTCGCTGTCGGCCGCACGGCTGCCCGCTATGGCGAGCGCCTGACCGGCCATAAGGCGGCGCTGGCCGATCAGGTCACACACCGCATCGAGCTCTTTTCCGCCATGGCCGCGGCGCCCGCGGTGCGCCGGGCAGGATGGCAGCTTGGCGACGACGCCCGCCTCGCCGACTATCTCGACGATGTCGAGGACCTCGACTACGCCCGGCTGCGCGCCGGCCTGCCGTCGGTGACCCTGGCCTGCGGGCTTGCCGTCCTCATCGCGGCGTCAGCGGTCCTCGCACCGCTCTCACTCATACCGATCATTGTCTTGCTGCTTGCCATCCTGTTCGCGGGGAACCGGGTGGCCAAGGCTGGCGCCATGGCATGGGAGCGGACCAGGTCGCTGCGTCGCGGGGGCGCGAGCCGGCTTGGCGCGGCCATGGCGTCAGCTGTTCCACTCAAGGCCGAAAACGCCTGGAACCGTGAGTGCGCCGAAGCGCTTGCCGCGCTCTCGCAAGCAGACGTCGAATTGCTTGCGCTCCACCGGTTGCAGGCCCGGCTGGACATGATCGCCGCGGCCCTCGGCCCGATTGCCGGCATCAGCGTGATGGCGGCGGCTTGGCATGCGGGCCTGCAAGGGTCGGACCTGCTTCTGCCCATGCTGCTTGCCTTCTCGTGGCTGGCACTGGGCGAAACGCTGAACGGCATCTCGCGCATCCTGGTCGCCGTGCTTCGCCGCAACGCGGCGCACACCGAGATCGGCCATTGGACGCAGGCTGCCTCGGCGGACCGGCAAACGCCTTCGACAGAGTCGCATTCGCTGCGCCACAACGGACTGCAGCGCCGCGCACCCGATGGCCGGGCCATAGGCGCGTCGGTCGCACTCCTCCTCGAAAGCGGTGAGCCGACCGTGCTTGTTGGGACAAGCGGCTCTGGCAAGACCAGCCTGCTCAAGCAGATCGCCGGCTGGACTGGCGACGACGCCTTTGCCGCTGGCGACCGCATCCTGGCTGCCGGGGATCGGCTAGCGCTTTCCATGCTCGTCCTGCACGACGCGGTCATCCTCGAGGACACCGTCCGCGCCAACCTGTTTGCCAGCGACGTCTCGGATGCCGCGCTGTGGCGTGCGCTCGAAACCGTCGAGATGGACAGCCGCATCCGCGAGGCTGGCGGCCTCGATGCCTGGATCAGGCAGGATCGGTTCTCGCTGGGCGAAGTGCAGCGCATCAATCTGGCGCGCGCCTGGCTGTCTTCCAAGCCGCTCGTGCTGCTCGACGAGCCGACCGAGCACCTCGACGTCGAGCAGGGCGAGCGCATCCTCGAACGGCTGCTCGCCCGCTTGAGCGACCGTATCGTCGTGATTTCCAGTCACCGCGCATCGCCGCTTCGCGACGCCCGCGCCATCGAGCTGTGATCAGGCGGCCGAGCTGTCCTGCTCCCCGGCATCGGGATTGCCGGGAGCCGTCGCCCAGGCAAGCTCGACCAGGGTCACCGTCCGCCGGCCCGTCCCATCGACCTGGCAGACGATCAGGCCCTGCTCCTCGATATAGTCGAGCAGCCGGCGCGCGCGGCGCAGCGAATGCGAGCCATAGGCGCGGGCGATGGCCGCGTCGCTCGGACAGGGCCAGCCCTCTTTCGCCGCCCGGGCGAGCATCATGAACACGCCCTGCATGTCCTCAGGCAGCAGCGAGGCGCGCACCGAGACGTCCCGCCAGGCATCGTCCTCGGCCATTTCGGAACCGACGCCGGCGCGGGCGCGCGTCAGCATGCGGCGGAATTCGGAAAGATCGGGCACGACCGATGCCAGCCCCTCGATCCGGCAACGGACCACGAATTCCTGGTAGAGAACCCCGATGACGCGAAACCCCGCGTCGGGCTCGGCAAGGATGGCGCCGAGTATGCGGTCCATCCGCTCGCGCCGCTCGGCGAGATCCTCCGCGCTTGGCTGCGGCTCCGCCGGCTCGGGACGGATCTCCAGCGGCGCGGCCTTTGCCGCCATCAGTTGGTCGAGCAGGTCCGGCGACGGCCGGCGCTGCGGCCGGACCGTCTCCGGCGGCGGCGCCGCCAGGATGACGGCACGCGCGTCCTCCAGTGCCGCCTCCGGCAGCGGCATCAGCCGTGGCGTGCCGTTGCGGGGGCTGGTTTCTGTCCGGCCGATGCGCACGCCGAGCGGACGGCGCGACAACGCCGGACCAAGCGCCATGAAGTGCCCGCGTTCCAGGTCGCGGAAGGCCTCGGCCTGCCGCCGCTCCATGCCAAGCAGGTCGGCGGCGCGCGCCATGTCGATGTCGAGGAAGGTCCGGCCCATCAGGAAGTTGGAGGCTTCCGCCGCGACGTTCTTGGCGAGCTTCGCCAGGCGCTGCGTGGCGATGATGCCGGCAAGCCCGCGTTTGCGGCCGCGGCACATAAGGTTGGTCATGGCGCCCAGCGACAGCTTGCGCGCCTCGTCCGAGACCTCGCCGGCGACGGCGGGGGCGAAGAGTTGCGCCTCGTCCACCACCACCAGCATCGGGTACCAATGGTCGCGCGCGGCTTCGAACAGGCCGCCGAGAAAGGCGGCCGCGCGCCGCATCTGGTTCTCGGCATCAAGCCCCTCGAGGTTGAGCACCGTCGAGACACGGTGGATGCGCGCCCGCTCGCCAGCCGCCTGCAGGCCCCGCTCGGTATGCTCCTCGGCATCGATCACCAGATGGCCGTAGCGCTCGCCGAGCGAGACGAAGTCGCCTTCAGGGTCGACGATGGTCTGCTGCACCCAGGGCGCGCTCTGTTCGAGCAAACGGCGCAAAAGATGCGACTTGCCGGAACCCGAATTGCCCTGCACCAGCAGGCGGGTCGCCAGCAATTCCTCAAGGTCGAGCGTTGCCGACGCGCCCGCCGTCGTCTGCCCCATCTCGATTGCAACCGTCATGTTTCGACTCGGATCGTCTCCCTGCGCGGGAGCGGGCTTACCAGCCTGACGGCGGTGCGTCGAGCGCACGATGACCAGTCGACCAGTGTTCCACATCTAAGGGCAAGTGGCGACAGGCTTTCACTGGTGAAGATTCTCGGACCACAATTCCACTGGCGCAATCCGGTCATTGGCGTATCATCCCTTCAAGGGAGGGTTCATGGCAGGAGGAGTGCCAATGAACGTCGCTGCGGAAGCGCCCGCTATCGACCTGACGGCGCAAGATATTGTTTCGTCCGTGCTTTCAAGATTTCGCGCCGGTGACACCGTGTCTACCCGCGCAATGCTCGATGCCATCCGCCGGTCTGACCCGGCTTGCGATGATACCGACGACCACCTGGTCGAACTGATCGTCATGGAAGCCGTGGGCAAGACGATGGGCGTCGTGTTCGACCACCGCTCGCCCGACGAGCGGCTGCCGCAGTTGTTCTAAGCAGCCTGCCGTTCGCACCGCGGACGGCGGGGGCCTCAGCTTCCCAGCGGATAAGGCATGTAGCCGACAAAGCCGGCGATCTTCCAGCGGCTGCCGACCTTGCGGCAGAAGTAGAGCGTCTGCCATTTGAGCCTGTCGACGCTGCCGTCCGCCTTGGCCACGGACCCGTCGAACTTCTTGTGCAGGACAGCACGGTCGCCGTCGACATCGATGTCGCGCAGGTTGGTGACACGAAACAGGGCTTCGCGCAGCGGCTCGGCAAATTTGGTCGCCGCGGTCTCCCTGGCTTGCCGCAGCCATTCGTCGCGATAGATTTCCAGCCTTGGAAACTGCAGGCGCCAGGCGTCGGCATTGCTGAGGAAATGGGCGTGCATGCCGAAGAAGCTCTCGGCGATGAAATCGTCCTCGACCATCGACCAGTCCTGGCCGATGAAGGCGTCGATGTCGCGCCGCACCAGCATTTCCCACAGCGCATGGCGGTCGGCATCGCCTTCCGGAAACGGGTTCCTGTCGAAGGTCATGCTGGATCTCCCCTCTCCTCGAGCGCGCCGCTTGTCGGCGATCGCATGTCTGTTTGCCGAAATGGCGCGAGGCGGCAGGATGCTCAGGCTTCTGTAATAAAGCAACATGGTTTCTCCAAAAAATGTTGCTTTCCAACAGGACCTCTAGGAGGATCACGCCGGCAGGCGTAGGCGGCCATAAGCACCGTCGCGCGACGTAGAAAACAAGGAGGCCATCTTGCCCAAGCAATGTTTCGGAAAATCGCATGTCCCGCTCTCGCCCGCCGTGCGGGCTGGCGATTTCGTCTATGTCTCCGGCCAGGTCCCGGTGGGAAGCGACGGACAGGTGGTCAAGGGCGGCATCGCCGACCAGGCCGAGCAGGTGCTGCAGAACGTCAAGGCGGCGCTGGCTCTGGCCGGCTGCACCATGGACGACGTGGTGAAGACGACCGTCTGGCTCGAGGACGCCCGCGACTTCGGCACCTTCAACACCGTCTACGCCAAACACTTCCCGAAGGATCCGCCGGCGCGCACCACCGTCGAATCGCGGCTGATGATCGACATCAAGATCGAGATCGAAGCCGTCGCCTACAGGCCGGTCTGAAAGCGAGCGCAGCAAGGAGGGTGCCGATGCAGTTCGATCTCCTGATCAAGGGCGGACGCGTGATCGATCCCGCGTCCGGGCTCGACGCGCCACGCGATGTCGCCCTTGCCGACGGCCGCGTCGCCGCGATCGAAGCGGCGATCGATGCCGAGCATGCCCGTCAGGTCGTCGATGCCAGGGACTGCATCGTCACCCCCGGCCTGGTCGACCTGCATAGCCATGTCTATTGGGGCGGCACCTCGCTTGGCGTCGACGCCGACAGGCTTGCCGCCAAGAGCGGCACCACCACCTTCATCGACGCCGGCAGCGCCGGCGCCGGCAATTTCCTCGGCTTTCGCCGCCATGTCATCGAGCGCTCGAAGGTCCGCATCCTCGCCTACGTCAACATCTCCTTCGCCGGCATCTTCGGCTTCTCCAACACGGTGTCGGTCGGCGAATGCAGCGACCTGCGGCTCTGCGAGCCGCGCGAGACGGTGGCCGCGGTGCGCGAGCATGCCGATGTCGTCGTCGGTGTCAAGATGCGCTCCGGCAAGCATGCCGGCGGCGCGAGCGGCGTCGCCCCGGTCGATCTGGCGCTCGAAGCCGCGGACAAGGCCGACCTGCCGCTGATGACCCATATCGACGAGCCGCCGCCCGGCCGCTCGGAGGTCCTGCCCCGGCTGCGCCGCGGCGACATCCTCACCCACTGCTTCCGCCCCTTCCCCAATGCACCGGTCTTCGCCTCGGGCGCGGTGCGTCCGGATATGCGGCTGGCGCGCGAGCGCGGCGTCATCTTCGACATCGGCCACGGCATGGGCTCCTTCGACTTCGAGGTAGCGAAGGCGATGCTGGCCGAGGGCCTTGCGCCGGACGTCATCTCCAGCGACGTGCATCTCTATTGCGTCGACGGCCCGGCCTTCGACATATTGGTCTGCATGTCGAAGCTCATGGCACTCGGCATGCCATTGGTCGAAGTGCTGCGCGCGGTGACCGTGAACCCCGCGCAGGCGATTGCCCGGCCCGAACTGGGCATGCTGAAGGTCGGTGGCATCGGCGATGTCGCGGTGCTGCGGCAACAGCCGGGCCGCTTCACCTTCGTCGACGCGGTCGGCGCCTCACTGGTTGCCGACCAGCGGCTGGTCTCCAACGGCATCGTCATCGGCGGAAGATGGTGGCCGAACGATGCGCCCGACCACAACGAGACGGAGCGCTTCGAGGCGCATGCGCATCATACGCATGTCGATGTGGCGGCCAGGCATTTTGGGCGGATCTGATCTCCCCCCCTCGAGGGGGAGATGTCGCCGAAGGCGACAGAGGGGGTCGCCTCGCGTGA
>NZ_JANINM010000360.1 GCF_024509055.1 Mesorhizobium sp. | reverse complement strand
GACAAAAGCAAATCGGTGGCGTCGGGCTTGCGCTCGATCACGGACTTGCGCATCAGGGTTAGACGGGAAAAGGCGTATGGGCTTGCGGGAGCGATAGTGAGGGAATTCCGGATGCGCGACCACGGCGGAAACCTCGATGTCGCCATCCGGCGTTTCGGCGGCGAGGCGTCCGACTGGATCGATCTTTCGACCGGGATCAACCGGCGGCCCTATCCTTCGGTGGAGGTGGAGTTGCGGCAGTGGAACGCGCTGCCTTCGCGCTCGGATATCGAATCGCTGCATCACGCCGCGCGGCAAGCCTACAGCGCATCGGCGCCGATCGTTGCTGTCGCGGGCGCGCAGGCCGCGATTCAACTGTTGCCGCGTCTGTCGCTGCGCGGTCGTGCGCGCATTCTCGCGCCTACCTATAACGAATATGTCGCTGCGCTGTCGGCTTCGGCATGGGAAATCGCCGAGGTGTCCGATCTCGAGGCGCTGGCGGGCGCGGATCTCGCGGTGGTCGCTAATCCCAACAATCCCGATGGACGACGCCACGATCCGCGCGATCTGCTGGCGCTGCTGCCGCGCGTCGGCCGGCTCATGGTCGACGAAAGCTTCGCGGACGCCGTTCCCGGCCTGTCGGTCGCGTCCGAGGCGGAGCGGGCGGGACTGCTGGTCCTGCGCTCGTTCGGGAAATTTTACGGACTCGCAGGCCTGCGGCTCGGCTTCGCGATCGGGAGCCCGCGCGACATCGCGGCGCTGGGGGCGATGGCGGGTCCCTGGCCGGTTTCGGGCGCTGCGATTGCGATCGGGCGTCGCGCGCTGCTTGATGACGCCTGGGCGAAGGCGACATCGGCCCGCCTCGCGCGAGATTGTCTCAGGCTCGATGCGCAGGCGAGGACGGCGGGCTGGACGCTGCTTGGCGGCACGCCGCTGTTCCGCCTTTACGAGACCGGCGACGGGCCGGCCGCGCAGGAAAGACTCGCCGGCGCGCGGATCTGGTCGCGCGTCTTTCCGAACAAGCCGGGGTGGCTGCGCCTCGGCCTGCCCGGCGATGAAACGGAATGGTCGCGCCTCGCCGCCGCGCTGTCTCGCTAAAGGTCGGTGGTCGAAATGCGAGTTAGCGTTTGCGCTGGGCGGCTCCGTCAGAATTCGACGCCGGGTTGCGCCTTGATGCCGGAGCGGAACGGATGCTTCACCAGCGTCATTTCCGTCACCAGATCAGCGATATCGATCAGCTCCTGCTTCGCATTGCGCCCGGTGAGCACGACATGCGTCATTGGCGGCTTTTCGTTTTTCAGGAAGGCGACGACATCATTGATGTCGAGATAGTCGTAGCGCAGCGCGATGTTGATTTCGTCGAGCACCACCATGCGCAGGCGCGGATCGGCGATCAATTGCTTGGCCTTGTCCCAGCCGGCTTGAGCGGCGGCGATATCGCGGGCGCGATCCTGTGTCTCCCATGTGAAGCCTTCGCCCATCGCGTGGAACTGGCAGAGATCGCCGAAATGGTCCGTGAGCAGCCGCCGCTCGCCGGTGTCCCACGCGCCCTTGATGAATTGCACCACAGCGCAGGGGAAGCCATGCGCGACGCATCGCACGATCATGCCGAAGGCCGAGGATGATTTTCCCTTGCCGGCGCCGGTATGAACGATGACGAGGCCCTTCTCGCCGCTCTTGGTCGCCATCATCCGGTCGCGGGCGACCTTGATCTTCGCCATCTTCTCGGCGTGGCCGGTCTCCTGCGATGCGCCGGTCGCGCTGATTTCCTCATGCGCGGCGGCATCTTGTTCCGAAGTCATCTCATGCATTCCTTGAGCTTGACAAGTCGCTGGGCAGGGCAAATGGTGCGCCGGTGCTGGTTCCTGTCCTACGACAGGTGAAAAGGGAATGCGACAGGGTTTTCGGGACTCGAAGGATATCGAGACGCGAGCCTTGATCGCTGCCGCCCCCGCGACCGTGACCGGAGAGATCTTCAACGCCACTGCCTGACAGGTGGGAAGGCGAGGATCGAAGGCAAAAGCCTGCTCCGCAAGCCGGGAGACCTGCCAGCACTGCATCTGAAACCGGCGGACGGGGTGTTCCGCGACGGGGAGCGCACCGTGTATGTGCCGGTTCACGCGCCTCATCGCCTTCCGCCAAGAACTTCGAGCGAGAGTTTGAGAAGGGCGATGGGCGTCACGCTTCATGTCTGCATTACCTGCCGCGCCGGCCAGCCCGTGCAAGAGGGTGAGGCGACGCCCGGCGCGCGTCTGCACGCGGAGATCGTCGCCGGCGGTGTGCCGGAGGACGTTGATGTCGTGCCGGTGGAATGTCTCTCGGCTTGCAGCCAGGGCTGTTCGGTCGCGCTGAGCGCGCCGGGGCGATGGTCCTATGTTTACGGCCGCTTGTCCGAAGCGAACGCCGCCGACGTCGTGGCGGGCGCAGCCGCCTATGCCGCGGCACCCGATGGCATTGTGCCATGGCGCAGCCGGCCCGAAATTTTTCGCAAGCAATCGCTTGCCCGCATTCCCCCAATCGCAATCGCGCAAGAGGCTGCAGAATGAATTCACTCGCCAAGGTTCCCGTGACGGTCGTGACCGGGTTTCTCGGATCGGGAAAAACGACGCTGATCCGGCACCTCATCACCAATGCCAACGGCAAGAAGCTCGCGGTGCTCGTCAACGAGTTCGGCAGCGAAGGCGTGGACGGCGAGATCCTGAAAACATGCGCCGACGCCAATTGCCCTGAGGAGAACATCGTCGAACTCGCCAATGGCTGCATCTGTTGCACGGTGGCGGATGATTTCATTCCCGCGATGGAGCAATTGCTTTCGCGGCCAGTGCGGCCCGACCACATCCTGATCGAGACATCGGGTTTGGCGTTGCCGAAACCGCTGCTCAAGGCGTTCGACTGGCCGGAGATTCGCTCGCGGATCACGGTCGACGGCGTGATCGCGCTGGCCGACGCGGAAGCGGTCGCCGCCGGACGCTTCGCGCCCGATCCCGTTGCGGTCGACGCACAGCGCGCGGCCGACGACAATATCGATCACGAGACGCCGTTGTCGGAAGTGTTCGAAGACCAGATCGCCTGCGCCGACATCGTGCTGCTCACCAAGGCCGATCTCGCCGGCGCGGAAGGAGTGGATGCGGCGAAGGCCGTCATCGCTGCCGAGATGCCGCGCCGCGTGCCGATGCTGCCGGTCGTCGACGGCGCGGTCGATGCGCGCGTGATTCTCGGACTTGAAGCCGCCGCCGAAAACGATCTCGCCGCGCGACCCTCTCATCACGACAATGAGGAGGAGCACGAGCACGACGACTTCGCCTCGGTGGTCGTTGATCTTCCCGAAGTAGACGACATCGATGCGCTGGTCGCGTCGATCCAGCGCCTCGCGCGCGAGCAGAACGTGCTGCGCGTGAAGGGTTATATCGCAGTTGCCGGCAGGCCGATGCGGCTGCTGGTGCAGTCGGTCGGCGAGCGCGTGCGGCATCAGTTCGACAAGCCCTGGAACGCGTCGCCGCGGCAATCGAAACTGGTCGTGATCGGCGAGCAGGGCGACATCGACGAAGCTGCCATCAGGTCGGGACTTGCTCTCTGATGCATGTCGTCTTTCGCGAGAGCCGCGGTCTTGAGGAGACTGCGACGCCACGGGACTTGGCCCAGGATCCGGCCGATCTCGTCGCGCTCTCGTTTTCGGACAGCGATCTCGCCGCCTTTGCCTCCGGATGGCGGCGCGGCCGCGCGACTCTGCCGTCGCTGCGGCTCGCCAATCTTGCGGACCTGCGGCATCCGTTGTCGGTCGATACCTATATCGAACGCACGCTGTCGCATGCGCGCGGCATTCTGGTGCGTGTGATCGGCGGCGAACCTTACTGGTCGTATGGTCTCGCCGCCCTGCATCGGCTGGCGAAGGAGCGCGACATAGCGCTGGCAGTGCTTCCCGCCGATGGCCGCGACGATCTGCGTCTCGACGAACTCTCGACGCTGCCGGTCTCGACGCTGCGTTTGCTGAAAGCGCTGTCCGACAAAGGCGGAACGATCGCGGCGCAGGCGGCAATCGCGCAGCTCGCGCTGGCGTCTGGCTTCTATGCCGGGCCGATCACGGGCGATATCGAGATTCCGGACGTCGGTCTTTACGATCCCGCGCGCGGCGTCATAGCTGCATTGCCTGATGCCGAGGCCCGACCGCGCGCGCTGGTGACGTTCTATCGCTCCTATCTCACCGCCGCCGACACCGCGCCGGTCGACGCACTGATCGCCGCTTTGCGCGACAAAGGCTTCGACGCTTACGGCGTGTTCGTCACCTCGTTGAAGGCGGCAGGCGTGGCGGATTGGTTCAGAAACCATTTCGCGCAACGGCTCCCGGCGGTCATCGTCAACGCGACCGCGTTTTCCGCGACCGGCGACGACGGCGCGACGCCGTTCGACAGCGCATCCTGTCCGGTATTTCAGGTCGCGCTCTCGACGGCCCGGCGTGATGAATGGATCGAGTCATTACGCGGCCTCTCGCCGGGCGATCTGGCAATGCATGTCGTGCTGCCGGAAGTCGATGGGCGCGTATTCGCGGGCGTCGTGAGTTTCAAATCGCCGAGCGAGCGCGATGCGGATCTGCAATTCTCCCGTCTTGCGCATGGCGCCGACGACGAATGCATCGATGCCGCGGCCGGGCGCGTCGCGGCGTGGCGTCGGCTCGCAACGACGCCTGCGCCTGAGAAACATCTCGCGATCGTGCTGTCGAGCTATCCGGGCCGCCCGCATCAGATCGCGCATGCGGTCGGACTCGATGCGTTGGCGTCGGTCGAGGTGCTGTTGGGCGATCTCGCCGCCGCCGGTTTCGATGTTGGGGTGACAAACAAACTGGGCGACGCTCTGTTGCAGCAAAAGCTGACGTGGGGCGTCGCGGACTATCGCGCCGAACTGTCGCGATTGCCGCGCCAATTGCAGGACGAGCTCGCGGCTGCATGGGGCATGCCAGAGGACGATCCCTGTTGCTTGGATGGCGAATTCCATTTCGCCGCGATTCAAAACGGCAATGCCGTGGTTGCGGTTCAGCCGGAGCGTGGCGATGTCGTCACGCGCGAGGCCGACTATCACGATCTCGCACGCACGCCGCGTCACGTCTATGTCGCGTTCTATCTCTGGCTGAGGACGCGGCGCATCGACGCCGTCGTTCACATGGGCGCGCATGGCACGCTGGAATGGCTGCCCGGAAAATCCGTCGCGCTGTCGTCAGCGTGCTGGCCGCAAGCCTTGATCGGCGATCTGCCGATGATCTATCCGTTCATCGTCAACGATCCGGGCGAAGCGGCGCAGGCCAAGCGCCGCATCGGTGCGGTCACCATCGGTCATCTGCCGCCGCCGCTGGCGCGATCCGCATTGCCTGAGAATTTGCACCGGCTCGAACGGCTGCTCGACGAATATTCCACCGCCGACGGTCTCGATCCCGCGCGGCGGCAGCGCTTGATCGGCGCGATCCGCGACGAAGCGCGCAGTGCCGGACTGGAACACGATCTCGGCCTCGATGAAACGGCCGCGCCTGCGGAAGCCATTCCGCGCATCGACCGCTTTGTCTGCGATCTGAAGGAGAGCCAGTTCGGCGACGGCCTGCATGTGTTCGGCCGCGGCGCTTGTGGTGAGGCCGAGCGCGATGCAGTGCTCGCCGCACTTGACGGCAAACGCATTGCGCCGGGGCCAGCCGGTTCGCCGCATCGCGGACGCCGCGACGTGCTGCCGACCGGGCGCAATTTATTCGCCGTCGATCCGCGCGCGGTGCCGACGCCGTCGGCGCATGCGCAGGGCGTCAAGCTCGCGGAGGAACTGTTGCGCCGCCACCTTCAGGATCACGGCGATTGGCCGAAGGGGATCGTGGTAGATCTGTGGGGCTCGGCCACCATGCGCACGGCGGGCGAGGAGTTCGCGATGGCGCTGCATCTCGCCGGCCTCGCGCCGCGCTGGGATCACGCATCGGGCCGCGTCGTCGGCTACGACATTCTCGCGCCTGCCGAACTTGGCCGTCCGCGCATCGACGTGACGTTGCGCGTCTCCGGACTGTTCCGCGATGTGTTTTCGAATCTCGCGCAACTGTTCCAGTCGGGCGCGGAAGCGTTGTCCGAGCGTGAAGGGGAGGCCGACAACAATCCCTATCGCGACCGCACCGCGCGCGTGTTCGGCCCGCGTCCCGGACATTACGGCGTCGGCCTCGCATCGATGCAGGACGACTTCACGCCCGAGGGGCGCGATGCAGCCGGCGAGGCGTGGCTGTCGGCGTCGTCATGGGCCGTTGCATCCGACGGCGCGACCGCGTTGGATCGCGAGGGCATCGAAGCGAAGCTCGAAGCCGCCGATGCGTTCGTGCATGTGCAGGACCTTCCGGAAACCGATCTGCTGCTCGCGGCCGATTACGCTGCGCACGAGGCCGGCGTCGCGGCGGCGGCCGTGCGGCTGGGCAAGGCCGCGCCCGCGCTCTATCACCTCGACGCCACGCGGCCGGATCAACTCCATGCGCGGACGCTGACGGAAGAAATCGCGCGCGTTGTGCGCGCCCGCGCCGCCGATCCGCGATGGACCGCGGGTATGATGCGCCACGGCTTTCGCGGCGCGGCCGAAATCGTCGCGACGCTCGAACACATGGCGGCCTTCGCACATCTCGCGGACGCGGTGCCGCCGCACCTGTTCGATCTCTATTACGATGCGACGCTCGGCAGCGACGACGTCCGAGCCTTCATGGCGCGCGAGAATCCGGTGGCGCTCGCAGCGATGGAAACCTGCTTCGCGCGATTGCACGACGCTTCGCTGTGGAAGACGCGGCGCAATTCGATCGCGGCCGCATTGCGGGCGGTGTCGTGAGCGCGGTCGCGATCAAGGGCTGGTGTCCCGGCGCGCTGCGGCCGATGCGCTCCGGCGACGGGCTTCTGGTGCGCATCCGCCCGTATGGCGGACGGCTCGACGCGCGGCAGGCAATGCGCATCGCCGAGCTTGCGCATCGCTACGGCAACGGCCTGATCGATCTCACCAGCCGCGCCAATTTTCAAATAAGGGGCGTGAGCGACGACGGCCATCTGCCTCTGGTACAGGAATTGTCGCGATTGAATCTGATCGATGACGATCCGGAATCGGAAGCGCGGCGCAATAGTCTGGTGACGCCGTTCTGGCGTATGGACGATGAAACAAGCGCACTTGCCGCGGAACTTGAGCAGGCGCTTATTGCGTCGTCGCTCGATCTGCCGGGTAAATTCGGTTTCGCGGTCGATTGTGTAGAGGAACGCGCGCTGGCGGATGCATCGGCCGACATTCGTATCGAGCGCGATGAGAATGGCGAATTGATCGTGCGCGCCGATGGCGCGGAGCGTGGCCGCGTCGTCACGCGCGCAGTCGCGATCGAGGCGGCGCTTGCGCTTTCGGCATGGTTCGTCAAAACTGGCGGCGCGCGCGCCGGGCGAGGGCGGATGGCCGCACATCTCGCGGCCGGCGCGCAACTTCCCACAGAGTTGTGTGGCGATGCCCGACCCGCGCACGCGATGCCGATGCCGACCCCCGGATTTTATCCGCAAGGCGTGCTGGTCGGCGTCGCCTTCGGGCAACTGACGTACACCGCGCTCGCGGCGCTTGCCGGCAGCGCGGGTGGCGTGCGCCTGACGCCCTGGCGCATGATCCTGGCCGAGGGAGCGCACGAATTGCCGCGTTGCGACGGCCTCGTCACGCGCGCCGCCGATCCGTTGCTGCGCGTCGTCGCGTGCAGCGGCGCGCCGGCCTGTCGCGAGGCGCATGCCGATACCCGCGCGCTCGCCGCCGCGCTTGCGCCGCGCCTGCCGGCCGACGCCCGACTGCATGTTTCGGGCTGCGCCAAAGGTTGCGCGCAGGCCGGCGCGGCGTCTATCACGCTGGTCGCGACGCGCGACGGATTCGATGTTATCCGCAACGGCACGACGCGCGACATGCCGGCGCTGCGCGGATTGAGCGGCGCGGCGATCGTCGCGAATCCCAATGTGTTGATGGAAGGACCCTGATGCCGCACCTCTATGAAACCGACGGTGCTGCGATCTATCGGCAATCCTTCGCCACCATTCGCGCCGAGGCCGATCTGAAACGCTTCTCCGCCGACGAGGGGCGGGTGGTGGTGCGCATGATCCATGCGGCCGGCATGGTCGGTCTCGAAGAGCATGTCCGCTTCACGCCCGGTATGGCGCAGCGCGCGCGCGACGCCTTGCAGAGCGGAGCGCCGATTCTTTGCGATGCGCGGATGGTGTCGGAAGGCATCACGCGCGCGCGTTTGCCCGCGCGCAACGACGTCATCTGCACGCTCGGCGATCCCGCCGTTCCCGCGCTCGCGCAGTCGATGCGCAACACGCGCTCCGCGGCGGCGCTGGAGTTGTGGCGGCCGTATCTTCGGGGCGCGATCGTCGCCATCGGCAATGCACCGACCGCGCTGTTTCATCTTCTCAACATGCTGGAGGACGAAAGCTGTCTGCGGCCGGCCGCGATCATCGGTTGCCCCGTCGGTTTCGTCGGCGCGGCGGAATCGAAGGCGGCGTTGATGGCCGCTCCCCCCGCGCCCGCGCTGACGGTCGAGGGACGTCTCGGCGGCTCGGCGATCACCGTCGCCGCCGTGAACGCGCTGGCAAGTCGGAGCGAATAGCGATGGGCCGCATCATCTGCTGCGGCCTCGGGCCGGGCGATCCCGATCTGATGAGCGTGCGCGCCGATCGCGAGGTCCGCGCGGCGACGCATGTCGCTTACTTCCGCAAGAAGGATCAACGCGGCCAGGCGCGTCGCATCGTCGATGGATTGCTCGCGAAGGATGTCCGCGAATATCCGATGGGGTATCCGGTCACGACGGAAATCGCCTTCGACAGTCCAGACTATGCGCGGCTGCTCGCGGATTTCTATGATGTGTGGGCGGAGCGGCTCGCGCAACTCGCCAAGACAACCGACGTCGTCGTGTTGTGCGAGGGCGATCCCTATTTCTACGGCTCGTTCATGCATCTGCACGCGCGCCTGCAGGGCCGCGTCGCGATCGAGGTGATCGCGGGCATTCCCGGCATGGTCGGGTGCTGGAACACGGTCGGTCAGCCGATCGCGCTCGGGGACGACGTGACCACGGTGCTGATGGCGACGCTGCCGCAGGACGAACTCGAACGGCACATGCGCAATTCCGATGCGCTGGTCATCATGAAGACCGGCCGCAATCTTGCGAAAGTGCGCCGTGCGCTCATCGTCGCCGGCCGGCTCGATGAAGCCTGGCTGGTCGAGCGCGGCACCATGCCGGCGCAGCGCGTCGCGCGGCTGCGGGATGCCGGCGATGAATGTCCCTATTTCGCGATCGTGCTGGTGCATGGGCGCGGGCGACGCATCGAGTCGGACGCGTGATCGGTTCGCTCGCCATCGCGGGGCTTGGGCCGGGCGATCCGGCGCTGACGACGCCGGAGGTTTCGGCGGCGCTCGCGGAGGCGACCGACATCGTCGGCTATGCGCCCTATGTTGCGCGCGTGGCTCCGCGCGCGGGCCTCACGCTGCATCCATCCGATAACCGCGTCGAGATCGAGCGCGCGCGTGACGCGTTGCGGCTGGCGTCCGAAGGGCGGCGCGTCATCGTGGTGTCGTCGGGCGATCCCGGCGTATTCGCGATGGCGTCGGCGGTGTTCGAGGCGCTTGAGACCGCGCCGCAATGGCACGAACTCGAGATTCGCGTGTTGCCCGGCATCACCGCGATGCTGGCGGCGGCCGCGCGCATCGGCGCGCCGCTCGGCCATGATTTCTGCGCGATCAATCTTTCCGATAACCTGAAGCCGTGGCCGTTGATCGAAAAACGCCTGCGGCTTGCGGCCGAGGCCGATTTCGCGATCGCTATGTACAATCCGCGCTCGGCCAGCCGGCCGGATGGTTTCGCTCACGTGCTCGAACTTTTGCGTGACGCCGGCTGCGGCGCGCGCCTCATGATTTTCGCGCGTGCGGTCAGCACCCCTGACGAGCGCATCGACACCGTGGCGCTGCGCGATGCGAGCGCGGACATGGCCGACATGCGCACGCTCGTCATTCTGTGCAATTCGGCGACGCGCCGCGTCGGCCGCTGGGTCTATGCGCCGAGGCAGGTTCGATGACCGAGCCAGCGCAGCACCTCAGTGATGCTTTCCGTTCGCGGCCGATCCGGCAGTTGCGGCCGCGCGATCATGATGACGGGCAGGCCGAGTTCGCGGGCGGCATCGATCTTGGCGCGCGCACCGGCGCCGCCGGCGTTGCGCGCGACGATCCATTCGATATGACGCGAACGCATCGTCTCCAGTTCATCCGCGAGCATGAACGGCCCGCGCGATACGATGATGTCGGCTTGAGGAAAGGGCGGCGCGCTGTCGGGCGGATCGACGAAGCGCAAAACATAGGCGTGTTGCGGCTTCGCGCCGAAGGCCGCGATGTGCTGCCGGCCGATGGCGAGAAACACGCGCGCGGGTTCGTCGGGAAGCGCGGCGACGGCGGCGTTGAGATCAGGCACCTCGATCCAGTTGTCACCGGATTGTTTCGTCCATGGCGCGCGTTCGAGCGCGAGCAGCGGCGTCCCGGTAGTTGCGCAGGCGGCGGCGGCATTGCGACTCATCCCGGCGGCGAAAGGATGCGTCGCATCGATGACATGCGTGATGTTTTCCTGATGGATGTAGGTCGCGAGTCCGCTCGCGCCGCCGAAGCCGCCGCTGCGAACCGGCAGCGGCTGGCGCGCGGGTGCGCGGGTGCGGCCGCCATAGGAATAGATCGCCTCGCATCCGGCGCGCGCGATCGCTTCCGCGAGCAGGTTGGCGTCGTTCGTTCCGCCCAGAATGAGGGCGCGCGTCATGGCTGATCCTTGGTTGACGATCATCGGCATCGGCGAAGATGGCCTCTCCGGCCTCTCCGATGCAAGCCGAAAGGCGCTTGCGGCGGCGGAGACGGTGTTCGGCGGCGCGCGGCATCTTGCGCTGGCGAATGTTGGCGAACGCGGGCGCGCGTGGCCGATTCCGTTCGATGCAGCGGGCGTGTTGTCCTGTCGCGACCGGCCGACCGTGGTGCTGGCGTCCGGCGATCCGTTCTGGCATGGCGTCGGCTCGCGTCTCGCGGAGCAACTAAAAGGCGGCGAATGGATTGCGTATCCGGCGCCATCGACATTCTCGCTCGCCGCGGCAAGGCTGGGATGGCGGCTTGAAGCCGTCATTTGTCTCGGGCTGCACGCCGCGCCGTTCGAGCGCCTTGCGCCGCATCTCGTGCAGGGTGCGCGCGTCATCTGTCTCGTGCGGGATGGTAGCGCCATTGACGATCTAGCGCGATGGCTAACGGCGCGCGGTTTTGGTGCGTCGTCGATGTGGGTGCTTCGCGCGCTTGGCGGCCCGCGCGAAACTGTCAGCCGGCACTGTGCTGCCGGCTTGGCGATCGATGGGAATGAGGGACCTTTCGCCGTCGCGATCGAAGCCAATGGATCGAACGGCTTGCCGCGTAATTCCGGGCTCATCGATGATCTGTTCGTGCATGATGGGCAGATCACCAAGCGGCCGATCCGCGCGCTTGCGCTGTCCGCGCTGGCCCCGCGGCCGGGCGAACGCTTGTGGGATATCGGCGCGGGCTCCGGCTCCATCACTGTGGAGTGGACGCTGTGCGGCGGAACGGCGATCGCGATCGAGGCGCGCGGCGATCGTGTCGTCAACATCCGCGATAACATAGAGAGGTTCGGCCTGTCGCACAGGATCGGCGTTGTCAAAGGGGCAGCACCGGAAATCCTGTCTGGCCTTGCATCGCCCGACGCGGTTTTCATCGGCGGCGGTTTTGACGCGGCGATGTTCGACGGCGTGTGGTCGCGCATTCTAACGGGCACGCGCCTCGTCGTTCATGCGGTGACGCTGGAAACCGAGGCGCTACTTTCCGATTTGCACCAGCGGCACGGCGGCAATCTGATGCGGATCGAGATCGCGCAGGCCAACCCGCTCGGACGCTATCGTTCATGGGATGCGACGCGACCGGTCGTGCAGTGGAGCGTCGTGAAATGAAGGTCGCGGGTTTGGGATTCCGGCGCGAGGCAACGCTGGCCTCGCTGCGTGACGCGCTCATCGCGGCGGGTGACCATCACGATATTACGGCCGTCGCGACGGTCGATGATAAGGCCGGAGAAACGGCGATCGAAGTGCTTGCGCGCGAACTGAATGTGCCGGTCAAGGCCGTCACGCCTGATCGTCTTGCAGGTGTCGCGACGTTGACGCAATCTGCGGTCGTCAAGGCACGCTACGGCACGGGATCGGTCGCGGAGGCATCCGCGCTTGTAGCCGCGGGCCACAATGCGCGCCTGATCGTGACGCGGGCGGTATCGCGCGACGGCAAGGCGACTGCCGCGATCGCGGAAGGAGAGGGTGAATGACGGTGCATTTCATCGGCGCGGGGCCGGGCGCGGCAGATCTGCTGACGCTGCGCGGCCGCGATCTGATCGCGGCGTGCCCGGTGTGTCTCTATGCCGGCTCGCTGGTGCCGGAAGGCGTGCTGGCGCATTGTCCCAAGGATACGCGCATCGTCAACACCGCGCCGCTGTCGCTCGACGACATCATGGCGGAGATCGTCGCGGCGCATCACGACGACAAGGATGTCGCGCGGCTGCATTCCGGGGATCTGTCGATCTGGTCGGCGATGGGCGAGCAGTTGCGCCGCCTGCGCGCGTTGCGGATTCCGTATTCGATCACGCCCGGCGTGCCGGCGTTTTCCGCGGCCGCCGCCGCGCTCGGCACGGAGCTGACGCTACCGGGCCGTGTGCAGAGCGTGGTGCTGACGCGCACGCCGGGGCGGGCGAGCGCGATGCCGCAGGGTGAAACGCTCGCGGCTTTCGCCGCCACCGGCGCGGTGCTCGCGATCCATCTGTCGATTCATCTGCTCGACAAGGTGATCGCCGAACTCGCGCCGCATTACGGAGCGGATTGTCCGGCCGCGATCGTATGGCGCGCGAGCTGGCCGGATCAGCGCGTCATCCGCGCCACGCTCGGTACGTTAGAGGCGGCGGTCAGCGGCGAGCTTGAGCGGACGGCGCTGATCCTCGTCGGACAAACGCTGGATGCCGAGGACTTTGCCGAGAGCCGTCTCTATGCGGCCGATTACGATCGCCGTTATCGGCCGGTCGGCGTCGCGCCGCGTTTTCCGGAGACGTCGTAATGACGGCGGCCCTCATCATCTCCGCCCCCGCATCCGGCGCGGGCAAGACCACGCTGACGCTGGGGCTGGCCCGCGCCTGCCGCGATCGGGGCATGACGGTGCAATGCTTCAAGAGTGGGCCCGATTATATCGATCCGGCCTTTCACAAGGCGGCGACCGGATTGCCGTCGGTCAATCTCGATAGCTGGGCGATGAGCCGCGCGGCCATCGACGCGCTTGTGGTGCGCGCGGTGGAAGCCGATATCGCGATCGCCGAAGGTTCGATGGGCTTGTTCGACGGTGTTGCCGCGCCGGGCGTCGGCGGCATCGGCGCGACCGCCGATGTCGCGGCGATGCTGGGCTGGCCGGTCGTGCTGGTGATCGATCCGTCCGGTCAGGCGCAGACGGCGGCCGCCATTGCCATGGGGATGCGCGATTTTCGCCCCGGCGTGCGCATTGCGGGCGTTGTCCTCAACAATGTCGCCAGCGCGCGGCACGAGGGGCTTGTGCGCCATGCGATGGCCGAGGCCGACATCGCGGTGTTCGGCGCGCTGCCGCGTAATGCGGCGATCGCGGTTCCGAAACGCCATCTTGGTCTGGTGCAGGCTGAAGAGCAGGCGAAGGCCGATCATCTGATCGCGGATGCTGCGCGGTTTGTCGCCGAGCATGTCGATCTCGGTGCGGTGTTGCGCGCGGCGGTAACCGTCGTATCCTCTAAAGCGACAACATCGTCTGGCGTCGCGAAGCCGCCCGGCCAACGCATCGCGCTGGCGCGCGACGCGGCATTCTCGTTCGTCTATCCACATATGCTGGAGGCGTGGCGCGCGGCTGGCGCGGAAATCGTCACCTTCTCGCCGCTGGCTGACGAAGGCCCGGATGCCGATGCGGATGTGTGCTGGCTGCCGGGCGGCTATCCCGAACTGCATGCGGGGAGGCTCGCGGCCTGCGCGCGGTTTCGTCGTGCGTTGCAGTCATTCGCCGAAACGCGGCCGGTGCATGGCGAGTGCGGCGGCTATATGGTGCTGGGCGCGGGGCTGACCGACGGCGACGGCGTCCGCCACGAGATGGCAGGACTGTTGGGCCTCGAAACGAGCTTCGCCAAGCGTCGCATGCATCTCGGCTATCGGCTTGCGAAACTCGCCGCGCCGATACCGGGATATGACTCCGGCGCGCGCCTGCGCGGCCATGAATTCCACTATTCGACGATCGTCGCACAACCCGATATGCTGCTGGCGACGGTGCACGACGCGACCGGCGCGACCGTCGCCGAGACCGGTTCGCGCCGTCGCAACACGACCGGCACGTTCTTCCACCTTATCGCGGAAGATCGATGATGACCGGCTTCGTGTCCTTCGTCTCCGCGGGGCCCGGTGACCCCGAACTTCTGACGCTCAAGGCCGTCGATCGCCTCGGCGCGGCGGATGTCGTGCTGTTCGATGATCTGGCTTCGGGCGCGATCCTCGATCGCGCGCGTGCGGGCGCGCATCTCATCGCGGTCGGCAAGCGCGCGGGGCGTTCCTCGACACGGCAGCATCACGTCAGTCGGCTGCTTGTCGATTATGCCGCGACCGGCATGCGCGTGGTGCGGTTGAAGTCCGGCGACGCCGGCATCTTCGGCCGGCTTCAGGAGGAACTCGACGTGCTCCGTGACGCCGGCATCGGCTACGAGATCGTTCCCGGCGTCACCTCGGCCAGCGCCGCCGCCGCCAGCGCCGGCATTCCGTTGACGCGGCGGAAAGTGGCGCGCAGCGTGCAGTTCGTGACCGGCGCGGATGTCAGCGGTCAACTGCCCGCCGACCTCAACTGGAGCGCATTGATCGATCCGGCTTCGACGACGGCGGTCTATATGGGCAAGCGGACCTTTCCTGCGCTCGCCGCCGCGCTGATCGAGAAGGGGCTGGCTCCGGACACGCCCGCCGTGTTCGCGGAGGCGCTCGGACATGCCGATCAGAATCTCGTCCGCACCACTGTTGCGCAGCTGGCGAAATGGCTTACCGAGGACGCCTCCGCGCCGGCGGCCGCGGTAATCCTGTTCGGCAGGGGGTTGGGAGACGACGTCTGATGCCGCATGAGACCGATGGGCTGGCACTGTCGCTGATCGGAATCGGTAGCGGCGATCCCGAGCAACTGACGCTCGCCGCGATCCGCGCCATCAATGCCGCGGACCTTGTGCTCGTTCCGCGCAAGGGAGAGGCGAAGTCCGATCTCGCCGACCTGCGTCGCACGATCTGCGCGCAAGTGTTGACCAGCGCGAACACGCGCATCGCCGAATTCGATTTGCCGATCCGCGATGCTGCGCGCGACGACTATCTGAAAGGCGTGGGGGATTGGCACGATGCGGTGGCGGCGGCGTGGTCGCGGGCGATCGCGACGCATCTCGGGCGCGCGGGGCATGTTGCGTTGTTAGTCTGGGGCGATCCCTCGCTGTTCGATTCGAGTTTGAGGATCGCGGAGCGGCTTACACCACGGCCCGTCGTGAAAGTTGTGCCGGGCATCACCTCGATCCAGGCATTGTGCGCGACCCATACCTTGCCGTTGAACGAAATCGGCCAGCCGTTCGTCGTCACAACCGGGCGGAAGCTGCGCGAGAACGGCTGGCCGCCGGGCATTGATACCGTGGTCGTCATGCTCGATGGCGGCGCGGCCTTTCAGTCGCTTGATCCGGAAGGGCTACAGATCTGGTGGGGCGCTTATCTCGGAATGCCGGATGAGATCATCATGTCCGGCCAGCTTGCTGAGACAGGATCTGCGATTGTCGCCGCGCGGAGCGCCGCCCGCGCACGGCACGGCTGGATCATGGATACGTATATTCTCAGGCGCATATCCTTGACGACGAGTCCGGGATGATCTCGCGAATGTTCCATCCGGCGATTCCGAAGCCCTGGGAGCTGCTCGACGACCGAGGTCGATTGGCGGAAGCAAGGCTTCGAAGGTTCGCGGCTCGACTATTTCCCGAACGGTAGGCTTCCACCGCCCGGCGCGCTGCGTGGTCGACGATCGCCACGCTTTGCTGGAAACCCTCGCGCTAAAACTAGCGACGACTGGTGCACCGATTCATCCCCGCAAGACGACCGCGCAACCCCCTCAACGCAAACGCTTTCGCCAATCACCGCGCCTACAAACCTCCACGAACGTCTCGATTTCAGAACCCTTGCCGAGACCCTTGCTCGAGCGTTGCGCTTCGAGTGTGAATCCACCCGATCGTTTTCGGCGCTTGCTTGTCAGAGCTATTGTGGGATCGGTTTTGACTGAAGGCGGGCGGTCGTCGGCGCAAGGTCTCCCGATCGGCGCGGCCTAACCGCCGGTCAAGCCCATGACGGACAGATCCCCCCAATATACAGTTCGACCATCTTGGGCCGCGCACTATCGTGCTCGCGGGCAGGACTTGCGTCGCCGACCGCATCCGGGAGCTGATCCCGGACCAAGGCGCCACGCCCAAGATCGCGCCGAGGAGTAATCGAGATGGAAGCCGTGCTTCAGCAAGCGGCTTCATCGCGAACGCAATCGGATCGAGCGCTTCTTCTCCAAGCTGAAGCTTCCGCCGCGTTGCAACCATGGCAAGCTAGCCGCCAACTTCCGTGCCATGGCCCAGCTCGCCGCAATGCGCCGGTGGCTGCGGGATCATGAGTACGACCTAATATCGGTTGAAGAGGACATATCCGGAATCCCATGGGAGAGGGGAACTGGGCGGCGAATGGAAGGATTTGAACATTCGCGACGGCTTTCGTTCGTCTGCGAAACGAGTGCCTTACGGTCGGGCGCTTCTGCCGTGAGAGCCATCTCCGATCCCGCCTGCAACTTGCCGACTTCGTCTCCACCACCAACTTCTGCCGGGGGATCCACGCATTGCGAGATGATTTGCAAGGCCTGGACTTCCCGACCCGAACGCCTCTCTGTCAATCCGCCCCGGAAAATGCCGGGAGCAAACGTCTGGCCGACACTAAGCGGGCGGCATCGCCATCGAATCTCGATCACTATCGATGGGACGGCATCACACGCCATAGCATATTTTAAACGTTATAACGTGTGGAGCGCCCGACGTACAAATGCATCATCCTGGCGGATGAGGCGGCGAAATCCGAAACATGCGAAACGGCTGCTTGCACGCAACCTGCGGCGGCACCGCCAAGAGAGAGCGTGGTCGCAGGATGACCTGGCCGCCGAAGCCGGGGTGCGTCAGGCGCTGATCAGCGCGGTGGAAGTCGCCACCGCGAATCCGACGTTGGAAACGCTGGACAAGATCGCGGTTGCCCTCGGGATCGAGGTCGCGGACCTGCTGGCAGGGCCGAACGCGAGGGCGCGCTGGCCGATTCGCCTGAGGCGAAAATCGACCCGTTCGACGCGGGGCGGCCCGGCGAGGCGCCGATCCTTGCGCCCGAGTCCTTGACGCGGGACGGACCGAGGCGGCGCCCCGCAGCTGCCTACCGGTCGAGGATTCAGGGCGCGCCCGCGCTTGATTCCTTTCAAGGATTCGGTCCGATGCTCCAACGCCTCCGCCACGGGCGCAACGCGCCGCGCGGGGATAGCGACGGGCCGCTCCAATGGCGCGGAGGAATCCACAACTTGAGCGCGAGCCCCCACGATGCTCTCGGACTTCGAACGGCATCCGACGTCACCGATCCCGATCGATCAATTACGCGTGATTTGGGTGGCTTGACTCGGCCAAGGTCAAGTTTCGCCATCCGGTGGGACCCTAATCGGAGTCCGAGCCGTTGTCCGGACCGCCCTTCCGGCAATCTCTGCCGCGAGGGCGCGTGGATAAAATGTGGCGGACGTTGTCCCTCACCATCTGCCGCGCGAATCCTCGCACTTCGGCGAGGACCATCGTGGTCATAGCTGCCGCGGCACGGGTCAGTCCGCTGCCGTCTCGGGGAGCGATGTGGTCCCGGCCGCCGGAATCCCGCGCCGTCAGTGCAGGACGGTCCCATTGTCCCGCGTCTTGCGCGCCATGCCGCAGGCGACGGCGTCGACCACGCCCCCATATGCTTTCCTTCGAGCGCCAGTCTGGACGATGCTTCCGGTCTACGACGGCGACCGGGGCTGACGGGGAGGGCGCGCTGCGAGTTCATAATAGGTCCGGTCGTTGTGGCCCTGCTCCCAGACGCACCACGACACCTCCATCGTCGGACGGCCGATCGACAGGAAATCCGGCCGCCAGGTCAGCGCGATGATCCGCGACGGCGGATGTTCCTCGAACAGCGCCGAGCGGTTCTTGGCGTGCCAGAACGACGATTTCAGCAGCAGCGCCATCTTGCGCGGCTTCATCTCGATCAGGTGCCGGATGATCGGCGCGGCGATGTTGAACGGCGGATTGGTCACGATGTCCTCGGCCAACAATTCCTTCGCCTTGAGGATGTCGTGCGCGGCACCGTGGCCGATGCCGTAGCCGCGGTCGTGCAGGTCGGTGCCGATCACCTTGATGCCGCGCGCCTCCATGACTTTCGCCAGCGATCCGTCGCCGCAGCACGGCTCCCACACCGTGTCGCCGAACGCGACGCGATCCAACAGCACCTGCGTGCATTCCGGCGGCGTCGGGTACCAGTCCCCGTGCTGCCTCGGACGCTCGTCGCCTTTGCCCTTCTTGCCGCCGGCCATCGCGGCCCCGATCCCGGACGTCACAGGCCGTCTCCGTCGTCGTCTTCCTCGTCGTCGATCAGCGCGCCGAGGAAGTTGGTGGTGACGTCGCCGCCGCCGATGTCCTCGTCCTCTTCGTCCTCGAAGTCGGGCATCGTCGCCAGCGTCGCGTCGTCGGCCTTCTTGATGGCGTTGCGCTCGACGGGCTGCCTCTCCTCGAAATCCGGGATCGCATCGCCGCCGATCGCTTCCTCGATGGCGTCGTCGACCGCGTCGCGGCTCTTCGGCTCGGTCGCGGCGTCGAAGTCGAGCGCGGCCAGCGTGCGCATGACGGAATCGTTCGAGGAGATGCGGTCGGCCATGTCGAACAGCTCGTTGCCGTCGACCTGCACGCCGTGCCTGACGTCCTTGCGGAAGCGGTTCTTGCGCAGCGGGGCGCGGGCGGGCGGTGGGGGCTTCGTCGGCTCGGCGGCGCGGCCGCCCGCGGCCGGATGGTCGTCGAACGCGTCCAGGCCGTCGTCGAAGGAATCGAGCCCGGCGAAACCCTTCGGCTCCGGTCGTTCCGGCCGGCGGCCGCGCGACATCGGAATCTCGTCCTCGTCCTCGTCGAACTCGGCCAGCGCGCGCTGGCGGCTGCCGACGACGTCGTGGACCTCCTTGGCGTAGGCGTCGCTCATCGACTTCGAGTCCATCAGCACCTTGGCGAAGGCGGCGACGGAGGCCTCGACCGGGTTGTTGGTGCGGCGCTTCGAGGTCTCGATCTCGCGCATCACGCGGGCGAGCGTCGTGGCCTCGTCGGCGCCGGAGAGGTTCGCGGCCGCGTTGGCGGCGTCGGCCTTCATTTGCGCGGCGAAGTCGCGGTCGAGGAAGCGGGCGAACAGTTCCGGAATCCGGCGGTGGCTCTCGATCTCCTCGGCGTCGGGCTTGACCACGGTGATGAAGTGGTTGGGGCGCAGGACGAGGGCGTTCTTGCGCAGGCTCTCCTGCGGCGCCGAGTAGAAGGTCTTGGCCCGCACCAGCCAGTCCTTGTGCAGGACGTGCATCTCGCCCTCGTCCTGCGCCTTGAGGTCGAGCGGGTTGATGCGGTCGGTCGACTGGACCTGCGCGTCCATCTTGTCGCGGTAGCTGGTGGAGAGTTCGCCGACCTCGCCCTCGTACGACGCCAGTTGCGCGCGCAGCGCCTTGCCGCCGGCCTCGACGGCGAGCTTGGCCGTCTCCGGATCCTCGGTGCGCATGATGATCTTGGTGTTGGTGTTGCCCTGGACCGAGCCGAACACCTTGTCGTTGAAGCGCTTCATCGCGTGCAGGTCCTGGCCCGCGAACACCAGCGAGAACCCGAGCGAGCGCGCCTGCGCGCTCATCAGGTCCATGCCGTCGACCATGTAGTAGCCGACCTCGTCGAAGCTGCCGCAACTGGGCTCAAGGTTAGCCACCGGTCGAACCGCTGAAGCGGAGCTTTGCCCCGCGGCGCTAGCGGCCCGGCCGCCGCTGGAACCGCTCGAGTCGGCAGCCGCGTCGCATGCTGCCGAGACAGGACAGGCGGCGCCGAGACGCCGCCTGTCCACTTGCCCGTCTCAAACTGAAGGGCGTCCGCTATGCCCGCACGAGCTTCGACGTCGGCGCCGTAGCCGGACTCGGCACGTGCGGAAGCACCGCATCGAAGGACGACCAATCAAACGGGCCTGCGCCGGTTTGCATGGTGCCGCGGATAACCTCGGCCCGCTCTTCGGTGCCCATGTAGTACTTGTGATAATACTTCCTTGCAGTGCTGACACTGTCATGGATGGCCAGCGCCATGGCATGCTCGTCCTTCGTCCTCTTCCATGTCGCAGCGGCAACGATATGACGCATCGCCTGGGACCCAAACGGCCGTACGCCGCGCCAACCCGTGCCTCGGCCGCGGTTTTCGGCGATGAACTCCCGCGTGAAGTTGCGAAACACGCCGGAGAAGACCGCCGGTGCCACATGCCCCCCTTTTTGACGGGCCACATAAAAAGCTGAGCTATCCGCGCCTCCGAGAATTTGCTTCCGGGCGAACGTCGCGTAGAGCGCGAGGTCATCGTAGAAGCCCCACATGTCCTCCAGGCGTTGGAGATAGTTGCCGTTCACCACGAGGCCCCTGAACGCTTGGCTTCTTTCGTTCTTGAAAAGATCGGCGGGTATTCTTAACCACCACCATCCTCCTTCTTGAAACACCATTCCCGTTCCGTCGTCGAAGATGGTCAGGCCGCAAAACGTCTTGCGCCGGAGCGGGCATTGGGCGAGCAATTTGACTGCAACCGACTCGCGGATTGCTGTGCACCGGTGAAACGATCCGAACTTCATTGCACGCAATCGTTCCCGCAAGTCCCAGACCGCTGTCTCGATCACCAGCAAGGGTTCTGCAAGTCGCAGGATCGGTTCGATGCGGCGGGTACCGTCGGCCAAGGTCGTTTCTTTCTGCAGCAACGTTCGCTGGTAGCGATACTCGGCCGTGGTTTCGTCCAGCAGTGTGCTCCAATTGCGAGCTGCGTTTTCGATTTCGATCGAAGTCAGCACGGGGCGGATGTGGTCGCGCCTCCCTTTCTTGACAGCGTGGTGGTCCACGACACGCGGACGTTCAATCGGCTTGAGCTTCGAGAGCAGATCTCTCCGGCCACGAAGCCAGCCAATCCCGCTCTCGGGCTCATCACGCTCCCGGCCAGTCAAATCCAGCTCGCGCGGGCGCCGCGTGAGGGTTGCCGCGAAGGTATACCATTCGCACACGGCATGAGCCCACCGCCGCTCCAAGCCGACATCCCGCTTGCGATCGATCAAGAAGTTGTCGTATTCCCGGAGCACTTGGTCGAACCCCAAATAGGCTATCGACAAGTTTTCGTTAGCCACCCCCATGCGGCAGTGGAGCCAGCCCAGGAACAAGCGCATCCGTCTATGGTAGATGGCTCGGGTATCGGGATCCCAACCTCTATCGCGTGATTTCACGTCATCTCGAACGAACACGTGGGTCCGGACCTCAGCGAGATCGTCGAACTCTTGCTGCACATGATCCGGAAGCGCTTTGAGCCCGTATTGCATGGCGGGAGAGCGAAGCTTTGCGCGCTTGAAGTCGGGGGTATCTTGAGCGTCCCGGAAGATACGGAGCCTGTCTTTCATCAGCCTGTTCCGCTGTTCATTGCTGAGTTTGCTGATGTTGAGTTCGGGAGCTATCAACCGTCTGAATTGCTTCTGATGGTCGAAGGACATCCTTTGCACGACATCAGGCAAATGATGCTTCTTGACGTTTGACGATCCGCTGCAATTGGAGCGGTGTGCCTCCGTCAGATAGCCATCGGGGCAGCCGATAGTTTGTTCGATTTTGGGAATTTCGCCGAAGAGGCTGCGCGTTGGCGCCTTTCTGCCCGCCCCCCAATTGGTCACGGTCTGCTGTTTGACGGTGGTGAACTTGGCTACAGCGGAGAGCGAGAAACCCGCCAAGGCCGATTCCAGCTTGAGCCGACCATGGAACGTTTGCAACGCCAGTTCGCCTGTCGCGGCGCGCAGCAGGATCTCCCTGATCTCGGTGAGCAATGTTTCGGCGTCATGGCCGATCGCCTGCTGAAGCGCGGCGGAGATCGCCTTGATGCTATCGTCGTGCATACCCTTGCCGTTCCGAGCGATTTGGCGGAGGACGCGGTCCGCCATTCGGCATTTCGGTCGGTGGTCCACTAGGTTCGCTTCGCATTCCGCCTGAATGACCGCCACCGCGATGCTAATGGCCTCCTCCATCGTATAGGTCGCACGGACCCTGGGCTTGATCCGCACGCGTATTCCAAGATCTTTTGCAGCATCTTTGATCAGTTTGCGGCATTCGGAGTTCTTCCGGTCGATCGTCCAGACTCCGACGCCCGCTTCTTCGGCTACCCGGCGGTATGAAATCTCGAAGGGCCGGGAGGGCGCCGCGGGAAGGCCTCGGCCGTCATTCCGAAGAGCGGCCAGATACGCTTCTATCGTCGCGACATTCTCCGAATGCGCTTCCGTTTTGTCGCCACCCTGAGGCCATACCGGTTTGGACATTTGAACCTCGTTTATCGATTGCTATGAACGCGATGGCCTTTGTTGGGGATGTAGTTTTGGGCAGTTGCTCAAGCGCTTGCGGCGCCGCCCTGACGTGAGCGGTGTAATATCGGCGTGCCGCCTAGGACTCTGAAAGCCTAAGACGCCAGCGGCCGACGGAAGGCTTCGTAGGCGCGCCGCGAGCCCCTCGGCGATCTAGAGAGCGTCGTGTTTTGATGATGCAGCGACAGCCCACGCCTTCGCCAACGACGATAGCCCTCGGGCCGAAGCGCCTGCGGTTGCGGCGGCTTACTACGTAAACCGTACAGTGACCGCCCGCGCGACAGCGAAATGCTGCGGTCTTCGCCGGACTCGCGCTCTGTTGCAGCGAAGCTCGCGGCAGGTCGTTGAAGATCGGAGCCGCTTGATCGCTGGTCCATTCTTCCAACTCCATTTCTACCAAAAGTTCGGCGACCGATAATGCGCGGTTCTTCGATCCTGACAATCCCTCGAAAATCCCGCCGGCGCTGCACCGACACTCCAATCGATGCTCGAGCGAGGGAGCTAAAATCAATTCGAAGTTGCATCTGGGCTTTGCGTCCGTCGCACGACCCTCCGTCGTTCGCCTGAGCCGTCTGCATCCCAGAATGATCGAACAACGCAACCAAGCGCCGCATCCGTCGCGAAGGCGACAGGGCGATGTCAAGGATTCGGAACATCTTCCCAAAAGATTCGCTCTCGGATGACGGCCGAGCTCGCGCCGGTGGTTCTTCGAGCCGCTTGCGCCATCGCGAATCCTTCCCTGCGATGCCGAGCGACCGGCCCGGACGACATAGCTTGCGACATGGCGACCGCTGGCTCGCGTGCATTGTGATCGTCACGATGCACTCCTTTCGGTCGGTAGATGTCCCGCCCGAGCGTATGGATTATTCTAGAGGTCCGTCGTGAAGGCGAGCCAGCCGAATTCGCAAGGTGGTCGTCGAGGTCGAGGGCGCGGATGTTCCTGCTGGGGAATGGTCACGCTCTTTGAACACGCCCAATAACCGCCCTGATCACCAACCGCATTCAAGAGCAATCGCTAAGAGGTGCGCAAACCGTTGTCCGCGGCGAACCCGGGGGCAATGCGGAGCAGCCGGCTTTCGCCGGCTCTCCCCTAGCCGGACCACGCCCTGCCTCGCCGGGCCACACCCCGCCACGCACCTAGTCGAGGCATTCGACGCGGAAACGACCGAACTTTGGCCGCCAATCGCCGATGCCGCGCGCGAACCCGCTTTCCGCGAAGATGTCAGCGATCAACGGGGGACTCAGCAAGCTTGGCAAATAAAACGCCTTGAAATCAATATTCCATGCATCGAACCGCGGCCGCGTTCGCATCATTCGGGCGGTGCCGACACGGACCGGGACGCGCAGACGAAAGCGCTCCTGCTTCCATAACTCGTCGATATCCTGTGGCCCATCATAGAACAGCCGGGCCGGCCCATCGACCTCGATGCCGGCGGCCGCCTGTCTTCCTCGCCGCTGCATTCGCGCGCCCGAGATGAAGGTTGCCTCGATCGCTTCAGCCGGAATGCATGGCACGCCTTGGTCGAGCCAAAGCCCACCGAACCATTCAATTCGCGCGATCTCGCGGTGGTCAGACGTGGTTTTCAATCGCTTTCCGGTAATCTTCGCGAGCTCGCGCGAGATCGGATCCAACGGGTCGCACAAGCGGCCCGCATGCATGAGCAGCGGACGAACGCCGATCAAGCGCAAGGAAACGAATTCGGTGTTCATCGCTCCTCCCATGTTTGTCAGCAAGATTCCGGACCGGATCGACGAGCGGGCGAATCACATCCGCTCGCCGCGGGACCCGTGCGGCGTATCGCCGCTCGCGCAACAACGCGGTCACACCGAGATGGCAGTCGGCGCACAGGGTGGTCAGGTCGCTCGGAATTTCGCAACCGAGTCTTTCATAGGTGCGATGGTGAACCTGTAGCTCCACGTCGTTTCCGCTTGCATTGCAGATGCGACAGCGGCGTCCAGACGCACTCAGTTCAACGAGCCGTGCCGGATTGGCGCGCCAGGCCGTGCTCGCGATGTATTTGGCGTAATTCATTCTCGTTCGATCGGTTCGAAAATAGCCATCTCCGCAGATTTCAGACGTGAAATCGCTGGCCTCGTTGCGCGGGTGAATATTCGCGCCGCCCGATGTTGCGTCGATGACCCGGTCGCTCCAACATCATGCATATCTGCGATGATCCGCCGGAACAGCCGCCGAATACTCTGGTGTCGCGCGTCATTGTGGGCGATGAGTTGACGAATTCGGTTGGGCGTCTCCTTCAACGAATTTGCATTGTCCCCAATCTCCACCCAATGCTCGCTGATTTCGGCGAGGGGCGAGGGCGCCAGTTGTGGGGGATTCGACCGTATGCCGGAAGACCCTGCACAATCGGCTGCATTTTCGGCGGTTACTTTAAACATGTATTGAACATTCATGGAGTGCGATCAGGGTGGCAGTACGGAGAAAATCCGGATCGCCACGTTTCCGGATCGGCTTACATTGTCATCCCGCTTTGCACATTCGAGGCTGGCGCGACTTCTCGCCATTCCCGACGCCTCGCACGGGATGCTTCAGGAGTTCGTTGATGGCGGCGCTGTCCAGGTAACCAGTTGCCTCCAAGTGCCGCGCTACGGACTCGACGGTACGCCGGTTCGCCGCGATGATCTTATGAGCCCGCGCGAGGCAATTATCGAGGCGCTTCGTAATCAACGCGACAATTGAGGGATTGTGCATCAATCGGTCGATCGTCTGGTCGGGAAAATGCGCGACTCCAATCGCTCCAAATCCAAGCCGAAGTTCGAGGTCGATAGCCGCGCGCGTCGCGCGAGCAAAATCGCTATTCTCCCCGATACCGGCCCCCGCCGTTGCCTCGGAAACGCCAAGCAGAATTTGCTCGGCGGCACGGCCGCCCAACAGTGCCGTTATGCAATTTTCGATCCCGGATTGAGTTAATGAGTTATCCCACGAGAGCTCGCCGAGTGTCTGTCCACCGCGATCAAGAATCGTCATGGATTTCGGTTTGAATACGGCTAGAGCGACGCCGACAACAAGATGCCCGGCCTCATGGACGGATACCGTTCGACGAAGCTTTTTGGGCAGTCCCTCGCCACCGAACCTAACTTCGTGAAACACGTCATCGAGCAAGAGATCGCGTTCGGCACGGCGAGCGCGGGCCTTTGCGCGTCGGATCCATGCTTCGACGTCCGCGCCCGTCTTGCCCGTCGCTGCGAGCGCGACCGGCATCAGGTCCGTGTTAGGTAAAAGGTCCGGGCCGAGGTGAAAGCGGAAGATCGCCGCCAGCGTCTCGGCGTCGGGCAATTCGATTTCGATCGTACGATCGAGGCGCCCCGCGCGGCGTACCGCAGCATCGATGCGGTCAGGGTGATTGGTCGCTCCGATCACCACGACGCCGGGGCGATCTTCGATACCCGCCAGCAACTCCAAGAGTGAATTGACGATCTGGGTCCAATATTCCCTGTATTCGGACGTTAATTTGGCGCGATCCGAGATGCCATCGAGTTCGTCAATGAAAAGAATGCAGGGGGCAATCTGACGGGCTCTGGAAAACGAATCTCTGATCGCGGCAAGAGTACCCGAGAGGTAGTTCGCTGCGTTCCAGTCAGCGACCGAAGTAGCCACCAGCGGCACGTTTGCGGATTTCGCGAGCGCTCGCGCATACTGGGTCTTGCCGACGCCCGGCGGCCCGACAAGGAGCAGTCCCTTTTCGATGGAATTCCAGTCGAGTCGGCCGGCCCGATACTCACGCAGGTCGACAACAAGATTAAGTCCCCATTCCCGTGCTTCACCGTAGCCCGCAAGGTGTTCAAGAAGGGGACCATCGTGATCGAAGAGGCCTTTTGTTGAGACGATCTTTTCAAGCATCCTGAAACACTCGTCCGGACTGCGATCTGCACGGACCGAGAGAGCGAGATCCGAGACGTCAATGGCGCGGATCAATTGGTCGTCTAGCCTCGAAATCGGCGGCTTGCCGGTCACAGCTTCGATCACGAGAGCTATAGTGGAAGCGTCGAGTTGACCAAGGGAAAGGTTGTATTCGGACGCGCGAAGCAGGTCGCGCGGCAGGTGCCGGCGCGGATCCGGGGCTATCCCGAAGATCGGAGCTTGTGCGTGCAACGCTGCGGCAATCTTTGCGTTTCCTCTTTCAGGCCGGTGCTCGTTCGACGCGCCGTCGCGCGCCAGGAGCAATACCGGGCGGGTACAACGGTCCGGGTTGAACAGTCTCTCCTCAAGCACGTCGGCTCCGCTACCGAACGCGCAGGTCTGTATAACCTGCTGCGCGAGGGAAACAACGTCGGCTCGGTGGGTGGCAAGCGAAACGACCGGCGAGCCTCGCCGCAGGTCGCGGGTCAGTCCGCTAACCGTCTCGATTGCGCGGGCCACAAGGATCGCTACCGCCGCAAGATCCGCCCGGAGTGATTTTCGTCCAACGAACTCGGGCGCGGTCGCCAGGTCGCCGATCAACTGCTCTATGGGGTCGTCCGGATCGCCGCTTCGCAGAAGTTGGCCGCTGTTCGCCCCAACTTCTGTTGCTAATATGTCGATGTAGGCCCGCCCGAGGAGGTCGCGCGGGGATGATCGATGTTGGTTCATTCTGGTACTCCTTGAAGAACAGGTTCGCGCGTAGCGCGATCTGCCCCGGAGCGAGGCATCGATTGGGATACGCTTCACCCGCAGGTCTGTCGTTCTCTGTAAGGAAAGTTTTTCGCGGTCAGCCCGGCATGTTCCGACCATGCTGGACCGATTACAGGCTTGCAGCGCATGGGCGATGATCCCATGAACCTATCTCGTTACGACGATGGTGTTGATGGCTAACTTGCACGTACAACGGTACGTGGACCCAATGGCATCTCTCGGAGATCGAGTTCGACGAGCATTTCGCATGCGAGCGCAGAGACTGCGCCGATAAGATCACAGGTCGGACGGACGCGTTCTTCGAGTTCGAGGATCGATTGCGGGCCGTCTTCGGCAAGCGCTGCCGCGATCTTCAGTCTATTGTGTACGGATACAACAAAGCGCTGATTGTCCCATACAGCTCGCGCATTCGAGAAGAGCGGTTCGCGATGAATGTCGTCGGCATCTCGTTCAAGCAAGCGAAGTCCATTTGATATAAGCACGTCGGCCAGTCGGATATGTTCCTCCTCGGTCCTGCGTGGCCGCGACTCGCAGGCTACGAGTAGAAAGTCGCCATCCATTCTTTGTAAAACGACGCCTCTTACCGTGGGCGGCGAACCATACAGGTTCGGAGTCGTCCGATAGTGAATCGCGCAAACCGAAGGGTCAAGGCTCGCTTGGAGGAGCGCGTCACGTTGCAGAACGTTGTTGACGGGAATTGCCACTTTGCACTTCGGGCCTGAGAAGACGGTCGAGGTTGTTTTGCGAATGGATGGATTGACGTACATGATGCGATGTCCTGATCAGATTGCTGGATGGCTTTGCTGCGATCGGGACGATGATGATCGATGAACATGCGGGGCTCCTCGTCTGGTTCGGCTCGGATATTGCCTACGCGTTTAACGCCGACATGAACGATCCGCAGGGCTATGCAGAAGTATGCACGCGATGATCGCTCGTCGTGAGCGCTTCGGAAGCATCGAATGCCACGCGAAAGTTATAAGGTGCGGGGTGAGCCCCGGTATCCGGAGCTGTGCCGGATGCGGCGACTGCGAAAGTCGGCGGGGTTTCGGGCCGATCTCGCGGAGGGCGTCTGCGGCTCTATACGTTATAGCGTGTCATATTATTGCGTCAAAGATATGGCAGGCTTCAATCGTCAGTCTGGGGGTGTCGAGCGGCAAGAGGTCGAACGCAGGGATCTGTCCAGGGCGCAATAAATGCTGTCAGTCGCGACGTCGACGGACCTGTGCCTGATTGCTGCTCCCATCGAGCAGGCATGGAAGGCTGACCTGCAGTGCAATTGCGATCCTCAAAAGCGAGTCCATGGTCACATTGGCTTCGCCACGCTCGATTTCGCTGATGAGAGCTTGCCGAAGTCCGGCCTGCTCGGCCAGACCGCGTTGGCTCATTCGGGATGAATGACGCAGCTCTCTGACTCTGCGAGCCAGCGCATTGCGCAGTTCGGATTGGGTTGTGAGAAAGGATTCAGATACTCGCACGTCTGCTCCGGGAATCCTTGGGCTCTCCCCACATCTTGGACGGGGTGCTCATTCTGCCATCCTTCGAGTCATTTCGCCACGTGCCGGCACCAAGGATTCGGCACAGGATTGCTCGCCGAGCGCCTGCCTTCAGAAAGAATGGCTGCGGCGGCTGAGGACTTTCTTGGGCAGAGGAGATGGGAGCCAAGTGCTCCCCCATCAGCAAAGGCTTGAAGAAGTGGTGGCTACTGCTCGGAACGAAAATTCGGATAGGCAGAGGTTTTTGTTTTGTGCAGAGGGCAGTCCTAGTCTGTTCTAGAGGGAACGAAACATGAAAAGGTCAAGGTGACGGCCCAGCGTGGCGTCAGAATCGTGACGGTGATGGCGATCAGACGGCGGGTTATCTTTAGTTCCGGATCACGCGTGGGATGGCGACCCGGATTTGCCACTGCTGTGGTTCCTTCGCTCAAGGAAATGTCTGAAAATGAAGGCCCGATTGCCTCCTTCGCTCCGGAAGGAATCCTCGATCTCTTAACCGAACCGTTTACGGATGAAGCCGCCAAATGGCGACATCGGTGTCGGACCGGAGAGCCATTCCCGGATTTGATTGTTCATCTGGGCCACTATTAATTGGGGACGCGTAGAGCTTTAAATAGAAACCCGCCGTTTCCGGCGGGTTTCGTTTACACGTGTCCATCATCAGCCGAGCTGCGCATCCACATACTGACGAACGACATAAAGGTCAGCGACATTACCGGATGTCATGCGATCGAGCGCCGAACGACCGCCGAAAATCCCGGCAGTGTTGGACTTCCGAATCCACTGGTCGGCCGTCTTTGGAAGAAGAATATGCAATCCCTTGTAGATGCCGAGAACGTAGGAAATACGTTCCAAGGCATCCTTGGAGATTGCGGCGACGGCGCCGCGCCTCCAGGACTGAAACGTAGATCGGCTCTCAAGCCCAAGCAGGCGCATCTGCTCCTGCTCCTGGAGATTCCAAGCCTCGGCGATCCGGAAAAATGTTCGCAGGGCGGGACCGGTCAAATCCTTTCGATTCAGTGCCCTGGCCGTTGATGTCTTGGGCATTGTCCATCTCTTCATAAGATCGAAATGTGCGTAGTCTGCGCAAAAATCAATCTATCGCTAGAAAACGAACATTATAGACTCGATCTTGAACTCTCCCGCCATGATCTCTGCTCTAATCGAAAACCCGCCGTTTCCGGCGGGTTTCGTTATCGTATGAGGGTGCGGCTGTTCTTTGGAGTGATTTGAGGCGCACTTTGGCCGAATCTGGCCATCCTATGTGAACATCCACACTCTATCTATCTATCGAGGCAGATGAATAGGATCAAATTGAATGGCTATTGAACCGTAGATATTCCACTT
>NZ_JANINM010000359.1 GCF_024509055.1 Mesorhizobium sp. | reverse complement strand
GGACGGTCGGCCTCAGCTTCGGCGCCATCGACTGGCGCTTTGACGGCCCTGACCCGGCCATGTTCACGACCACCGATGACCGCCACGACGCCGAGGCGTTCGTGCAAGGATCCCTGACCATCCCTCTGCGCAGCAACTGGTCGGTGCAGACGGTGCTCGGCTATCGCAACGTCCGTTCGAACGACCAGATCAACGCCTTCGACGACGTCAGCGTTTCACTCGGCTTGATGAAGAGCTTCTAGGAGCGGCCATGCGGATCCAGCTGCTTTCCATCGTCCTTTGCCTTCCCTTCCTTAATTGCGCCGCCTTCGCCCAGCCTGTCGGCACGGCGGCCGCCGTCAACCAGAGCGCGCACGGAACGGCTCCCCAGCAGTCGGTCCGCACGATCACAATCGGCGACAACATCATTCACGACGAACGGATAGAAACCGATGCCGGGGGACTGCTTCAGGTGCTACTGGCAGACGGCACGACATTCACTGTCGGACCAGGCTCGCAACTGACGATCGACTCCTTCGTCTACGATCCCGATAGGGGTACGGCAAAGGTGACGGCATCGCTCGGCAAGGGCCTTTTCCGATTCATCGGCGGCAAGACCTCCAAGACGCCGGACGGTGCGGTCCTGAACACGCCGGTCGGAACCGTCGGCATACGCGGGGCGATCGCTGACATGGCGTTCGATCCCGGCTACGGCATACCCTCGCATATCGATCTGCGCTATGGTGACCGCATCACTTTGCGGCTGCGCGACGGAACCTCGACCCGGCTCTATAAGGCAGGCTATTCGATCGTGATCGAGGGTTCGAAGGTCAGTGTTCGCAGAACCCCTGAACAGTGGACCGGGGTTTTCCAGGATTCCATCTCAGGCAGGAACGGGGCGGGCGGCGGTGCGAAGGTCAAGCCGACAGGCGGCATGGTGATCGCCAGTGGGATTCCCAAGACGAATTCCGAGTTTCCCCTGCCGCTGAACGCCATGCCGATCCCGCCATTGCCGCCCGGCAATCAGGACCCGCAAGTCGTCGACCAGGGAAAGAGTGATTTTCTCAGCCAGAAAGTTCTGCAGAGCTGTGGATCTTATTGTGGACCGGAATGATGAAGTCCGCCGCGAGTGCCTGCTGATTGCGACGACGCCATGGGGGCAACGGCGTCGGGCAGGGACCGGCCACATTCGGCTACCACCTGAGGGGGGCGCCGGATTCCGTCCACGGCGTGGCGGGTCGAAGAAACGCGAAAACGTATCTGATAACCCCACCTTCCGATGAGACCCGGTCGAGCGGACGGCAGCCTGCATAGGCGCGGAAGGAGCCGAAGGACAGGTGTCCTGTGGGCGGCAGGCATTGCCACGCTCGTGGCCGTCATCGGCTTCGCGGCAGCCGATCCGCCGCTCGTTGGCCACCTCGGCGATCTCATCTTCGACGGTTATCAGCGCATCCGGCCGAGGAAGGCGGCGAACGCTCCCGTCGCCGTCGTCGACATCGACGAGGCCTCGATCGGCAAGGTCGGGCAATGGCCGT
>NZ_JANINM010000358.1 GCF_024509055.1 Mesorhizobium sp. | reverse complement strand
GGCGCCAAGAACCTCGAGAACGCCAAGCTGTTCCAGGACTTCGTCATGGCGCCGGAGAATGCGGCGTTGATCTCGGAGTTCGCCGGCTACGACAACGGCATTGCCGGCAGCCACAAGTTCCTGTCGCCCGACTTCGCCAACTCGCCGGAAATCAACCCGCCGGCCGGCTCGCCGACGCCCGAGTTCGTGGAGCCGTGCTCGCCGGACGTGGTGGAGATCTACAACAAGATCTGGACGAACCTGCGCAAGTAAGTTCACCCAAGGTCCCTGGGAAAGGGAGGCTAGCGCCTCCCTTTCTTGTGGCTGGAGCCCGTCACGGCGACGCGCTTCAGGTTTCAGTTTCATGCATGTCCTTTCCCAAAGCCGCTCCGCACTTTTGGGTGGCATGCATTGGGAGGGTTCGATGACGTCTTACCGCAACTCCGATCCACGTCAGCCGATCATGCAGGGCTCGCCGCCCGCCATGGTGCTGCCGAAGCTCGACTGGGACAGGCCACCCTGGAACCGCTGGGCCTTCCAGCATATCCGCGAATTCCTCCCCACCGTCGAAGTCTGGCGCGGCAACGGCCACCGCCATCGCCTCGACCGCGCCGAGGTCGACCTCGACAATCTCCCGGTCGTCGACAGCAAGGGTGCAGCGACGACGCTCGCCGGCTTGCTCGACGAGACCTATGCTGACGGCTTCCTCGTGCTCAAGGACGGCAAGATCGCCTATGAGCGCTACTTCAACGGCATGGACGAACGTTCGCTGCATCTGTCACAGTCGATGGCGAAGTCGGTCACCGGTTCCATATGTGGCATCCTGGTCGGGCAGGGCCTGATCGACCCCAGCAAACTCGTCACCGATTATCTCCCGGAACTGGCCGCTACGGCCTGGGCCGACGCCACGGTGCAACATGTGCTCGACATGACGACAGGCGTGCGTTTTTCCGAGGAGTACACCGATCGCTATTCGGAAATCGGCCAGGTCGACGTCGCCACCGGTTGGAAACCGATCCCGCCGGGCAGCGACCCGGACTTCCAATGGCCATCGCATCTCTTCGAGCTGATCCTGCGGCTGAAGGACAAGGTGCGCGAGCATGGCGAGGCCTTCGAATACCGCTCGATCGAAACCGACGTTCTCGCCTTCATCATGGAACGCGTGAGCGGCAAGCGACTGGCGCAACTCGTCTCGGAAGAGCTCTGGCAGAAGCTCGGCGCCGACGAAAGCGCCTATTTCACGGTCGACAGCGCCGGCTATGCGCTTGCCGATGGCGGCTTCAACGCGACATTGCGCGACTATGGCCGTTTCGGTCAACTGATCCTCGACAATGGCGGCGGCGTGATCCCCGCCGACTGGATCGAGGCGACGCGTACCGGCAAGCATCAGCCGGACTTCAATCCCAGCCTGCCGGACGGCAGCTACCGCAATCAGTTCTGGATCGAGGATGCGCGTTCGCGCTCGCTGATGTGCCGGGGCGTGTTCGGCCAGATGATCCATATCAGCTGGGAGCACAGGATGGTCGTGGTGAAGCTTTCGACCTATCCGGATTTCCTCAATTCCGCCTATTCGGTGGCGACGC
>NZ_JANINM010000357.1 GCF_024509055.1 Mesorhizobium sp. | reverse complement strand
CGCCGACGCCGTGGCCGCAGACGTCGAGCAGGTAGAAGGCGATGTGATCGGCATCAATTTCGTGGAAGCCGAGTGAATCGCCTCCGAGCTCCGTCGAGGGGATCACCAGCCATTCGGTCGCCGGGGCCTCGATCCGCGGCGCGGGGAGGGTAGACAGAAGGTAGCGCGCCGCATCCTGTAGTTCGGCTTCGAGGCGGGCCTGCGTGCGTTGCAGGAGGATGTTGTTTTCGGCAAGCTGGTCCTCGACCGCTTCGCCATGCTCGATCGTCGCCTCATAGAGAAGCTTGAGGTCGTCGAATTCGGAAGACATCCGTTCGAGCTCGGCGCGCGCCTCGGAGAGCTGGCGCGCAAGTTCCGCCTCCCGCGGCGATGCTGCGGGAGCAGTGCTCTCAACTTCATCCTGCTGCCTCATGTCTTTGGAATAGCCGTTGATGTGGAATCATGGCAAGCACTTGCTTACGGATCGGGGCATGTTATCCTTCATCCGGTCAGGAGGAGGGGCATGGTGGCCGGGCACTTTCCGTGTGGCGCTCGTGTTGGCGGATGCGAGCGGACGGACATCCGGGGGCGGGTTTCGCGCCCTGGTCGCTTTGCGCCGTTCCGCGCGCTGTAGTGCCGGCGACGATGTCGGTTTCGGCGCTCAAGGCTGAGCGGAGCTTCGACACTCTGCTGGAAATGGACATGGATGTCGGCGTGTTCGCGTCCGACTGGTCGCATTGCGACCGCATCTCCTCTTATGTGGCGCGCATGATCAGCCACAACCGGCTGGACTCTCTTCTCTATTCCAATCTCTTTTCATCGGCGCTGAACGAGCTTCTGGAGACGGTTTTTCGGATACACGCCCCGCATGGCCGCTTCGCCTGCGCGGTGCTGCGATCCGGAAATGTCGACCGGGTCAGGCTGCGGGTTCCGTGCGATGTAGCGCACCTAACCTTCTACCGGGATGCCGTGGATGAAGTCTGCCGGGCGGACGCCGCCGAGCGCTACCGAGCGGCGCTGCTGTCGTCCGGCCCGTTGAGCCCCTTCATTGGCCTGCTTGAACTCGCCACTGATTACGGGGCCGGCATCTCCGTTGAGGCGCGCGGCGACGATACCATCTTTCTCATTGCCGACCTCGTCCTCGAGGCGGCCGAAAGCTGACTGCAATGGCACCGTCGACCTTCAATTTCCGCTTTGACGAGAACAACCAGGAATTCGCCATCTCGGGCTCCATGCGCCCGCAGCGCATCGAGGAGGTGGAAGCCTGCCTGCACAAGCTGGAAGCCTCTATCGCCACGGTGACGGGGACGCTCTATCTGAACGTCAAGAAGCTCTTGCGCGTGAACAATGTGGCCTTCCACGCGCTTGCCGGCAGTCTGGTCCAGATGTGCAGGAAGCGCGGCGATCTGAGGGTCGCCATCGTCACGTCGAGCGTCGTCGGCTGGTCGACGCGCAAGTTCGCCGCGCTGGGCAAGGTGTGCGCCAACATCGTGGTGGAGGAGTACGATAGCGAGTTCTATCCGGGCCAGGCTTTTCTGGAAGAAGGCCAGTTCATTCCGATCCTCAGGACGCAGACGCGGATGACGTGGCT
>NZ_JANINM010000356.1 GCF_024509055.1 Mesorhizobium sp. | reverse complement strand
GACGATCTCGCCCTTGTCGTTGATCGCCACCACGGAATTGTAATAGCGGCTGCCGGCATTGGCGGCGCCGCCCTCCTCGCGAACGACGCCGGCGATCAGCATCTGGCCACTGCTCAGCGTTTCGCCCAGCGCCGTCAGTGCGTCGGGACGCTCGGTGAACAGGAACGGCACCGACGTTTCCGGCCACAGGATAAGCTGCGGCTTCGGATGGCCTTGCTCAGGCGCCTTCCCCGAAATGCCGAGCAGCGTTGCGAAGATGCGGTCGCGCACCGAGGCGTCCCATTTCTCACTGAGGTCAATGGAAGGCTGGACGATGCGGACGTCGATCGAGCGTGAGGCCTTATCGACCGGCGCGGCAAGCCTGTAGAAGCCGAAGCCGGCATGAGCGGCAACGAGGATGACGAACAAGGCGGCGCCCAGCCGCAGATGCCGACCCGAGGCAACGAGCGCGGGCAAGGAAAAGACGAAGACCGCCAGCGCATTCATGCCGAACATGCCGGTCACCGATACGCTCTGCATCAGGACCGGCACCGGCATTGCGGCATAGCCGACGGCATTCCACGGGAAGCCGGTGAACAGGAAGTCGCGCAACCATTCGGCCAGGCCAAAGCCCAAAGCGAGCGCGGCGATGCGGCCGATGTCGCTGCTCCAGAAGAGCCGCGCCACGACGCTCGCAAACCCGTAGAAGAAGGCGAGCGCGAAGGGGATGCCTATGACGGCAAAGGGCAAGGCCCAGGCGAAGTCGTCGGCCTCGACCAGCAGTGCCTGGCCGATCCACCAGAGACCGGCGATAAAGTAGCCGAAGCCGAACCACCAGCCGATCGCGAAGGCTGGCCTCAATCGCCGCAGCCAGCCGTCGGAAGCCTCGCCGGTGGCGCCGTCGAGCAGCCAAACCAGCACCGGGAACGAGACGAAACAGGCGGCGAAGAAATCATAGGGCGCCTGGGCGAGAACCGCGAGCGCGCCGGCGAGAAACGCCACCAACGAACGCCGCCATCCCCACAGCAGAATTATCCGGCCGGCAAAGCGCTGCATATAGCGTCCCAAGTCGCGCGAATCAGGGAGCCAGAGATTTAACAGGCCGCGCCGCCCGCTCCAAATGACGGTGACTTGAAATTGTCAGGCTGGGCTGCGTCGAGCTACGTTACGCCTGCTCGATACGCACTGCGCGGCGACGCTGCCGCTCACCCTTCTGGCTCTGCACGATGCGCACGCGCTTGACGCGGCGCGGGTCGGCGTCGAGCACATGGAATTCGAACCCGGGGATGGCCTGCACCACTTCGCCCCTGGCCGGAACGCGGCCGAGCGTGTTGAAGATCATGCCGCCGATGGTGTCGACATATTCGCCGTGCTCGCCAGCAGCGAAATCGCCGCCGATCATCTTGGCGACCTCCTCGATCTCGGCCTTGCCATCGACGATGAAGACGCCGTCGCCGGCCTGGGTGATCATCGGTTCGTCGTCGTCGTGCTCGTCCTCGATGTCGCCGACGACCATCTCGACGATGTCCTCCAGCGAAACGAGGCCGTCGGTGCCGCCATATTCGTCGATGACCAGCGCCATCTGCGTGCGCGT
>NZ_JANINM010000355.1 GCF_024509055.1 Mesorhizobium sp. | reverse complement strand
GTGCTGCAGGTGCGCTCGGTCGAGCTTGCCATGGTACACAGGGTGCGTACCTTCGTGCGGTCGTCCTTCGACGATCCCGACGCGCCCGGAATGGGGGATTTGCTCAATCCGCCCGGAACGCTCATTTGCGACGAGGAAGAGATCGTGGAACAGCAGGTCGTCACCGGAATTGCCTACGCCAAGGACGAAGCGCAGATTTCGTTGCGCCGCGTCGGCGATCGCCCGGGCGTTGCCGCCGGCATCTTCGGGCCGCTGGCCGAGGCCAACATCAATGTCGACATGATCGTCCAGAACATATCCGAGGACGGCAAGTTCACCGACATGACCTTCACGGTGCCGTCGGGCGACGTCGACAAGGCGCTCGCCGTGCTGGAACGCCTGAAGGCCGATGTCGGCTACGATGTTGTGCAGTCGGAAGCCGGCATGTCGAAGGTCTCGGTCATTGGCATCGGCATGAGGAGCCACGCCGGTGTGGCGGCCACCGCGTTCAAGGCGCTGGCCGAGAAGGCGATCAATATCCGCGCCATCACCACATCCGAGATCAAAATTTCGATACTAATCGACGGTCCCTATACCGAACTTGCCGTTCGTACTTTGCATTCCGTCTACGGTCTGGATAAGCAATAACAAGAACTGAATCAGTTGTTGCATGAGTGCCGGGCGCGGTCGAAACTGCGCCGGCAGGAACTCCATTGGAGAAGAAGCCGCGATGCGTGATACGGCCAGTGGCCCGCGCGTTCTGCTGAAACGGCTCCGCGAGCTCATGCAGGAGCCGCTGGAGCCGCAGGAGCGGCTCGACCGCATCGTGCGCGACATCGCCTCGAACATGGTCGCCGAAGTCTGCTCGCTCTATGTGCTGCGCGCGGATTCCGTCCTCGAGCTCTACGCCACCGAAGGCCTCAATCCGAACGCCGTGCACTTGGCGCAACTGCGGCTGGGGCAGGGTCTCGTCGGCACCATCGCGGCAAGCGCGCGGCCGCTCAACCTCTCCAATGCGCAGGAGCACCCGGCCTTCGCCTACCTGCCGGAGACCGGAGAAGAGATCTACCATTCCTTCCTCGGCGTGCCGGTGCTGAGGGCAGGGCGCACGCTCGGCGTCCTGGTCGTGCAGAACAAGACGATGCGGCAATACCGCGAAGACGAGATCGAGGCGCTGGAAACGACGGCGATGGTGATCGCCGAGATGATCGCCACCGGCGATCTCGCTCGCCTCACCAAGCCCGGGCTGGAACTCGACCTGCGTCGCCCGGTGAGCTTCACCGGCCTGTCCTTCAACGACGGCGTCGGGCTCGGCCATGTCGTGCTGCACGAACCGCGCATCGTCGTCACCAACCTGTTCAACGAGGACAGCGAGGAGGAGGTGCGCCGGCTCGACAGATCGCTGGGTTCGCTCAGGCTGTCGATCGACGACATGCTGGAGCGCCGCGACGTCGCCTTCGAGGGTGAGCACCGCGAGGTGCTCGAGGCCTACCGCATGTTTGCCAACGACCGTGGCTGGGTGCGCCGATTGGAGGAGGCTATCCGCAACGGCCTGACCGCGGAAGCGGCGGTCGAGAAGGTGCAGAGCGACATGCGCGCGCGCATGCTGCAC
>NZ_JANINM010000354.1 GCF_024509055.1 Mesorhizobium sp. | reverse complement strand
GCCATCATTCGCGACAAAACCGCATTCGCATGAACACAGTTGCCATGCCGTGACGATCGCCGACGAATGCGGCCAATCAGAATTCCGCACCCGTTGCAACGCTCCCAGATCAAGGCATGGATCCCAGGGTCTGCGCGCGTCGCTTCGCTCCTTGCTCCGCCCTAGGATGACGAAGGTGAAGGTTCGCCCTCACCTATCGAACTTCGCAATCGCCTCCGCCTTCACCGGCGTGAAGAAATTCACCAGATTGCCGTCCGGGTCGCGAAACAGCAGCGAGCGGTTGCCCCAGGGCATCGTGGTCGGCGCCTGCACCAGCGCGCCTTCGATAAGACCGCCCAACCGCCGGTATTCCTCATCCACATCGGCGACGCGGAATTCGATGATCGTCGTGCGGTTGGCGGCGGGGCTCGCGACATGGTCGCCGCCGAATAGCTGAAGCGTGCGCGTGCTGCCGATGGCGAGCGTGCCGGCATCGGTGGCGAGCTCGGCGAAGTCCTCGGTGTAGCGGGTGAGTTTCGCGTCGGTCGCCTTTTCGTAGAAGTCGACAAGCCGCCCGACGTCGGCGGTGATGATGCGGGTCGAGACGAAATTCATCAGGTCTTTCCTTCCTTGGTCGTGAGCGCGTTGCGGCGCCGTGACCCGTCTTGTGGACCATCCCTGCTGCCACCATAGTGGCAACAGGAGACATGCCGTGCGCCGCGCCGACAGATTGTTCCAGATCATCCAGATCCTGCGACGCTCGCCTCGCCCGATCACAGCCAGCCAGATCGCCGAGGAACTCGAGACGTCGCGCCGTTCCGTCTATCGCGACATCGCCGACCTGATGGGACAGCGCGTGCCGATCCGCGGTGAGGCCGGCCTCGGCTATGTGCTCGACCGCGATTACGACATGCCGCCGCTGATGCTGACGCCGGACGAGCTGGAGGCCGCCGTGCTCGGCGCGCAATGGGTGGCCGACAAGGGTGACGCTGTGCTGGCAGGCGCGGCGCGCGACCTGATCGCCAAGATCGCCACCGTGGTGCCGGAGCGGTTGCGGCCCTTCGTCAGTCAGCCCAGTGTCGGCGCGCCGCTCAGCCGGGCGAGCCTGCCGGACGGGCTCGACATCGCGCGGGCTCGGGCGTCGATCCGCGAGGGCCGCAAGATCCGCATCCGCTACCGAAACGAGCGAAACGAGGAGAGCGAACGCGTCATCTGGCCGACGATGATCGGCTATGCCGAGACGGTGCGGCTGCTGGCGGCCTGGTGCGAGCTGCGCCAGGATTTCCGCCATTTCCGGACAGACCGCATCAGCGCCGCGACCTTTCTCGACGAGCGCATCGGCTGCCGTCCAGGCGAGCTGCGCAACCGCTGGAAGCGCCACATGGAAGCGCAAGGCCTGCGCCTGCCTTAGCCAGGCCAAGTGTCCCGGCCTTACCGAAAAGTGGGTTGCCGGCTTAGGGCTGGTTGCGAAGCTAGCGCATGGGCGGCAGCCAAATCTTGCCAGGGGCGATAGGTGTTCGAGCGAAATGGCATTAATGTGCCAGGTCCGGGGACGGCACGCATGGATTTCAGCACAGGCCACGGCTACTTGCTCATCGGCGGCCTCATCCTGGTCG
>NZ_JANINM010000353.1 GCF_024509055.1 Mesorhizobium sp. | reverse complement strand
TGATGATCGTGCTGGTGTTCCTGCCACTGATCCTTCTTAGTTGGGGGTTCCAGCCGGGCGACATCGAGGCTTGGGCTCTCAAGCTCGCGACCGGCGTACAGATCGGCTCGGTGACGATCTCCTTCCTCGGCATCCTCACTGGCATTGTTGTCTTCGTCATCGGCTATTTCCTGACACGCTGGTTCCAGGGCTGGCTGGACGGTTCGGTGATGGCGCGCGGCAAGGTCGACGCCGGCGTGCGGAACTCGATCCGCCTGGGTGTCGGCTACGCCGGTGTCGCGCTGGCGGCGCTGGTCGGTATTTCGGCGGCGGGCATCGACCTTTCCAATCTGGCGCTGGTGGCCGGCGCGCTGTCACTGGGTATCGGCTTCGGCCTGCAGAACGTCGTCTCGAATTTCGTCTCCGGCCTGATCCTGCTGGCCGAACGTCCGTTCAAGGTCGGGGACTGGATCGTCGCCGGCGACACGAGCGGCACGGTGAGGAAGATCAGTGTGCGCGCGACGGAGATCGAGACGTTTCAACGGCAGTCGGTCATCCTGCCCAATTCGAACCTGATCAACAACGCGGTCGGCAACTGGACGCATCGCAACAAGCTCGGCCGTATCGACGTCAAGGTCGGCGTCGCCTATGGCACCGACGTCAAGCGCGTCCACGCCATCCTGCTCGACATCGCGCGTTCGCACCCGATGGTGCTTAAGAATCCAGAACCCTTTGTGCTCTTTGCTAATTTCGGGCCCGCGGCACTGGAATTCGAGATTCGCGTGTTCGTGGCCGACGTGATGAACGGCAGTGTTGTTCAGAACGATATCCGCTTCGCCATCTCCGACATGTTCGCGGAAGAGCATATCGAGATCCCGTCGACGCCTCGCGCGGTGGTGGAAGCCAAGAAGCACGAGGCCTGGCCGATCGACGACGACAAGAGCGAGGTCGAGTTCGCGGAGCGTGATCGGCTGGAGGCGGAGGCCGCCGCGGAACGTGCCCGCCTCGCGAAGATGAGGCGCAAGGGTCGCAAGCCCGATCCGGGTTGAGCGCTTCGACGCACCCCTGGCGCCAGCCGCAAAACCAATTGTGGCATGAATGCGGCATTCAGTTGCGGTTCAGCTTGCATCTCATATAAGCTTGCCAGCAAACGGCGAGAATGCCTTGCGAAATTGAACAGGGGCGGTGTGAGAACACCGGAATTGCAATGTGGAAGTCTGTCGTTGCCGCAGCCGCTTTCCTGGCCATGGGCGGTTCGGCTTTCGCCGCCAGCGCGATCAACAAGGACGCCCAGACCCGGACGCTGATCGTGACCGAAGGCGGCGCCAAGAGCGAACTGACGCTCGCTTCCGGCGAGACGGCGGAGTTTTGCCCGAATGGTTGCTTCGTCACCATGCCAAATGGCGACCTCGAAGCCCTGACCGGCTCCGAGACGGTCGAGATCTCGGGTGGCGTCGCCCGCATCAAGTGAGCGTTGCACCATAGCCAGCAAAGGCCGGGCGAATGTCCGGCCTTTTATCGTTTCCGGTAGCCGCCGCTTAACGATGAAGCCGGAAATTCCCCCTGCACCCACCGGTACAACCGGGCGTTTTAACGCTCGCTACGCCATCGCCCGCTATATATCGGACGCGAAGGCGCCCCAAGCGGCGCGGGGGCGAGCAGGGCAGGAAAATGGACGCGCGGTCGGACAGGAACGCAATTCCGCTTGCGGTCGATCTCGACGGTACGCTGATTGCTACGGACCTTCTGTGGGAAGGTCTGTTCATCCTGCTCAAGAAGAACCCGCTTTATCTCTTTCTCATCCCGGTCTGGCTGGCAGGCGGCCCAGCGCGGCTGAAGCAGCAAATCTCCGCGCGCATCGACATCGATCCGGCTTCTCTGCCTTATCGCGCCGAATTGCTCGATCGTTTGCGTTCCGAACATCACGAAGGGCGCAAGATCGTGCTTGCGACAGGCACACCGCGCAAGTTCGCGGAGGCGGTCGCCGCGCATCTCGGCATCTTCGACCGCGTGCTGGCGACGGACGGGCCGCACAACATGACTTCGGGCCGCAAGCGGGCCTCGCTTGTGGCCGCCTATGGCGACGGCGGCTTCGATTATGCCGGCAACAGCCGCCATGATCTTCCCGTGTTCGACGTTGCGCGCGAAGCGATTGTCGTGGCGCCGGACCGCAGCGCCGCGCGCTGGCAGGCGGCGCACGGCGCCGAAACCTTGCCGGCGCCGAAGCCGACCAGGAAGACCTTCATCAAGATGCTGCGTGTGCATCAGTGGCTGAAGAATTCGCTGATCGCCGTGCCGATGGTGCTTTCGCACCAGTATTTCAACGTCGGCATGATCTGGGACTGCCTTTTGGCATTCGTGTCCTTCAGCGCGGTGGCTTCCGCCATTTACATCGTGAACGACTTTTTCGACTTGGCGCTCGACCGCAAGCACCCGACCAAGCGCAACCGCCCATTCGCCAGCGGCGCGCTTTCGATCCCGTTCGGCCTTGGCGCCATCGCCACGTTGCTTGCGATCGGCGTCGCCGCCGGATCCCTGCTGCCGATCGAGTTCCTCGGCGTGCTCGGCGGCTATATCGTGGTCACAACCGCCTATTCGCTGTCTTTCAAGCGCATGCTCCTGATCGACGTGCTCACGCTGGCCGGCCTCTATACGATCCGTGTGCTGGCGGGTGCGGCCGCGACCGGCGTCGACGTCTCCTTCTGGCTGCTGGCCTTCTCGATCTTCTTCTTCCTTTCGCTGGCGCTGGTGAAGCGGTTCGTCGAATTGCGCACGACAGCCATTCCGCCGGGCGAGCGCATCGCCGGTCGCGGTTACCGCACCGAGGACCAGGAGATCGTAGCGCAGGCGGGCATGGCATCGGCCTTTTCCTCGGCGCTGGTTCTGGCGCTCTATATGGACAGCACGGCGGTGCGCGAACTCTATCCGCATCCCTGGGTGATGTGGCCGCTGGCGCCGATCGTGCTTTATCTGACAATGCGTGTCTGGATCCTCGCGCGCCGCGACGAGATGCATGACGATCCGGTCGTCTTCATCATCCGCGACTGGCGCAGCCAGATCGTAGTCGCCATCGGCGCTGTCCTTCTGGTCGCCGGAGGCTGGGGCTGGTGAGCATGGGCGGCGAACGTTTCGGCAGCTTCGGACTGGCGACGCCGCCGGCGCGTCATGCGATTGCTGCTGACGAGGCCATTGCGCTGCTGAAGAGCGGCGCAGCACAACCGGGCTCGCTGCTCGGTTATGGCAATGGCCGTTCCTATGGCGACAGTTGCCAGAACGATGCCGGCATGGTGGTCGACATGCGTCCGCTGAACCGCATACGCGGCTTCGATGCGGAGACTGGCATCCTCGAGGCGGATGCCGGCGTGCTGCTGTCGGACATCATCGCGCATGCCGCGCCCTACGGCTTCTTTCCGGCCGCGGTTCCGGGCACGCAGTTCGTCACGCTTGGCGGGGCCATCGCCAACGACGTCCACGGCAAGAACCATCATCGGCGCGGCACATTCGGCTGCCATGTCGAGGCCTTTGCCCTGTTGAGATCCGACGGCCGCATTCGTCGTTGTTCCGAGACCGACAATGTCCATCTGTTCCGGGCGACGATCGGCGGCATGGGGCTCACCGGATTGATCCTGTCGGCCTCGATCCGGCTGATGCGCGTTCCTTCGCTCGACATTATCGAGAGGGCGACCCGGTTTCGCGATCTCGGCGAGTTCTTCGATCTGGCGGAGGCGGCGGACCAGGCCAATGAATATGCAGTCGCCTGGATCGACCAGCTTGCCGGGGGTCATCGTAGCGGTCGTGGGCTGCTGTTCACCGGCAACCATGCCGAGCGTGGCTCGCATGCGGCATCGCCCGCTTCGAGCCGGCTTTCGGTCTCCGTGCAGCCGCCCTTCAATGTGCTCAACGGTCCGTTCCTGACCGTCTTCAATACCGCCTATCGCTGGAAGAAGGGGCGGTCTTCGGCTCCCCGGCAAACCGGCTATCAAGGCTTCTTCTTTCCGCTCGATGGCGTTCGCGACTGGAACCGACTCTATGGGCCGCGCGGGCTGTTTCAGCATCAGAGCGTTGTGCCGGAGGGAGCGGCGCGGCGTGCTGTCCCGGCATTGCTCGAGGCGGCGCGGCACGCAGGGCAGGGATCGTTCCTGACCGTGCTGAAACGCTTCGGCGGTGCCCGCTCGCCCGCGCTGCTTTCGTTCCCGCGGCCGGGCTACACGCTGACGCTGGATTTTCCCAACAAGGGCGAAAGGACGCTGAAGCTGCTCGCCGAACTCGACCGCATCACGATCGAAGCGGGCGGAGCGGTCAATCCGTACAAGGATGCCCGGATGGGACCCGGGACTTTCGCGGCATCTTTCCCGGAATGGCCACGGCTGGAGGCGCTTCGCGACCCGGCTTTCATGTCGAGTTTCTGGGCTCGGACAGCAAAAACACTGAATGCAGGCGGAGGCCGCTCGGAGGCCGCAGAATAGATAAAATTTGAGTAAATCTTGGTAAACTGATCGTTAAAACCGGAGTTTACTCAAAATAATCATGTGATTTCACGAACTGTTTGCGAGTTTGTAGTAGGACCGCTCAAGGGCGGGTGGCAACAATGAAATACATCGTCTTCATCCTTTTTACGGTCATGACCAATGCCGCTGCGCAGCTGATGCTGAAGCAGGGCATGATGTCGCTCGGTCCGATTTCCTTCGAGGGCGCCAACCCGCTGCTGAAATTGCTCCAGATCGTTTTCAGCCCATGGGTGTTCCTGGGCCTTTGTACCTTCGTTATTTCGATGGCGTCGCATCTTTACGTGCTGTCGAAAGTCGAGCTCAGCTTCGCCTATCCCTTTCTTAGCCTCGCTTATGTCGCTGTCGCGATCTTCGCCTATTTCCTGTTCCGCGAGGATCTCAATGGCTGGCGCATCGCCGGCATCGCCTGCATCTGCGTCGGCACGGTCCTGATCGCGCAAAGTGGCCGCGGGCATGAGGAGCAGACCGCTTCCATCGTGTCCGACAAGATTCAAGCAAACGAGATCGTTCGATGAGACATGTGATTTTCGGCGGCGACGGTTTCGTCGGCCGTCACCTTGCGCCCAAGCTCGTTGCCGACGGCGAGGAAGTCGTGGTCGCCGATATCGTCAAGAGCGACCTGCCGCACTACCGCTCGGTGCGCTTCGTCCAATGCGATGTGACCGACCCGGCATCGGTGGCGGCGGTTGGACTGAAGTCCGACGACATGGTCTACAACCTGTCGGCCAAGATGCTGTCGCCGATCCAGGTGCGCGCCAAGCGGCACGACTTCTTCTTCCCGGTCAACTTCCACGGCACCGAGCACATCATGCAGGCCATGGACAAGGCCGGCTCGCCGAAGCTGGTCCACTATACGACCGACATGATCTACGGCCACACGGTCACCTTTCCGATGACCGAGGAGCATCCGGTCGCGCCGCTCGGCGAATATGGCTGGTCGAAGCAGAAAACCGAAGAACTGGCGGCCGAATGGCGCAAGCGCGGCATGTCGATCTCGCTGTTCAGGCCACGGCTGATCATCGGGCCCGGTCGTCTCGGCATCCTGGAGAAACTGTTCAAGCTGATCGACTGGAACCTGCCTGTGCCGATGATCGGCTCGGGCAGGAACCCCTATCAGTTCATCTCGGTGTTCGATTGCGCCGAGGCCGCGCGCGCGGCCTGGAAGGCAGGCGTCCCGAACGAGGCCTACAATCTCGGCTCGCTCAATCCGCCGCCAGTGAAGAAACTGCTCGGCGACCTCATCCGCCATGCCGGCTCGAAATCGCTCCTCATCCCGACGCCGGGCTGGGCGGTCAAGCGCACGCTCGACCTGCTCGATCTCATGAACATGCCGATCATGGACCCGGAGCAATATCTGATCGCGGACGAGGAGTGCGTGCTCGACGTCTCCAAGGCCGAGCGTCAGCTGGGCTGGGTGCCGCAATATCGCGACGAGGACATGCTGATCGCGGCCTACAGCGAATACCGCGCCAAGAAGGACGGCCACGCCGTCGCCACCAAGCACGTGCCCGCCGAATAAGGCGCCGAAGGGGAGATTTCGAGATGACCGTCATGGCCAAGCCGGAACAGACAGGCACGCGCACGCTGGTCGAGGCGCCGGCGCTGTCGCCCGCAACAATAGCCAAGCCCGACCTGATCAGCGTCGAGCAGGCCAAGGCGATGGATGTCGCCCGCATCACCGACCTGTTCAAGGCGCATCTCAACCCGGGCCAGCTGCATTTCATGAAGCTGCTCGGCTTCCACAAGATCAAGATCGAGCGCGCCGAAGGCATGTTCTATATCGACCAGAACGGCCGCAAGATCCTCGACTTCTTCGGCGGCTTCGGCTCGCTGGCCTTTGGCCACAACCATCCGCGCATCCTGGAGGCGCGCCGCAAGTTCCAGGAGGAAAAGCGCCAGGAGATCGCCATCGCCTTCATGTCGCAATATGCGGCCGCACTTGCGCACAATATCGCCAAGTGCTCGCCGGGCGAGCTCGACATGGTGTTCCTCGGCTCTTCCGGTTCGGAGGCCATGGAGGCCGCCGTGAAGCTTGCCGAGCGCGCCGCCGGCCCGAAGCGGCCGAAGGTCGTCTATGCCGAGAACTCCTTCCACGGCAAGACGAAGGGCGTGCTGGCGATTACCGACGGCCAGCTCTACCGCGCCGACTTCAAGGTGGCCGACAATGTCGTGCGCGTTCCCTTCGCCGACATCGACGCGGTGGAGCGTGCCTTCCGCAACGATCCCGAGATCGGAGTCATCGTGCTCGAGACCATCCAGGGCGGCGGCGGCATCATCCAGGCATCGGCCGAGTACTGGCGGAAGCTGCGCGCCTTGTGCGACCAGTATGGCGTGCTGTGGGTCGCCGACGAGGTGCAGTGCGGCTATGGCCGCTCGGGTCGCTTCTATGCCTTCGAGCACTATGGCGTGGTGCCGGATGTGACGGCACTGGCGAAGTCGCTGGGTGGCGGCAAGGCGGCTGTAGGCGCCATGATCGCCAGGCGCGAGGTCTACATGAAAGCCTATGGCACGCCGAAGACGGCGATGATCCATGCCATGGCGACCTTCGGCGGCATGGGCGAGGCCTGCGTGACGTCGATCGAGGCGCTGAACGTGCTCTACGACGAAGGGCTCATCGACAATGCGGCTTCGACCGGCGACTACCTTCTGCAGCGGCTGCAGGCGCTGAAGGAGAAATACCCGAAGATCATCAAGGACGTGCGCGGCAAGGGCTTCATGGTCGGGCTCGAGTTCCACGACTTCTCCCAGACCCTGCCGATGGTGCTGCGTCCGGTGGTGAGCGTGCTCGACGACAAGCTGAAAGGCTCGCTGTCCGGCTTCGTCGGCTCGCTGTTGCTGCGCGACTACGACGTGCTCGTCGCCTTCACCGAATACAATCGCAACGTCATCCGGCTCGAGCCGCCGCTGATCTGCCAGCGCGAGCATGTCGACCGCTTCGTCGATGCCTTCGACAGTCTCCTGTCGCGCGGCATCGTGGCGATCGTGAAGGATTTCGTGAAGAGCCAGGTTCGCTGAGGCACCGATGCTAACCAGGCCGCCCACAAGCTCCGCCAATCCGCTCGACGGGCTGACCGGTGCTGGTCTCGCCCGGGGCGAGGGGGCTTACGCACGGTGGGCGACGTCGATCGGAGCGATGGCCTTCTCGCTCTATATCCTGCTGACTGCGGCGACGGCCTGGATCATGCCGGACGCCAATTGGGACATGCTGCCCTACCTCGCGATCGCCGAGGAGGGCACCTATCCCGATCCGCAGGTTCTGCATGACTATGCCTACAGCACGGTCAAGGCCGGTGTGTCGGCCGGCGATTACAAGGCACTGACCGACGATGGCGGCGGCTTTCGCAGCCATATGACCGAGAACGCAGCCGACTTCCATTCGCTGCTCGGCATGTACCGCATCAAGTTCCTCTACGCCGAGATCCTGTCCAGCCTGAGCCACGTCGTGTCCCCGGTCGAGGCGATGCGGCTGGTGCAGGTGTTCTCGGTGCTTCTGTTCGGCTTGATCACGCTGCTGTGGCTGCGTTCGGAAGGCGCACTGGCGCTGGCGCCAGTGGTAGGCGCTATCCTGATCATGGCCGATTTCGGCGAGACCGCGCGGGCCTCGACGCCGGACCTGTTGTGTTCGGCTCTGTTCCTAGGCGGGCTCCTTGCCTATACGCGCAAACGCGAGGTGGCGACGGCGATCCTGCTTTTCCTCGCTTTCATGGCGCGGCCGGACAACATCGTCTTCCTCGCCATCTTCGCGGTCCTGCTCGTCGCGTTCCGGCAGAGAGGATGGGGAGCGCTGGCCGGGTTTGGCGCCTCCTTCATCGCCTATTTCGCCATTTCGCATTGGGCCCAGCACCCGGGCTGGTGGCCGCATCTGTGGTTCTCCAGCATCGAGCAGCACTACAACATGGTCGGCTTCGAGCCGCCGTTCTCTGTGGCGGCCTATCTCAAGGCCTTCGCCGCCTCAGTGGTCCGCGCCATCGGCATGAACAGTTGGGTCGGCGTATCGGTGCTCGCTTTAGCCGGATGGTTCGGGCTGGAACGCGCTGGCTTCCGGCTCGACCGCCGCGCCGGCGTCCTGTTCGCGGCGCTCGTGCTCGGCGTGCTCGCGAAATTCACGGTTTTCCCGATTCACGACACCCGCATCTATTTTCCCAATCTCCTGCCGCCTTTCCTGCTGCTTGCCACGCCGCTGATGGCGCTGTGGGCGTCGGCAAGCCGTAGCGGACATCGCGCCGCATTGCAGGTCATCCCTGGAGACAAGGCATGAGTTCGGTTGCCAGCATCGCGCGCGTGCTGCTCTCACTAGGCCTTCCGGTGGGCCTGCTCGATCGAGGGCCATCGCTGCGCGGCACCAAATTCCTCGCCAAGGCGGCGCTCAAGGCGCGCTTCGGTGGCAAGGGCCGGCCTTTCCAGATGGTCAATGTCGGCGCTTGCGACGGTGCTTTGTTCGACGACGTGACACCGTGGTTGCATCGCATCCCGGGTGCTCGCGCCATACTGGTCGAGCCGATCCCCTATAACCAGAAGCGGCTGCGCGCCAACTATCCTGATACCGACCGCTTCGTCATCGAGCCGGTGGCGGTGACCAGGACCAAGGGCACGATCACGGTCCACACTTTCGATGCCGCGGCGCTGGAGGCTGGGACGCTACCGATCGAGTTCATCGGTTGCTCGTCGGTAACCGACACGAACCTGATGTCGGGGAAGAATGCCTGGGGCGCGGCGGACGCCAACTTCAACAAGTTCGCACCGCATCTGAAGGACATCGAGGTGCCCTCGGAGACCCTGCAGACGCTGCTCGACCGCAACGGCATCAAGCATATCGATGCGTTTCTGGTCGATTGCGAGGGCGCCGACTGGATGGTGTTCGAACAGCTGGACCTCAAGCGTTATCGCCCCGGCATGATCAAGATCGAAGTCGGTGCGCTACCGGCCGCCGAGATTGGCCAGGTGGTGGTCAAGCTCAAGACAGCCGGTTATCAGGTCGGCTTCCAGGCCGAGGATATCTGGGCCTTCGCCTGAGCGAAACGCTCCAACGAGCCGACTAACGCGCCGGGTCGCGGCGCACTTGCGGCGTGTCGCAAACAGGCGGTAGCCCGACCGCCGTCCTCTGCATATTGTGCGCCATTCGAACGGGCGCCTACGCGCCGGCATTATCATTCTGGAGTCGCGGGCAATGGCACAGTTTCCGAAAAAGGCGAAGGTCGTCATCGTCGGCCTAGGTGGCATTGTCGGCGCATCGGTCGCCCACCACCTGATCGAGCGTGGCTGGGACGACATTGTCGGCATCGACAAGTCGGGCATCCCGACCGATATCGGCTCGACGGCGCATGCCTCGGACTTCTGCTACACGACCAGCCACGATTTTCTCTCCTGCTGGACGACGCTCTATTCGATCGATTTCTACGAGAAGATGGGCCATTACGCGCGCGTCGGTGGTCTTGAGGTCGCACGCGTCGGCGATGACGGGCGCATGGAAGAGATCAAGCGCAAGATCGCTTCCGCCAAGGCATTCGGCACGCGCGCGCGCCTGATCGAACCAGCCGAGATCAAGAAGAAGTTCCCGCTGATCGAAGAGCATCTGGTCCAGGGTGGCCTGTGGGATCCCGATGCGGGCCTCGTCATCCCGCGCTCGCAGACAGTCGCCGGCAAGCTGGTCGACCAGGGCGTGGCCGCCGGCAAGCTCCAGGCGTTCGCCAACACGTCCGCAAAATCGCTGATCGTCGAGGACGGCCGCATCAAGGGCGTTGTCACCGAGCGCGGCACGATCGAGGCCGATTATGTCGTGGTCTGCACCGGCATCTGGGGCCGGCTCACCGCCGCGCTCGTCGGCGAGGATCTGCCGGTTATGCCGATCGACCACCCGCTGACCTTCTTCGGCCCCTACAACGAGTTTGCCGGCACCGGCAAGGAGATCGGCTGGCCGCTGCTGCGCGACCAGGGAAACTCGGCCTATATGCGCGACACCGGCGATCCGAAGACCGCTGAAGGCGGGCAGATCGAATGGGGCTATTACGAGGAGACCAATCCGCGCCTCTGCCACCCCCGCGACCTGCTCGAAAAGGACCAGGCGCGGCTGTCGCCGTCGCAGCGCGACCTCGACATGGAGCAGATCATGGCGCCGCTCGAGCGCGCGATGGAGCTGACGCCGATCCTCGGCGAACTCGGCTACAATGAAGGCCATTCCTTCAATGGCCTCCTGCAGGTGACCACCGATGGCGGCCCGTCCATGGGCGAGAGCCAGAAGGTGAGGGGCTTATGGTACGCCGTCGCCATCTGGGTCAAGGACGGCCCGGGCATGGGCAAGCTCATAGCCGACTGGATGACCGACGGCCGCACTGGGATCGACCACCACGCCATCGACTACTCGCGTTTCTATCCGCACCAGACGCAGGAGCAGTTCATCTGGGATCGCTGCACCGAGACGGCGATGAAAGTCTACAATCCGGCGGTGCATCCACGCGAACCCTTCTCCAAGGGCCGCAACATTCGCCGCTCTCCGTTCTGGGAACGCGAGAAGGAACTCGGCGGCTACTTCATGGAACTGGGCGGCTGGGAGCGCGCCCATGGTTACGCCGCCAACGAGCATCTCCTGGAGAAATACGGTAACCGCGTCCCGGTACGTGAGAACGAGTGGGACAATCGCCACTTCTGGCGCGTCTCCAACGCCGAGCATCTGGCGATGAGCGAGGATTGCGGCATCGTCAACCTCTCGCACTTCTCGATGTACGACGTCGAAGGCCCCGATCATGTAGCGCTGCTGGAATGGCTGTGCGCGGCCAAGATCGGCGGCGACAACAACATCGGCAAAGGCATCTACACGCACTTCCTCGACGAGGAAGGCATGGTGCGCGCCGACTTCACCGTCATCCGCATGGCCGATCGCTGCCGTGTGATCAACGGCGCCGATGCGGGCCCGCGCGACTTCCGCTACATGCAGCGCACTGCGCAGGACAAGGGCTTCGACGTCACCGTCACCGACGTGACCGAGAAGTATGTGACCATCGGTATCTGGGGGCCGAACGCCCGGGCGACATTGCAGAAGGTGGTCGAGAATCCGGACGGGCTTTCGCTTGAGAACTTCCCCTTTGCCGCGATCAAGCGAATCCGCATCGGCGGCAAGGATGTCACGGCGTTCCGCATCTCCTATGTCGGCGAGCAGGGCTGGGAACTGCATATGCGCTACGAAGACGGCCTGGCCGTCTGGGACGCGCTGCGCTCGACCGGCGTCATGCCCTTCGGCGTCGAGACCTATGCCAACACGCGCCGCATGGAAAAGAGCCTGCGCCTGCAGAACGCCGATCTGCTCACCGAATACAATCTGCTGGAAGCCGACCTCGCCCGTCCGAAGGTCAAGGAGAACGACTTCTGCGGTAAGGCCAAGCATGTGGAATACCGTGCCCGCGAGAACCAGCCGGCGATACTCTGCACGCTGGTGATGACCGACAACAAGGATGCCAAGGGCGTCGCGCGCTATCCGGTCGGCATTATGCCGGTCATGGATCCGGCAACCGGCGAGACGCTGGTCGACGAGCTCGGCCGCCGGTCCTTCACCACGTCGGTCGCCTATGGTCCGACCATCGGCAAGAACATCGCGCTTGCCTATCTGCCCTGGGCTTTCGCCCAGGAGGGCCGCAAGCTCAACGTGGAATATTTCGGCGAGACCTATCCGGTTGAAGTCGCGGCCGTCGGCTACAAGCCCCTCTATGATCCGGAGAATCTCAAGCCGCGCAGCTGAGGCCCGGACGTACAAGTCTTTAATGTGAAAGCTCGGCCCAGGTCGGGCTTTTTCCTTTTGTGTGACGAGTTTCTCGCATAGCCTCGCGCTGGGCGGAGGGGACAGTTTGCAAAGGTTCGGCTGGGATAGAAAAAGCGACTCGTTCGTTTTCAGAATGAATGAGAATATTCCCGTTCATGTGAGTTGGACTTTTGCCGTTCCGGCCGTCCTGCCTTTCCTGAGCGAGTGGCCGAATCGGCCCGGAAATGCCCTGATGCATACGGTCATACTCGCCGCACTTTTGTTCCTGTCGGTGTTGCTGCATGAACTTGCCCACGTGTGGGCAGCGCGGCGGCGAGGCATCGGTACGGAAAGGGTAGACCTTTACCTGCTCGGCGGAATTGCCTGGTTCAAACCTGGTAGGACTTCGCTCTATGGCTGGGCGTGGATCGCATTCGCGGGTCCTTTGGCAAACATCATTCTGGCCTTGGTGTTTTTTGCTGCGTACCATCTGGTTGCCCGGCCCTTATTGCCGGTCGAGACGGACGGCTTTTTCAATTCGCCCCCTCCAAGGTCTGACACCGTTCTGGAATGGGCGCTTTGGCTCGGAGCGCTTTTGAATACCGCTTTGGCCATCCTCAATCTCCTGCCGGCCTTTCCGCTGGATGGCGGGGCGATCGCCAAGCGATTGCTCACGCCACGCTTCGGCGCGGGTAACGCCGCGCGGATCGTCGGCTTCTGCGGCGTCGTGCTCTCACTATTGCGTTTCGTCGTCATTCTAGCGGCCGCAATAGCCGGGACTATGGTGTGGATCCCCCCGTCGTTCAAACCGAACTGGCGAGCGTTTCGCGGACCAAGCCGAAAGAAAGCTCTTTCGCAGTTTCCGGCGACCGATCCCGCCCCCGAAGTTGAATGGCGAGGCAAGCGCGGATGGCCTATCAAGAGGTGACTTGGACTGCTTAGCAGTGGCATCCGTTACCAACGATTCCCGGCTTTTGCACTGGGCGATTTTAGCCTAGCTTCATCCGATGTCTGCCTGTGCTAGACATCTCCTTTCCGGCGGTGCCGCGTTGGCGCTGACGTTGTCGCTGGCTACGGCTGCCCGGGCGGACGAGCCGGTCGATGTCGAGCTGGTGCTGGCTGTCGACGTGTCGCTGTCCATGTCGCCCGAGGAACTCGAAATCCAGCGCCACGGTTATGCGGCGGCATTGACGCATGAAGACGTCCTGAAGGCCATCGCCGGCGGCGCATACGGCAAGATCGCGGTTACTTATGTCGAGTGGGCCGGGACTAGGTGGCAGCGCGTCATCGTGCCGTGGACGGCGATCGCCAATCGCGCCGATGCGGAACGGTTTGTCGCGCAGTTCAGCGACGATTCGTTGGACGGCGCCAGGCGAACGTCGATTTCCGGTGCGCTGGAGTTCGGCAGCGACCTATTCGCCGAAAGTGGGTTTCAGGGCACCAAGCGGGTCATCGACGTTTCAGGCGACGGACCCAACAACCAGGGCGCGCCGGTGGATGTCACGCGCGACGAAGTCGTCAAGGAGGGCATCGTCATCAACGGCTTGCCGTTGATGGTGCGAAGCGGCTTTGGAGGCGGCTCAGACGCCGATCATCTCGATCGCTACTACAGCGATTGCGTCATCGGCGGACCGGGGGCCTTCATGATCCCCGTAAACGATTGGACACAGTTTCCCGAAGCGATCCGCCGCAAGCTGGTGCTGGAGCTCGCCGGTCCGGCGTCGTGGCAAAGGGCGGCGGAAGAGGCCGCGCACCCTCCGGTCGTGCTCGCAGGCGACAAGACCGCCACCGATTGCCAGGCCGGCGAGAAGATGTGGCGCAACCGCGGCTGATGCCGGTTCCGACCGTTTCAGGCGATCAGGTGTGGTCCAAGGCGTTTCGATATCTCGTTACCCAACGTCAGCTTCGACCATGGTCGACTGCGGCCCATGCTTCATTGACAAGGCTTTTGTCGTCTGTGAGACAATCTCATCTCACTATAAAAAGGGGAACGAGAATGAACAGAACCACCATCTTCGCGGCGGCACTCACGGCCGTCGCTGGACTGAACGCGCCGGCCATGGCCGCCACGTCGCTCACCATCGGCATCAGCGGCTGGACCGGTTTCGCGCCGCTGACCTTGGCCAAGCAGGCCGGCCTCTTCGAGAAGCACGGGCTCGACGTCACGCTGAAGAAGGTCCCGCAGGCGAGCCGCCCGCTCGCCATTGCTAGCGGCGACCTGCAATGCGCGGCGACCACGGTCGAAACCTGGATGGTGTGGAACGCCAGCGGCGTCACCACCAAGCAGATCTTCCAGCTCGACAAGTCCTATGGCGCCGACGGCATCGTCGTGCGCAACGACATCAAGACGGTCGCGGACCTCAAGGGCAAGAACGTCGCCTCGTCGGCGCCCGGCACGTCGCCTTACTTCATGCTCGCCTGGGTGCTCAACAAGAACGGCATGTCGACCAAGGACGTGACGGTTGTCAATCTGGAGCCGGATGCGGCCGCGCAGGCCTTCCTCGCCGGGCAGAACGATGCGGCCGTGACCTATGAACCTTTCATCTCGGCGGTGCGCGACAAGGCTGACCAGGGTCATATCCTGGCGACCACGCTCGACTATCCCATGGTGATGGACACCGTCGGCTGCACGCCGGACTTCCTCAAGGCAAATCCGGATGCCGCCAAAGCGCTTGCCGACAGCTATTTCGACGCGCTCGACATGATCAAAAAGGATCCGCAGAAATCCTATGAGATCATGGGCGCCGATGTGAAGCAGTCGGCCAAGGAATTCGAGGATTCGGCGAAGTATCTGAAATGGGCCGACAAGGACGAGAACAAGCAGTTCTTCACCAAGGATTTCCAGGATTTTTCCAAGACTGCGGCGCAGCTCCTGGTGCAGATGGGGCTGATCAAGGAAGCGCCCGATGTGACGACGCTCGCCGACACCAGCGCGGTGGCCAACTGATCGCGCGTCGCCCGGTCGGCGGCTGCAAGTCGCCGACCCCTTCCTGAAGGACAGTTTTGATGCTGCGTCCCCTGCATCCTGTTTCGCCGGGCACGAAGACCGTGCTCGGCATCGCTTTCTTCGTCCTGTTCGTGGCGTTCTGGGCGTGGATCACGCTTGGCGGCCACGTGAACCGGATCTTTCTCGCCGACCCGCTGTCGATGCTGAAGGACGGCTGGCGGCTGCTCACCGAGGACCGTTTCTGGCTCGACATCCTGATCACCATCTGGCGCGTCTTCGGCGGCTTCGTGCTCGCATCGATCGTCGCCGTGCCGATCGGCATCGCAATGGGCGCCTGGAAGCCGGTAGAAGCGTTCCTTGAGCCGTTCGTGTCCTTTGCCCGCTATTTGCCGGCATCCGCCTTCATCCCGCTGCTGATCCTGTGGGCCGGCATCGGTGAATTGGAGAAGCTGCTGGTGATCTTCGTCGGCTCCGTCTTCCAGATCATCCTGATCATCGCGGTTAAGGTCGGCGGCACAAGGCGTGACCTGGTCGAGGCCGCCTACACGCTGGGCGCGACCGACAACGGCATCGTCAAGCGGGTGATCGTGCCGGCCAATGCGCCGGAGATCGCCGAGACGCTGCGGCTGGTGCTGGGCTGGGCATGGACCTATGTCATCGTCGCCGAGCTGATCGGTTCGTCATCCGGCATCGGCTACATGATCATCAACAGCCAGTCTCGACTGGCGACGGGGCAGATCATTTTCGGCATCATCGTCATCGGCCTGATAGGCCTCTTGTCCGACTTCGCCTTCAAGGCCTTCAACCGCTGGCTCTATCCATGGAGCCTGGCGTGAGCAAGCTTGTCATCGAGGGCGTTTCACGCACCTTTGCGGGAGTGCGGGGCGGTCAGCCTGTGCAGGCCCTGCAGCCAGTCGACCTCTCGGTCGCCGCCAATGACTTCATCACCATCCTGGGGCCTTCCGGTTGCGGAAAGTCGACATTGCTCAGGATCGTGGCCGGACTGGAGGCACCGAGCACGGGGCGCGTGCTGCTCGACGGCAAGGCCGTCGGCCGGCCAGGTCCGGACCGCGGCATGGTGTTCCAGTCCTACACCCTGTTTCCCTGGCTGACGGTCGCCGAGAACATCGGCTTCGGCCTGCGCGAACGCAACATGCCCGAGCGGGAGCGCAACGAGATCGTCGCGTCCTATATCGATCTGGTCGGGCTTAAGGGTTTCGAGAACCATTGGCCAAAGCAGCTTTCCGGCGGCATGCAGCAGCGCACGGCGATCGCCAGGGCGCTGGCCAATGATCCCGCGATCCTGCTCCTCGACGAGCCGTTCGGCGCGCTGGACAACCAGACGCGCGGCCTGATGCAGGAATTGCTGCTCGGCATATGGGAGCGGCGCAAGAAGACGGTGCTGTTCGTCACCCACGACATCGAGGAGGCGATCTTCATGGCCTCACGCGTGATCGTGATGAGCGCGCGGCCTGGCAAGATCAAGTCGGATGTGCCGGTCGACCTGCCGCATCCGCGCCATTACACGCTGAAGACCAGCCCGGAGTTTTCGACGCTCAAGGCGCAACTCACCGAAGACATCCGCATCGAGGCGGTGCGGACGGCGCAGACGCAACCGGGCTGACGGCCAGCCCGTCACTACGTGTTTCACGTGCCCGGCGGAAGTCTGGCGTTCACCAGCGCAATGCAGCCGTCGAGGCCGTTTCCTATGGCTGCCTCGTCGTGACGGCGCTCCCAGTCCAGCCACAGCCCGTCCAGCGTCGCCATGATGGTGTCGGCAAGCGGTGCGATCGCGTCCGGCCTGCAATGGCGGTCGGCCGCGACACCGCGCAGAAGCTCGCTCAGCTGCGACCTGTAGCCTTCGTAGAGTTCCCGCTCGACCGCCGCGATCTCTTCATAGGCGAGGGCTGCCGACCAGAGATCGATTCTGACGCGAAGATAGTCGCGCTTGAGGAAAGCCTTGCTGAAGCCGGTGCCAAGGAAAGCGCGCAACTGCTCGATCGGGCTTTTGGACGACCTGCCCAGATCGCGCTGCGTCGCCTCGAACAGAGTCCGCGACGCGTATCGGTAGGTTTCGACCAATACCTCCTTCATGTCCTTGAAGTGATAGGTGATGTGTCCCAGCGATATGTTGGAATGCTCGGCGATCTTTCTCGCCGTCAATTTCGCGTAGCCATATTCCTGCAGGCAAAGGAACGCCGCCTCGATGATCTCGGTCCTCCGATCCTGCGATGATCGGATGACATGCGCCTTTCGTTCCTGAGCCAACGCGTACGCTTCCTTCCCTGACATAGCGCCTGAAAGCAGGTCGACGGGCTTTGATCCGTCGCCGCCCAAGCTGCCTTTTTATATGTCCGGCATCAACGGCCGGTTTCAAGTCGGTTGACATATCGGCTTGTACGCATGTACAACATGCCGATTAGTACATCTGTACAACTTGAGCCGGTTGCAATCCGGCGAGGCGTCGAGGGACGGGGAGGAACGCATGCCGCACGGCACCTGGGTGGACGCGCAAAGCTGCGATCGCCGAGCCCTGCGCGATATGCTCGGATCGTTCATGACTGGCGTGACCGTGGTGGCGGCGCGCAACGAAGACGGCGCCCCAAGCGCGCTCACGGCGAACTCGTTCACCTCCGTATCGCTGGATCCGCCCCTGATCCTGGTTTGCCTGGCCAAGTCTTCGAGGAGTGCCGGCGTCTTCAGTCGAGCAGAGCGTTTCAGCGTGAACATACTGGGCGGTTGGCAGCGCGATCTTTCCGCGGCTTTCGCTTCGCGTAGCCCTGCCAAGGACGTAGCGCTGGAAGCGCTGACGCCGGGAAGCCCGCCGGTGGTCGACGGCAGCCTTGCCACCATCGCCTGCACACAGCACCAGGTGGTCGATGCGGGCGATCACATCATCCTGATAGGCGGCGTGACGGAATTCACGTCCATGGCCGGCGAACCGCTGGGCTATTTCCGCGGTGCATATTTTGGCTTCGGCCCGGCGACATCCGGGGATCGCGCGGCCGCGTCCCTTGGTTGGGAAGCCGCAGCCCAAACGTCCGCTGCTTCCACCGACGTCGCCGCCGACTGAACCCTGACAAAAAAGAGGGATATTCATGGATTTCAACCACTTCCTGTCGAGCTATCTGCCGGACCCGACCTATGGCGGCACCCGACTCTACCGCGACATGGTCGAGCAGGCGGTATCGGCCGAGAAGCTCGGATATCGCGCCGTGTCGATCCCGGAGCACCATCTCATCAACATCCTGCTGGTGCCGTCGCCCCTGCAACTCGCCGTGCGCATCGCTGCCGCGACGAGCACCATCAAGCTGGTCACCTCCATTGCCGTGCTGCCGGTGCGCGACATGCGAACCTTCGCCGGCGAGGTGGTGCAGGCAAGCATGCTGTGCGATGGCCGACTGGTGTTGGGCGTGGGAAGAGGCGCCTTTGCCTATGAGGTTGCCCGGCTGGGAACACCGATCGAGCAGACACGAGCGAAATTCGAGGAATCTCTTGCCGTGCTGCAGGCATTGCTGACGCGGGAGGAAGTCTCCTGGGACGGTGAATTCTATCGCTTTGACCCGATAACCGTCATGCCGCGGCCAGAGGTCGAGATTCCGCTGATGATGGCGGTGATGGCTCCGGAGGGCATCGAGGCCTGCGCGGGGCAGGGCTACATGGTCCAGACCACGCCGTTGCAGGCGGCGCATTCGGTGCTCATGGAACAGGTGAACGCTTTCAAACGCGGAAAGGCTTTGGCCGAGCAAAACGGCAAATCGAGCCGCCTGTCGCTGATGCGCGGCATCTATCTGGCCCGCGATGCTGCCGACGCACGAAACAAGCTCGAACGCGCCTACAGCTACTATGAGCGGTTCGACAATGTTTTTTCCGGCCCCGGCATCGTCGACAATGGGTGCATCCGGCCGCTGCCTCGCCGTCAATCGGTTGAGGAACTCGGCCGGAGCCTCATCATCTGCGAAGCCGCTGAAATGATCGACCGCATCTCGACCTATGCCGAGGCAGGGATCGATGAGGTCATCATGTCCAGCAATTTCGGCCAGCCCCAATCCGAGACCCTCGAAATGATGGAGCGGTTCTCGACACAGGTAATGCCTCACATCGCCGGCCGCCGCGAGCGGTCCGCAGCCTGATCTCACTGTCGAAAACGGAGAAACGAAGAATGCCCATCATAAGAGTGGAAATGTTCAGCGGCCGCACGGTCGAGCAGAAACGTCAGCTGTCGAAGGCGCTGACGGAGAGCTTCATCAGCGTGTGCGGCGGCAAGCCACAGTCCGTCCACATCATCATCGAGGACGTGGCAAAGGGCGACTGGGCGATCGGGGGCGAATTGTGCTCGGATCTCTATCCCGACCCGAAGCCGGCGGGAACCGATTGAGGCGCCGGCAATGAGCAAGCCAATTGATTGTGTCCATTCCATCGTGGGCAGCGGGCCGGCACTCTTTCTCATCCACGGGATCGGCGCTCGTCGCACCGGTTGGTCGAAACTGGCGGAGGCACTGAAAGACAGATTCACCTGCATTTCCTACGATCTGCGCGGCCATGGCGACTCTCCGCTTCCCTCAGGGCGCTTCGGCCTCGACGATCTCGTAGACGACCTAGAACTGCTGCGCGCCAAGCTTGGCATCGAGAGGGCCCATGTCGCCGGCCACTCGCTTGGCGGCATGATCGGCCCGGCCTATGCTAGGCGTTTTCCTGAACGGGTCATTTCGGTTGGCCTACTGTCGACCGCCGCATTCCGCACCGAGGATGACAGCGCGAAGGTCAAGGCAGTCGTGGCGGCTATGCGCGAGCGCGGCATCGGCAATGTCCTCGACACGCTGACGGCCCGCTGGTTCACGGATGAATTCGCGGCGCGACGACCAGACGTCATCGAGTGGCGCAAGAGGCAGGTGATGGACACGCCCGCCGAGGTCTTCCTGAACGTCTTCGATATCTATGCCGAGACCGAGATGAGCCCGTGGCTGCACCAGGTCGTGGCGCCGTGCCTGGTGCTAACCGGCGAGTTCGATGGCGGCTGCAACCCGCGCCTCAACAGGCAGATCGCCGAGGCGCTGCCACATTCGGAACTGGTGATCCTGGATGGGCTGAAGCACGCGATCCTGATCGAAGCGAGCGACCGTGTCGCGCCGCCCGTCAGGCAGTTCCTGCTCGCCAACTCCTGACGGGCAGCCCGCCTGCGTCCGGATCAGGCCGCAAGCAACTGCTTGCGGTCGACGCGCTCCTGCTGCGGCGAGCGGGCATAGAGCTCGCGGTAGCATTTGGAGAAATGCGAGGCCGAAACGAAGCCGCAGGCCACCGCGACCTCGACCACAGGCATGGACGACTGGATGAGCAGATGCCTGGCGCGGTCGAGCCGGATCTCCAGATAGTAGCGGGCAGGGGACCTGCCCATCTCGGTGCGGAACAGGCGCTCGATCTGCCGGCGCGACAGATCGACATGGTCGGCGATCTCGATCAGCGACAGCGGCTCCGAAAGGTTCGCCTCCATCAGTTCGATGATGGTCAGCACCTTGGAATTCTGGACGCCGAGGCGGGCGCGCAGCGGCAGGCGCTGGCGGTCGGTCGGGCTGCGCACGCGGTCGGTCAGCACCTGCTCGCAAACGCGGTTGACGAGACTCTCGTCGAAATCGTCGCCGATCAGCTTCAGCATCATGTCGAGCGCGGCGGTGCCGCCGGCACAGGTGTAGACGTTCTGGTCGATCTCGAAGAGGTCGGCAAAGACGTTGGCCTTGGGGAAGGCTTCCGAGAAGCCGGGCAGGTTCTCCCAGTGAATGGCGCAGCGTTTGTTGGATAGCAACCCGGCCGCGGCCAGGATATGCGCGCCGGTGCACAGCCCGCCGACGGAGACGCCGCGATTGTATTCCTCACGCAGCCAGGCGAAGGCCGATTTGTTCTGGTAACGCTCGACATTGACGCCGCTGCACACGATCGCCATGTTCGGCCGATCCGGCCCGGCCATCTTCTTGCGTTCTTCCTCCAGCGAGGTGTTGACGGCGCATTCGACGCCATTGGACGCACGCACCGGCTTGCCGTCGATGCTGGCCAGGCGCCAGCGATAGGCCTCGTAGCCCAGCATCCGGTTGGCCGAACGCAACGGGTCGAGCGCCGTCGCGAAAGCGATCATGGTGAAATCGGGAACAAGGAAGAACACAAACGATCTTTTGATCGGATGCTTGACGGCATTCACGGGGGAACCTCACGCGGCCATGACGCGAACAGAATGTCGCGAACAGCATAGCGACATCAGGAAAAACCTTGGCTGTCAATCGGGTAGGCGGCCAAGTGAAGATTAAATTTGCGACATGGGTCGCAAATGGGCAATCGCCGCGAGTACATTGGCCTTGCACTTGGCATCGAACGCCAACGCAACGAAAAACGCCGCCACGGTGAACCGGGCGGCGTCGAAATCAGTTTGGTGCGCCAGTTATCTCAGGCGACGAAGCCGAGGCGGGCGGCGGCCATTGCGCCGGTCTGGCCAGGCATGGTCTTTGCAAGGCGCTGACGCTCCAAAGCGGTCGTCAGGTTCATTTCGCGGCGCGTGAAAAGGCGGGCAAACAGCTTCATCGTCATCTCCATTTGGGTTGCTCAGACGGGTCGCCTTCGCTTTATGGAGTGGGGCAGCTCGTTTTTGCTGCGTGTGATATAGGCTTGGTTCAGCAAAAACTAAATCGCAAAAGCGAAGCGCTTGATATGAAAAGCGACATGGATTGCGACATCTTTGGGCGGCGTGCCAAAGATTTGCTATTATTTACAATGCTTTAATTCGAAAATTAACCCGCTATGCGAGTGGTTCATATGCGTCATGCGGCGGCCGCATGGCTCCAGAAGTCGTTTGAGCGCAAACAAAAGGGCCTGCCGAGCTGACGCGGCAGGCCCTCATTTTTCAGTACACACTTAGCTACTTGGCTCCGGCCCAGCTTCCTACGCCGAGGCGCACGCCGGTCTTGGCGTCGGCGGCTTCCGGCCAGCCGATATCCTTCTGCAGTTCGATCGGCAGCGCATGGATGGCGCGTTCGGTCTGGTAGCGGGCGCGGGCCGCGCTGAATTCGGTCGCGAGCCGACCGATGGATGACAGGATAGACATTCTCTTTCTCCTCGAATCGGGCAGGGAAGCACCCGGCCATGTGTTACGTCAGGTCTGTTTCAGCTTCATTTCGTGTCGATTGCAGGTCTGTGTGGTGGTGGTTTAGTGGCCGTTTTTGGCAGCAGCCTGCATCGATCAAGTTGACTATGCGCGCGAAGTGATGTTCAATCAAACGAAATGGGATGATCGTTTGCATCAGAAAAATTGAAAGCAAGCTCCAATGAACGCCCCGCTTAATCACCCTCTGCCGCTGCTCGATCTCGATGTGTTGCGCACCTTCGTGGCGATCGCCGAGACCGGCAGCTTCACCACCGCCGCCAATGCGGTGTTCCGCACGCCATCGGCCGTCTCCATGCAGATCAAGAAGCTGGAGGATATTCTCGGCCGCTCGGTCTTTGCCCGCGATGCGCGTTCGGTGACGCTGACCACGGATGGCGAGATGCTGCTCGGCTATGCCCGCCGCCTGCTCTCGATCAACCGCGAGGTGGTGTCGAAGTTCATCATTCCCGACATTGTCGGCGTGGTCCGGCTGGGTTCGCCGGACGATTACGGTGAACGCATCCTGCCGCATGTGCTGAAGCGGTTCGCGCAGTCGCATCCATCGATCGCCGTCGATGTCACTATCGACCAGAGCATCAATCTGCGCCGTCGCATGGACGACCGCGCGCTCGACATCACGCTGCTCACCAATTCCTACAAGACCAGCGCCATCGGCGCCGAGGTGCTTCTGACCGAGCCGATCGTTTGGGCCGGGGCCAAGGGCGGCTGCGCGCATCTGCGCGAGCCTCTGCCGGTTTCGCTGTGGGAGGAAGGCTGCGCCTGGCGGGCAGGGGCGCTGGAAGCGCTCGGTCGTGAAGGCCGCAACTATCGCATTGCCTATATGAGCGCGCATACCGCCGGCCAGCGCGCGGCGATCATGGCGGATCTTGCGGTCGCGCCGCTGCCCAAGTCGTTCCTCGGCGACGAGATGGTCGAGCTCGGGCCGAAGGACGGCATGCCGGACATCGGCACCTACAACCTCGCCATGGTGGTCGGCTCCGACGCCAGCGCGCCGGTGAAGGCCGTCGCGGACCATATCCGCGCCACGTTCGAACTCTTCCGCGAAACCGGCAAGTTCTGAGCTGTTCTTTTGACAGGGCCCGTCCCGGTATTCCGGGGCGGGCTTTTTTGTCGGCTCGCTGCGCCCGATGCTCAGAACGCGGCGGCCAGAATCTCCTGAAGCGGCCTTGGCGCGCGGCCCGACAGTCTCTCGACGTCGCCGGTGACGATGTTCATGCCGCCGGCCGCAAACCCGGCCTGGATGCTGGAAACCGCGTTGATGACGTCGATCGGCAAGCCGGCCTGGGCGAGGCCGCCACGAAGCTGCTCGTCGGCGATCACAGCGAAGCCCATCGGCTTGCCCGAGGCCTCGGCAATCATGGCGGCGCGCTCGGCGCCCGAGATGCTGGCCGGGCCGGTAGCGTCATAGATTGCACCGGCATGGTCGTCCCCGGCCAGGATGCCGGCCGCCGCGGCGGCGACATCGTCGCGCGAAACGAAGGCGACGCGGTTCTCGGCAAGGCCAGTGAGCAGGCCCAAGCCAAAGGACATCTGTGCCTCCTGCACAAGAGATTCGGCGTAGTAGTTCATGCGCAGGATCGTCCATCTCGGGGCCGTCGCGATGAGCCGCTGCTCGCCTGCCCAATAGGACGCGCCGATAGCAGGCTCCAATTCCTCGCGGGTGCCGGCCATCGACATGAACACGATGTGACCGACGCCGGCGGCAACGGCGGCGTCGATGGCCGCCAGGTTCTGCTCGCCGCGCCGGCCGGGCCGCAGGTCGGATGTCGGGATGATGAGCAGCCTGTCGAGGCCGGCATAGGCGGTCGCCAACGTGCCGGGGCGATCATAGTCGCCGAGGCGGGTTTCGGACGCTCCCTCGACCGCTTCGGGTGTGCGCGAGATTGCAATCACCTTATGCTCGGGGACGCGTGTTGCCAGCTCGTTGAGGACAGCCTTGCCGAGTTTGCCGCTGGCGCCGCTGATACCGATCTTCATAGGTCTTCTCCATCGTTAGTGGGCACGAACATTTTGTGCGTAGTGATATGATGGAGACTGGAAATCGGCGCAAGAATGCACAATTCTGTGCTCTACGAACATCGATGTTCGTGTCGAAGGACAGGCAAATGCCGCAAGCTTCCCTGCAAGGGCGCGTCCCGGAAATGGCGGATCCCGATCCTCACGCCGAGTGCCGGGCTTTCGGCCAGGTTCTCGACAGGATCGGCGACAAATGGACCATCATGGTGGTTGGCGCGCTGTCGCACGGTCCGATGCGCTTCAATGCGCTGATGCGGCTGATCGGTGGTGTCTCGCACCGCATGCTGACGTTGACGCTGCGCGGGTTGGAGCGGGACGGGCTTTTGAGGCGAACGGCCTACCCGACCATTCCACCCAAGGTGGAATACGAGCTGACCGAAATGGGCCACTCGCTGATCCAGCCGCTCGAGGCGTTGTCGGCATGGGGGCAGCAAAACCGATCGGCGATCGAAGCTTCACGCCGGGAGTATGATCAGGGCTAGGCAGCCTATCGTGATCTTTCAGGTCGCGGCCTGACCCTGCAGCCACCAGCCTCTGGCCTGCATGCGCTTTGCCTTGGGCTCGCCGGCCAGGAAATCGACAATGCTGTCGCGCGCGCGGCGCGCTTCGGGCATCTCGATCAGCGGCCAGACGTGGAACATGCCTTCCTCATAAACGACGTCCACCTCGACACCGGCAGCGCGCGCCTTCTCGGCGAAGATCAGATTGTCGGGGCTGAGCAGGTCGCGCGAGCCGGCAAGCAGGAGCGTCTTCGGCAACACAGAGAGGTCGCCGTAGAGCGGACTGATGTGCCAGTCGGAGCGGTCCATGCCGGCACTGTAGAGCCGGATCGCCTCGAGGCCGCCGGGGATGCCGAGCCAGGGGTCGTTGCGCTCGGCCTCGAACACTTCCGGGTTGGACAGCGACATGTCCAGCCCGGGTGAGATCAGGACGTGGCGTGACGGCAAAGGCAGCCCTTCCTCGGCGGCCATCATGGTCAGCACCACGGCCATGTTGCCGCCGGCGGAATCGCCCATGAAGACGATATCCTCGGCATCGGTTTCTTCCAGCATGCGCCTGTAGAGGTCGCCCACCATGCCGAACATGGCGTGGAAATCATGCTCCGGCGCGATCGGGTAGACCGGCACCGTGACGGCGAAGCCCAGGCGCTCGGCCATCTCGGCGATCAGGCCCCAGTGATAGGACGTGATCTGGAAGACATAGGCGCCGCCATGCAGATAGAGGATGCGCCGGCGCTCGCCGAACTTCGGCGCGATCTCGTAGACGGGAAAGCCGTCGAGGGAAGTCTCGGCAATGTCCAGTCGAGCCTTGAGCAAGGCTGGCGGGTGGTAATCCTCGGTCTTGCGGGCGTAGTCGATCCAGCGCCGCAGATTTTCCGGGCTGGAAAAAGCCCTCTTGCGGCTGTGCCTGAGGATCAACGAGACGAGGTGGCTTTTCAAACTTGGCATGCGGATACACGGACTTCGGCGGAGCCGACTAAGAGAAGTTCCCCCACGCCTTTCGAAGATTGTATCTCGCTGAAGAATGTCAAGGTTTCGCTTTTGGCACATCGGGATGACGGCGATTATCCCAGCGCCGCGGCGGCACCAGCGAAGCGCGCAGCTTGTTGTCGGCAGGCGCCGGGGCCACCTTCGGGCCTCGGCGCCTGGCGAGCAGCTCGCATTTGTCGGCGAAGGTCATCAGCGTGGTGTGCCGAGCAGCAGCGAGGCAAGGGCTGCCTGAGGGTCGCTCGGCGGCGAGGCCGGCCAACCGATATCCTTCTGGACATGCGGCGGCAGGCTGTTAAGCGCGCGGATAGCCTTGTTCCGGGCATGGGCCTGCCTGATGGTCACGCCGAAGCGGCCAAGGTTTTCAAACATCGACATCTTTCCATCTCCCTCGAAGAGCAGCGGTGACCGAGGACTATCCTCGGCCGCCATTCGATGCCGGTGGAAATGCATTCCGGATGTTTCGGCTGTATTTCGCGAAAGCAGCGTTTCGGTTTCCGAAATGTGCGGTTCCTGAAACATTTGCATGCAAACGAGTTTGGCAAGCTACGCTCTCCCGAACCCTGTCAAGACAGATGGCCATCCGCGGTTGACAGCGGTGGGCGGCTGTATTGTTATTGTGCGATGCGATATCGAATGTGTGCGTCGCAGCATGGTTCAAATCCGAGCCAGAGCAGCGTGACGAGCATCCACAATATTCAATATCTGCGGGGCCTCGCCGCGTGCGCGGTTGTCTGCTTTCACGTCAGCGAGCAGTTCGGCGGGCCGTTCGCGGTTGGGGCGGCCGGAGTCGACGTCTTCTTTGTGATCAGCGGCTTCATCATGTGGGTAACGACGGCTGGCAAGCCCGCTGTGCCGTGGCGCTTCATGGCTCGCCGGATCACCCGCATCGTGCCTCTGTACTGGATCGTCACTCTGCTCACCGCAGCAGGCATCCTGATCAGGCCGCAGTTCTTCTACGGCCACGTCCTCAGTCTGCCGAATTTCGTGGGCTCGCTGTTCTTCCTGCCGGTTCTGCAAGGAGACGCGCTGCATCCTGTCGTCATCCAGGGTTGGACGCTTTGCTACGAGATGATGTTCTATCTCGTTTTCACGCTGGTCCTGTTCCTGGGCGAACGCTGGCGGTTAGGCGTTCTCATCGGCGCTCTTGCCGCAATTGTCGGCCTGCATTTCGTTCTTCCGGCGGGATATGCTTATGCGTATGCCTTCAGCGATCCTGTCGTGCTCGAGTTTGCAGCCGGCGTCATCGTGGGACGCTTGTGGCGTCAGGGCGCCAGGATCCCGCTTGGAGCGGCGCTGACAATGGTTGGCGCCGGATTTCTCCTCCTTGCGGTCGGTCCATTGTTCCATGCCGACGTGCCCCGCGCCTTACGCTGGGGGATTCCGGCGACACTGATCGTGGCGGGCGCGGTTTTTGCCGAGCGGGCGCGGCCGTTCCGCCCGCTGGCCTTGCCCGGCTTTCTCGGCGATGCGTCCTATTCGATCTATCTATGGCATGTCCTGGCAGCCGTCGCAGCGACCGGCATCGTCTTGCGCATCGGAATTCCTGCCACGCTGCAGCCGACGGTGATCGTGGTCGTCACGATCGCATTCTCGGCCGTGCTCTACCTTCTGGTCGAAAAGCCATTGGTCAGGCTGCTGCATTCGCCGCGCGCCAAGGGCGCGGCGAAGGCACGGCATGCCGCAGCCGCGCGGGTCGCGAGCGGCCAGAGCTAGAGCCGAGACGCCGTCAGTCGCGGCCGCGTCGCGCCGCGCGCTCCTCGCGGGAACGCCGGCGCGGCGTGGCATCGCCCGCTGCTCCATCCTCGCTCACGGCCTTGCGTGGCGGCAGCTTCACCGCGGCCGCCAGCTTCGGGAAGGGGTCGACCTTGTTCGGCAACGCCATGGCGTAGACGAAGTGCTCCTGGAACTTCGGTTCCAGCGCGGTTTCGATCTTCTCGATATGGGCGACCGTGTCCTCGATCTCGCGACGGTAGCCGCGGTTCAATAGCGCCATGCGCGCGCCGGCGCCGGCCGCGTTGCCGACCGCTGAAACCTTGTCGAGATCGCAGTCCGGGATGAGACCGAGCACCATGGCGTATTTCGGATCGATGAAGGAACCGAATGCGCCGGCGAAATGGATTCGGTCGACATGCTCGGTGTTCTGCTTCTCCATCAACAGCTTGGTGCCGGCATAAAGCGCCGCCTTGGCAAGCTGGATGGCGCGCACGTCGTTCTGGGTGATCGTGATCTTCGGCTCGCCCTCCTTCAGCACATAGGAGAAGGTGCGGCCGTTGGCGACGATGCGCGGCGAGCGTGCGGCAAGCGAGCCTTCGACGACGCCGTCTTCCGAAATGATGCCCGTCAGGTACATTTCGGCCACCACCTCGATGATGCCCGAACCGCAAATGCCGGTCACACCCGTCGCCTGCACGCTCTCGGTGAAGCCAGGCTGATCGGACCATAGCTCCGAGCCGATGACGCGATAGCGCGGCTCCAGCGTCTCGGGGTCGATGCGGACGCGCTCGATGGCGCCGGGGGCGGCGCGCTGGCCGCCGGAGATTTCCGCGCCCTCGAAAGCCGGGCCGGTGGGGGAGGAGGCGGCGACGACGCGCGTAGAGTTGCCGAGCACGATCTCGGCATTGGTGCCGACGTCGACGATCAGCATCATCTCTTCCTGGCGGTGCGGGCCTTCCGAGAGCGTGACCGCCGCGGCGTCGGCGCCGACATGGCCGGCAATGCAGGGCAGCATGTAGAGGCGCGCGCCCTGGTTCAGCTTGAGGCCGATATCGGAGGCCTTGATGCGCACGGCGCCGGAGACGGCGAGCGCGAAGGGAGCGCCGCCGAGTTCCGTCGGATCGATGCCGAGGAACAAATGATGCATGATCGGATTGCCGACGAAGACGGAATCCAGGATGTCAGCGCGCTGGACGTTGCCTTCCGCGCAGACCTTGTCCACAAGACTTGACACGGCCTCGCGCACGGCGACCGTCATGCCCTCGCGGCCGTCCGGATTCATCATCACATAGGAGACGCGGCTCATCAGATCCTCGCCGAAGCGGATCTGAGGGTTGGATGTGCCGGACGAGGCGGCGACGCGGCCGGACAGCAGCGACACCAGATGCATCGCAATGGTGGTGGAGCCGATATCGCAGGCAAGGCCATAGGCCTCGTTCTTCAGCCCGGGCCAGAGAGCAATGACACGCGCGATGTCGCTGTCGGCGTCCTTGTGGATGGCGGCGGTCGCGGCCCAGTTACCCTTGCGCAGGATGCCTTGGACCTGCGGCATGAGGTAGAAGTCGAATTCGAGGTTCTTGAGACCCCAGTCCTTCATCAGGGCGATCTTGAGGCGGTCGAGATCGCCGAGCGGCTTGTGCATGTCGGGCTCTTCGATCTCGACATAGCACATGCGGATCGCCGTATCGCGGGCGATGACGCGCGTGTCGGCGTCCTTGCGGATGGTCTGCGCGTTGATGACCGTGTCCTGGGGGACGTCGATGACGAGGTCTCCGAGGATCTGCGTGGAGCAAGAGAGGCGCCGCCGCTCGGGCAGTCCGCGCACGCGCTCGTAGCGCTCCTCCTTGGCGCCCTTGGGAGAAATATGGTCGTTGGACGAGATGATCTTGTGCTTGGCGAAATTGCCTTCCTGCACCTCGATCTGGCAGCGTCCGCAAGTGGCTCGGCCGCCGCACACGCTCTCGACATAGACGCCAAGCTGCCGGGCCGCGTCTAGCACCGGCGTGCCGATCGGAAACCGTCCGCGCTTGCCGGACGGCATGAACAGCACAAGTGGATCGGTGATGTTTGGGGGAGGGTTCATGCTGGCACGTATCTCGATGGCAGTTGCCGATGCCGTTTAACGGATCGTTTTACTATTGGGTGGACTCTCTGCTGGTCCAGAGGCCAACCATGTCGGATCTTCTTCTGTCCGCAGTCCTCACCGCGTTCACCATGGTGCGCGTGATCAAGGGGCCGTGGCTGCGCAATCCGCAGTACCTGGCTTGCGGGATCCTCGGCGCGATCGTCGGAGCGCTGGTGCTCAACAACTTCTGGCCCGCCTACGCCGACGATTTCGTCATCGGCGGCGTAACGGGTATCTTCGGATCCTGGGCTGGAATGGCGCTGTTCGACGCAATACTGGGCATGGCCTGACCGCAACGCAGACGTCACCGATCGCATCGACGATGCGACCGGCTCAGCGAGATTTGCGATACGGTCCACGATTGCGCGCTTACCCCCGGGCCATGCGGGCTTCGCGACCGCCGCGGCGGCGGCCGCCGGCGGCAGCCGCACCACCATCGCCAGGGGCCGTCACTGGCGTCGGCGCCGGCGCGGCATGGCCGCCTTCGGCCGGCTTGTAGTCCTTGTAGGTGCGGATCCAGTTGGTGCAGTTCTCGTCGGTGCCGTTGAGCACATTGGCGCCGCGCACGGCTTCCATTTCCTGCGGACGGACCGGGTTCATGATCGCCGAGGTCATGCCGGCGCCGATCACCATCGGGATGAAGGCGGCGTTGATACCGTGGCGGTGCGGCAGACCGAAGGAGATGTTGGAGAGGCCGCAGGTGGTGTTGACCTTTAGCTCCTCGCGCAGCCGGCGCAGCAGCGCGAAGACCTGGCGGCCGGCATCGCCCAGCGCGCCGATCGGCATGACCAGCGGGTCGACGACGACGTCATGCGCGGGAATGCCGTGGTCGGCGCAGCGCTCGACAATCTTCTTGGCGACGGCGAAGCGCACGTCCGGGTCCATCGAAATGCCGGTCTCGTCATTGGAAATGGCGACTACCGGGACGTTGTATTTCTTGACCAGCGGCAGGATCGCCTCGAGCTTCTCTTCCTCGCCGGTGACGGAGTTGACCAGCGGGCGGCCCTTGGCGACCTTGAGCGCTGCCTCGATGGCGGCGGTGACAGAAGAGTCGATCGAGAGCGGCAGGTCGACGAGGTTCTGGACGATCTCAAGCGTCTGGACCAGCAGCGCCGGTTCGGTCGCATTGGGGTCGACAGCGGTGACGCCGGCATTGACGTCGAGCATGGTGGCGCCGCAGGCGGCCTGCTCCAGCGCATCCTTGATCACGGTCTCGAAATTGCCGGCCACCATCTCGGCGGCCAGCTTCTTGCGGCCGGTCGGATTGATGCGTTCGCCGATCACGCAGAAGGGCTGATCGAAGCCGATGATGATTTCTCGTGTCGCCGAGGCGACGATGGTCCGGGTCATGAAGTCTCTCCGCCTGATATAAGGTGCGCGTTGTATCGCATCTGGTTTCGTTGAAGGGGGGCCGCGTTTCAGTGCGCGGTCTTTACCATGTCCACCTGCGTTTCAGTAATTTCGTCATGCAGTATGTGCTCGAGCCGGTCGGCGACAATCTGGTCGTCACGCCGGATTTCGCGCTTCCAGGGCTGGCGGCCTTTCAGCACGCCCGATTCATCGACGATCTCGG
>NZ_JANINM010000352.1 GCF_024509055.1 Mesorhizobium sp. | reverse complement strand
TGAACCAGGAAGGCGTGCAGGGCGCGATCTTCCAGATGCTCAGCCACGGCCTCGTCTCGGGCGCGCTGTTCCTGTGCGTTGGCGTCATCTACGACCGCATGCACACACGTGAGATCGACGCCTATGGCGGCCTGGTCAACAACATGCCGAAATACGCCACCGTGTTCATGATCTTCACCATGGCCAATGTCGGCTTGCCCGGCACCAGCGGCTTCATCGGCGAATTCCTGACCATGCTCGGCGTCTTCCGGGTCAACACCTGGGTTGCCTTCTTCGCCGCGACCGGCGTCATCCTGTCGGCAGCTTACGCGCTCTGGCTCTACCGCCGCGTGATCTTCGGCGCGTTGACCAAGGAGAGCCTGAAGAACCTGCTCGATCTCTCGCCGCGCGAGAAGGCGATCGTCTATCCGCTGGTGGTGCTGGTCATCTTCTTCGGCGTCTACCCGGCGCCGGTGTTCGACGCGACGGCGGCCTCGGTCAAGACGCTCGTCACCAACGTCACCGCATCCATCAATTCCGCGCAGACCGCGGCGGCGAACTGACTGGGGATATTCTATGACGCCGGACCTTCTCTCCAGCCTTTCGCTTTCGACGCCGGAACTGATCCTCGCCATCGGCGCGCTCGCGCTTCTGATGGTGGGAGCCTATTCCCGCTCTAACAACACCATGACCGTGACCGGACTCGCTGTTGTTGTCCTGGTCATCGCCGGCGTTTGGCTTGCCTCTTCCGGCGGCGAAGGGCCGGGCTATGGCGGCTCGTTCGTCCAGGATTCCTTCGGCCGCTTCATGAAGATGCTGGCGCTGATCGGTTCCGCCGTGACGCTGGTCATGTCTATGCGCTTTGCCAGGCAGGAGCATTTCGACAAGTTCGAATATCCGGTGCTGATCCTGCTCTGCACGCTCGGCATGCTGCTGATGATCTCGGCCAACAGCATGATCGGGCTCTACCTCGGGCTCGAGCTGCAGTCGCTGGCGATCTATGTGCTGGCGGCGATCAACCGCGACAATCTCCGCTCGACCGAGGCTGGCCTCAAGTACTTCGTGCTCGGTGCGCTGTCGTCGGGCATGCTGCTCTACGGCATCAGCCTCGTCTACGGCTATACCGGCAACACTGGCTTCCACGAGATCGCGACGGCGCTCGGCAGCGGCGAGCGTCAGCTCGGCCTCGTCTTCGGCCTGGTCTTCGTTCTCGCGGGGCTTGCCTTCAAGATATCGGCCGTGCCGTTCCACATGTGGACGCCGGACGTCTATGAAGGCGCGCCGACGCCGGTGACGGCCTTCCTCGCGGCCGCGCCGAAGATGGCGGCGATGGCGCTGATCGTGCGCGTCACCATGGGCGCCTTCAAGCCGATCGCCGCTGACTGGCAGCAGATCGTCGTCTTCATCTCGATCGCCTCGATGGCGCTGGGCGCCTTCGCGGCCATCGGCCAGACCAACATCAAGCGCCTGATGGCCTATTCCTCGATCGGTCACATGGGATACGCACTGGTCGGCCTTGCCGCCAACAGCCAGGCCGGCGTTCGCGGCGTTGTCATCTACATGCTGATCTATCTGGTGATGACGCTCGGCACCTTCGCCTTCATCCTCGCCATGCGGCGCAAGGA
>NZ_JANINM010000351.1 GCF_024509055.1 Mesorhizobium sp. | reverse complement strand
TCGATCACTTCGGGCTCGCGGTGAAGGATATCGACGACGTCGCGGCGCAATTGAAAGCCAAGGGCGTCGAGTTCACGCAGGACGTTCACAACATCCGCCCCGGCGTGCGCATCTGCTTCATCCGCGGGCCGCAAGGCATTTCCATCGAGCTGCTGGAGCGCGACGCGAAGTACAAGTGAGCGACAAAGCCAGTCACCCGTCATGCCCGGCCTTGTGCCGGGCATCCACGTCTTAGAGTTCGCTACGTCAAAGACGTGGATGGCCGGGACAAGCCCGGCCATGACGAGAACTCTGGTGTTTGCCGCAACGCCTCACCGCCGTCCGAACAGCTTCTCGATATCCGACAGCTTGAGTTCGACATAGGTCGGGCGGCCGTGGTTGCACTGGCCGGAATTCGGCGTGTCTTCCATCTCACGCAATAGCGCGTTCATTTCCTCGGGCTTGAGGATGCGGCCGGCGCGCACCGAGCCGTGGCAGGCCATGGTGGCGGCGACGTGCAGCAGCCGCCGCTCCAGCGGCAGCGCCTCGTCCCATTCGGCCATATGTTCGGCGAGATCGCGCAGCAGCGCGGCGGCGTTGGTCTTGCCGAGCAGCGACGGCGTTTCGCGCACTGCGACCGCGCCTGGACCGAAGGATTCGATCGCCAGCCCGAACGTCTCCAGCTCGGCGGCGCGTGCGATCAGCTTCTCCACGGTGGCTTCGTCGAGTTCGACGATCTCGGGGATCAGCAGGATCTGCCGCTGCACGCCGTTCTGCGCGAGCGATGCCTTCAGGCGTTCGTAGACGATGCGCTCATGTGCGGCGTGTTGGTCCACCACGATGAGGCCGTCGCGGGTCTGCGAGACGATATAGGTCTCGTGAATTTGCGTCCGCGCGGCGCCGAGCGGACGGTCGAGCAGGTCCGGTGCCGGTGCGGATTCGAAACGCACGTCGGCGGTCGGCGCGCCGACATCGAACGCGGATTGATCGCGCTCGGCGAAAGCGGTTGCGCCGTAAGATGACGGTGCGCTCGTGGGATAGGCCGGCGAGCGCCGCCAGTCCCAATTGCCGGGTCGCGGCGAGAAGGCCGGGCGGAACGACGAGATCACCGCGCCGTCGACATTCGCCGCAGTGCGCCGGCCTTCGCGCGCCAAGCCATCCTTGAGCGCGTGGACGATCAGCGCGCGTACAAGGCCGGCATTGCGGAAACGCACTTCGGTCTTGGCGGGATGCACGTTGGCGTCGACCTCCTGCGGATCGAGCGTCACGAACAGCGCGACGATGGGATGGCGGTCGCGCGGCAGATAGTCCGAGTAGGCCGCGCGCACCGCGCCGAGGATCAGTTTGTCGCGCACCGGGCGGCTGTTGACGAACAGATATTGTCCAAGCGCGTTGGCGCGCGTCAGCGACGGCGCCGCGGCGAAACCTTCGACGACGACGCCCTCGCGCTCGCTGCGCACATCGATCGCGGCATTGCGAAAATCCGCCCCGAGAATGTCGCCGAGCCGCGCCAGCCGTCCGGGGGCGCCGGGCAGCGCCGCCGCCCAGGTCACTGGCGCACGTTCCTCGCCGGCCAGCGTGAACGCAACGTCGGGCCGCGCCATGGCGAGGCGGCGCACCACTTCGC
>NZ_JANINM010000350.1 GCF_024509055.1 Mesorhizobium sp. | reverse complement strand
GAATCGGCGAACTCGTTCGCCGACAACAAAGCCTGTCAGATTATCGGGACGCTGGGAAGCGGCTTCTATCTGGTGCTACGAATAGCCTGCGTGTTCACACGTTCACATGCTATCGTGTGAACGTGTTCACCGCTCGATTGGCTGCTTGTATTTCTGGAGAATGTCTAGGACCGCCTCGGTCAGCATCGCCTCGATCGTCGCATCCTCCTTGACGGCAAGGATCGCGAACGCCCTCGCTACAGCCGGGTCGAACTTGCCGCCAATCGTTTTTTTGCCGATTCGGTTGCGTTGGCGGCGTGGCGCTTCGATCGGCAGCATCGGTTCTTCAACCTCTGCTGCCGGGCCAGTCGGCTTCCTGGCGTTCGTCGATCTTGCCACCTCCAAGCTCCTGATTTCCTGTGTTCACACGTTCACATACCCACATATTCACACGTGGACAGCTACCGCTCTCCGAACGGGTGCTTGCCGTGCTGGCGCATGAGCAAGTCGATGGCTTCGCCAAGGAGCGCCTGCACCGTCGTTCCTTCCTCGGCTGCCAGCATGTTCAAGCCGCGACTGACGGCGGGGCTGAAATACGCGCTCACCGCTTTCTTACCCTGCCGTGCCGCCGCGCGAGGGGCTGGCGTTGTGGTCGCGGGATCGGGGCTGTCGCCGATTGCGTCGGCCTTCTCCGCCCGCTGCTGCTTCATCGCGCCGAACTTGCTCATGCCGCGCCTCGCTTCTTGTTCACTCGTGAACGTGTGGACACGTTCACCTGTTTACTTGTCCACGCCCATAGCGCGGCGACCTCCTCTGCCGCTTTGCCTTCGGGTTCCAGCTCGATCGCGGTTTTCCCCTGCGCCGTGCTGTGATGATAGATCGCTCGCTGGGTGAGCATGACGGGCGCAACGTCCACGCCCATGCCGGCAACGCCATCGCTGCCCTCGATCAACTCGCGGGCGTCCCGGTAGGTCGTCGGCGCGCGCTGGGGGCCGCCCATGAACAGCACGAACGCGGGTTTGCCGGTCGCCTGCACCAGTTCGGCCGTTATCTCGACGGCTTTGAGGTCAAAAGCCTGGGGACGACAGGGAATCAGCACCAGGTCGGCGACCTTGCAGGCTTCACGCGCCATAATGTCGGCATGGGGCGGGGTGTCGATCACCACCAGATCGGCACCGAGTTCGGCCGCCTGCTGAAGCTTGCGGGGCAAAAGGGGAGGGGAGGCGCAATCGACTACCTCAAGGTCCGACGATCCGCGCCACTCGCTCCAGTGGCTCGCGGTCGCCTGCGGGTCGGTGTCGAGGATCAAGGTCGTGAACCCTGCGCCCGCGCCGGCCGCAGCTAGGTGGATCGCCAAGGTCGTTTTGCCCGCACCGCCCTTCTGGCTAATGATGGTGATGACCTTCATGTGAACCTCTGGACACGTGGACGTGTGAGCGTGTGAACACGTGGACGTGTGGACGATTGGAGCGCAGTGGTCAACGGTGTCGATTGGCGGCGATCCGCTGCGCGGATTCCGCGCTCCGCCAGCCGATCGGAACCCGGCAGGGCCAAGACCGCTTGCGGGCTTGGGGAGCGAAGCGACTGAGAGCGGCGGTGCCGCGCAGCGGCAGGCGCCGGACTCTATTTGTTGTTCGCGAGCTTCGGCGCTCGCCGCGTCGCTGAAACAGCCTCGTCGATCAGTGCTTCCAGCTCCGTCGGCGATAGGTCATCGAACCTGGAACGCGCCTCCTCGATGGCCTGGTCGAGCATCTCAAGCCGGATGAAGGTGAAAGCCTGCTTGCCCGTCTGCCTTGCGCGGCAGCACGGATACGGACACCTGCACGTCGCGATTGAGCCGGTCGAGGATCGTCATCAACCGGTCGATCGTGAAGCCCTTGAGCTTGGCTTGGCGGATACGCGAAAAATCGGCAGCGGCGACGCCGGTGATTTTCTCGGCCGCCCGCACTGTCAGATTGTCAGTCGATAGCGTTTTGCTGATTTCGGCCGCCAGAATGGCGCGGAGCTGGCGCTGTTCCGGTTCCTTCATGCCAAGGTCGGCATAGACGTTGCCGGTGCCTCGGATCAGCTCGAAGTCGTCATCGTCGGTCATTGCAGCGCCTCCTTCAAACGCTTGATGCGCTCACGCACCAAGTCAATTTCCTGCTTCGGGGTGGCGACCCCGCTCTTGGATTTCTTCTGGAAGGCGTGAACCACCCAAATGTCGTCGTCGAGCTGGAGGGCGTAGATCACCCGGAAGGCGTCTCCCCGCTCCTTGATCGCCAGTTCCCACATGCCCGAACCCAACCCGGTCATGGGCTTGACGATTTCCGGCGTGTCGCCCTCGGCGATCGCCGTGAGGGCATCCGTGGCCTGATCCTGCGCATCGTCGGGAAAGCGGCCGAACTCTTTGAGCGCGCCCTTGATCCACGAAATGTTGCGCAGGGCTTTTCGATGCATTGGCGCGAATGTAGTTATATTTCACAACGCGGTCAAGGGTGATGCATCGCTCATTCGGACTCGTGATATTGATGGTCTCATCGAACCTATGAACACGTGAACGTGTGAACACGCTCACGTGTAGGCAGTCGCCGATCTGTTTGCCTGAACCGCGCGCTACGCCCGGCCGGGCCGAAGGCCAGGCCCACAGGGCTGGGTGGGCGGGACAAAAACGCGGCCGTCGAACAGACGGCCTCCGCTACGCCGCCTGGCTAAGCGAGCTGCGCCCGCCCGGTATATGCCGATAGAGCGTCGACGGCTGCACCCCGATCTGCTGCGCGACCTCCTCCACGGTGATGGTCGGGTCTGCGAGCATCGCCTTGGCGCGCTTGATCTCGGCCGGCCCCATCGCCGGTTTGCGCCCGCCACGTCGGCCCAACGCCTTTGCCTGGGCAAGCCCGGCGTGGGTGCGCTCCAAGGTCAGCTCGCGCTCAAACTCCGCCACGGCCGCGAAAACATGGAACACGAGCCGCCCGCCCGGACTGGTCGTGTCGATCGCTTGGGTCAGCACACGAAGGCCGATCTCGCGCTTGGCGAGATCTTCGGCCGTCTCCACGAGCTGTCGCACCGATCGCGCGAGGCGGTCGAGTTTCCACACCACAAGGGAATCACCAGCACGGATATATTCGAGCGCGGCCTTCAACTCGGGCCGATCGCGCTGCGCGCCCGATGCCTTCTCGGTGAACACGCGTTCGCACCCGGCCGCATGAAGCGCGTCGATCTGTAGGGCAGGGGACTGGTCCCTGGTGGACACGCGGGCATAGCCGACGAGCAAGGGCGTTCTCCGAAAACTCGACGCGAGCTAGCTCGATTTCGGATATAGAAACAAGGGAGTGTTTCGGGAGAGAATAATGGCCGCTGCGAAGCCGTTTGTAAACGTTCACCCTAAGTGGCGGCATTCTGATCGCGCTATTTGACTTTAGCGGTATCCAATTAGCCTGCGAGCCGAGCGACCGCGTATGTTCGAGATCAAAGCATGCCGGCGAGGACGGTTCGAGCCGCCAAACCCTGAATCTTTTCCTATAAGGAGAGGGGCCGATCAGCGCGCCTAGCATGTGTAGGAGGGTTCCTGGAGTGTCTGAGCCGCCACTGCTGAATGCGATTGACGCATCGCTGCGAAATTTATCGTTGCGGCAACGCGTTATTGCGGGAAATATCGCCAACAGCGAGACGCCTGGTTATAAAGCTCGTGACGTCAAGGCACCTGATTTCGCTAAACTTCTGGAAAGTACTCTGAGCCCTGGAAACGGGCCGCAGATAGCACGCCCGCAGGTCGAAATTACTGCTGACATGGCAGCATTGGGTGCTCGTCCACTACAGCTGTCAAATGAGATCATACTCGATAGAGACACAAGTGAAACAAAGCCAGACGGCAACAACGTGACTTTGGAGGAACAGCTTCTTAAGATGGGTAATATTCAGGCTGAGTTCGCAACAATCGCGGGGATCAGCCGCAAGCTGGATAGCTACATGAAAACCGCTCTCGGCACAAAGCGAGGGTAAATACCAGCTCTATCGTTACGCGGATACCGCTTTGGCCTCTGCGGAGCGCACATAGGCATAGAGTGTCGGCTTGGAGATACCGAGCATCGAGCAAACCTTAGCGATCGGCATAGTGTTCTCGTGATAGAGCCGAACGGCCAGGTCGCGCTTGTCCTTGTTGAGCGCCGTGGGTCGGCCGCCTTTCTTGCCACGGGCGCGGGCAGCGGTGAGGCCGGCCTGGGTGCGCTCGCGGATCAGGTTGCGCTCGAACTCCGCCAGCGCGCCGAACAGATGGAAAGTGAGCTTGCCCGAGGTCGTAGAGGTGTCGATCGCCTCGTGTAGGCTCAGCAGCCCAACCTTCTCTTCGTCGAGGTAGGTCATCCACCCGATCAGATCGCGCAGCGAGCGGCCAAGCCGGTCAAGCCGCCAAACCACCAGCGTGTCGCCGGCACGAAGCTGCTCCTTCACCTGGTCGAGGCCAGGCCTAGCGGCGGTCGCGCCCGACGCCTTGTCGGTGATGACCTTCCCACACCCGGCCGCGAGCAGGGCATCCTTTTGCAGGTCGAGATTCTGCTCGGCGGTCGAGACACGCGCGTAGCCGATCTTCACGGTTGGCGGCTGTTGCGGCGCCGGCGACCGGCCTTTGGCAAGGATGTCGTCATTGACAGGATTATGTTGCCCTAGGCCCTGTTGACAAAGTTGGGCAGCCACCGGCGGATGGCGGCGAGATTGAGGAAGCTGGCGAACGAAAGTGCGGTTTTGTCGTAGCGGGTGGCGATGCGGCGTTGATGCTTGAGGTGGCCGAACATGCGCTCGATGCGGTTCCGGTCCCGGTATCGTCGGAAGTCACAGGCGATGGGTTCGCGCCGGTTGGCCTTTGGCGGGATGATCGGCAGGATACCGCGTATCAACAGGTCTGTCCGGACCGCATCGCCGTCATAGCCTTTGTCGGCCAGCAGCGCCTTGGGCTTGTTGACCGGCAGCGCCATGAGGTCTTCGACAGCGCCGTAATCCGACGCTTCGCCGCCGGTCAGGACGAAGCCGAGAGGGCGTCCCTGATTGTCACAGCGGGCGTGGACTTTGCACGTAAAGCCGCCGCGTGATCGACCAAAAGCCTCCTTATGAGTCCCCCTTTAGCGCCCGCTGCCGAAACATGGCCGCGAACCGTGGTGCTGTCGATCATGTGCTGCCAGTCGTCGGTCAGCCCGAACTCGACCAGCGTGGCCAGCATCGCATCCCAGACGCCTTGTTCCGCCCAGCGCCGGAACCGCACATAGACCGAGTTCCACTTGCCGTAGCGCTCGTGCATGTCCCGCCAGGGGCAGCCAACCCGCAGCACATGCAGCATGCCGTTCAGAAACCGCCGATTGTCATGCGAGGGCCGCGCCTTTCGGCCGCGCTCTGACGGCAGCAGACCTTCAAGCACCGCCCATTCCTCGTCCGTCAGATCGCCACGCGCCATTGCTGCTCTCCGCAAAGAGCAGCCTTGAATCAGAGATCAGACCGTTTGGGAATCCACTTTGTCAACACCATCTAGTTTTCTTTACCGGGTAGATTTACGTCGAATAGGCCGGTTTTGCAATCGAGCGGATTTCGCAACGTGGCAGGCAATCAAATCCCCGTTTTCCTTACCTGCAGCATGAACCGTCGGTGACGCACCCGGCGCTCGTCCCGCCGCTGGCGATCGAGCGCTATCGCATCCTCGAACCGCATCTGACCGACAACATCTCACTCGCCGACCTCGCTCGCACCGACACGGTGAGCGAACGAACATTGCAGCGTTGGCTCGCCCGATACCGGTCCAAAGGCCTCGCTGGCCTCGCGCGCATCTCGCGAGCCGATCGGGGCAGGTTGCACCTGCCGGACCACCTGGTCGCGCTTGTCCGCGATCTCGCCATCAAACGCCCGCGTCCCCCGGTTGCCGCCATTCACCGGAAGTTGCAGGAACTCGCCGTCGCCGAAGGGCACCGGGCACCAAGCTACTCGGCCGTCGCGCGTGTCGTCAGGGCGATACCGGCAAGCCAGATCGCAGCAGCCTCCGACCCGGCAGCCTACCGCGACGAGCACGAACTGGTGCATCGGCGCGAGGCCGCGGCCTCGAATGAGATGTGGCAGGCGGATCATACCGTGCTCGACATTCTCGTTCTCGATGATGCGGGGACACCGGTACGCCCTTGGCTGACGGTCGTTCTCGACGATCACAGCCGGGCCATCGCCGGTTATTTCATCAGCCTAGACGCGCCGAGTGCATTGAACACGGCGCTGGCTTTGCGACAGGCGATCTGGAGGAAGGCCAATCCCGCGTGGATCGTCAGCGGCATTCCCGAACAGCTCTACGTCGATAACGGCTCGGATTTCATCTCCGAGCACATCGAGCAGGCGTGCATCGCCCTCAAAATCCGCCTCATCCATTCGCTGCCGGGTCGCCCGCGCGGGCGCGGCAAGATCGAGCGGGTGTTCCGCACCATCAACGACATGTTCCTGTCGGACCTGCCAGGACACACAATCGCGGGCAAATCATTGTCGGCACCGACCCTCAAGCTCGACGAGCTGCGGACGCGCTTCGAGACTTTCGTGTGCGGCGTCTATCATCGCCGCCAACATGGCAGCACCGGCGAACCCCCGGTTTCGCGATGGCAAAAGGGCGGGTTCCTGCCCGCGATGCCCGACAGCCTCGAACACCTTCGCGACATGGCCGATCGCCGTGGATTCGGGTTGATCCTGATGGGAATGCCAGGCTTGGAAAAACGCCTTGCCCGCTACGCCCAGTTCTACTCGCGCATCGGCTTCGTTCACGAGTTCAAACCGCTGACCGAAACGGAGATGTGCCTGTTGCTGGCGACCCATGCCGGCGACTTCGGCATCACCTTCGACCCGGCCCAGCTCGACGCGATCGAGGCTCAGGCGGCAGTGATCCGCATCACGCGCGGCAACTTCCGGCTGATGGAGCGCCTGTTCGCGCAGATGCGGCGGATTATGACCCTCAATCGCGTCGACGCGGTGTCGCCCGACATCGTACAGGCCGCGCAAGACTGCCTCGTGATCGGACCCGGCAACTGACAAATAGCGCGATCAGAATGCCGCCACTTAGCGCGACCGTTCACAGCCGTTCGGATTGCTCGCCCCGTCTCTCCGGCAATCGTTCGTTTTAGGGAGAACAGGACATTCTCATTTATAGGACAGGCTATGCTTCCTTGGCTAAAGCGATGAGCCAAATTTGGCAGTGCCAGACGCGAATGTATTGCTCAGTGTAGGAGACAAAAAATGGAAGCCACCACCAAGACAGCGGCACTGGGCCGTTTCGTGGCTTATCTCGGGATCGCCATCGCGGCGACCATTCCCGCCATCTTGCTCCGCTTGGGCGGTTGGCGGCCTGACCCGCTGCTCGATGCCGCATTGTTCGGCATCGCGATCCTCGCAGCGGGTTTTATGCTGTCATGGGGCGCGGAGACCGCCGAAAAGCGGGTAAGTCAGGGATTGATCGTCGCCGCGATCGCACTGGTCACGGTGCTTCCCGAGTACGCGGTCGATTTTTACTACGCCTATGCCGCCGGGCAGGACCCCAGCTCGAACTACGTCCATTATGCCGCCGCCAACATGACCGGTGCCAACCGGTTGCTCGTCGGACTGGCCTGGCCGCTCATGGTCGTCATACACTGGCTGCGCACTCGCGAGCGACGGATCGATCTCGCTCCTGTCAACGCGGCGGAAATCGTGTTTCTGCTGATCGGCACCGCTTGGTCGTTCACCATTCTCTTTCGCAACGCGATCGGCTGGATCGACAGCTTGATGCTGGTCGCCATCTTCGCCGCCTATGTCTGGAGAGTAAGCTATCTCCCCAAGGCGGAAGAGGATGAGGACGACGAGCCGGGGCCGGCGGCCGCCCTCGCCACGCTTTCGCCGGCGCGCCAGTGGCTGGCCATGGGCGGACTGACAATCGTCGCTGCGATCGTCATCCTCGCGTCGGCCGAGCCGTTCGCGGAATCGATGGTCGCCTCGGGCCGCCTGATCGGGATTGACGAGTTCCTGTTGATCCAGTGGCTCGCGCCGCTGGCCAGCGAGGCGCCGGCGGTGACGATCGCGGTGTTGTTTGTCCTGTCGGGCCGCGCCGCCAACGGACTCGCGACGATGATCTCCGACAAGATCAACCAATGGACGTTGCTGGTCGGCATGCTGCCGCTGGCGATGAGCCTGGGCGCGGGCGGACTGACCGCGCTGCCGCTCGATGCGCGACAGCACGAGGAGTTCTTCCTCACCGCCGCGCAGTCGCTGTTCGGAATCGCTTTGCTGTTGCGGCTGCGGCTTGGACTTTGGGGCGGCCTGGCGCTGGCAGCGTTGTTCGCCCTGCAGGTGGGGCTGACGCTCGCCTTCCTAGGTGACGAAGCTCGGACGATCGCCAGCCTGACCTGGCTGTCCTGGGGATATCTCGCGCTGGCCGCCGCCGTGCTGATCGCCAATGCCCGCTCGCTCGGACACCTGTTCGCGGTCGGGCTGTTCGCCAGTCACCCGACAGTCCACGCAGGCGGCAACGCGCCAACATCAAATAAGCCTGCGTGATTGGCTCGCATCTGCCCTACTTCAAGGCACACGCTACGACGGTAGAGCATTATTGATCGGCAATATGCTTAACGCTTTCTTAAGGCGAAGCGGAAGGATAGCTTCATCGATAAAGGGATTGGTCATGGAGGTGAGAGCGGCTGACGTGCTGGCGCTACGAAGTGCCATTCTCCAGCGAAACGCAGCGCTACGTGATACTGCGAACGTTGCGCCTGCCACCAACGCGGCTCAAGGCGTCGAACAGGCCGACACGCCAAAAACAAGTTTCGCGTCCACGCTGACCCAAGCAATCCAGAAGGTGAACAGCCTTCAGGAGCAGGAGGACGTCGCTACGGAGTCCTACGAGCGCGGCGAAACCACCGATATCGCCACGGTCGCGCTCATCCAGCAGCGCGCGTCCGTCAGCTTCGAAGCCACGCTACAGGTCCGCAACAAAGTATTGTCGGCTTACAAGGACATCATGAACATGGCGCTATGAATTTGACCCGTTGAACTATCAGGCAGGGCAGCTCTGGCGATCAGTGCCGAAACAGCCCGCCAAGAAACCCGCCACGCTGATATCCGCCGTGGTGTCCGCCCCCATGGTGCCCACCCCCGTGATGGCCTTCGCCATGGTGACCTTCGCTAGACCCCCACGGCGCGGGCTGGGCATAGCCCGGCGCAGGGACCGGCCCTGGCGCGGTGTAGGCTGGTCCGGTTTGCGTCGGGGGGACCGACGCCTCGTAGGCAGCGTTGCGCTCGATGATCTTGTCGAGTTCGCCCCGGTCGAGCCAGATGCCCCGGCATTGCGGGCAATAGTCGATCTCGATTCCCTGCCGGTCGGCGAGTACGAGGTCCACCCGGCATACTGGACAGAGCAGGCCCTGCGCGCGTTGCGGCGCGGGAGTGGCCGTAGGTACTAAGTCTGCCATTATCATGTCCTCGTGCAAAGTTCAGCCGTTGCCAGCCGGGAGTAAGTATTCTAACGCGGGCGAGAAGTTTAGTAGCCGTAATAGCCGTAGCCGCCGCGCCGATCGAAGCGCTCGCGCCGCTCATGCCGGCGTTCGCGCCACTCTTCGCGAGCGCGGCGGTCGTTGTATCGATAGTCTCGCTGGTCGTAGTTGCGATAGTCGGCACCGCGATACGGGTCGTTGTAGCCGTCGCCGCCCCGATACTGATAACCGCCATAACCCGAATTGCCGCGATACGTCTGGCCTTGGGAATAACTGCCATAGCCGTGCCCGTCCTGGGCCATCGCCACGCCGGGAACAGCCGTAGCAAGCGCGGCGGCGGCAACGATCAGAAACCGCTTCATAGGTTTTCTCCTCGACAGGGATGACGGATCGTCAGGCCTTGAAAGAGTACTAGGCTCCCCGCGATGAATGCAACGGGAATGCGGTCGGCAGCGGCTGTTCATCTGGCCGATGCGAGAGCATCAATGGTGTCCCCCATGGCTTCCGCCATGCCCGCCCCCGAAATGGCCCCCGCCAAAGTGTCCGCCACCCAAGTCATGATGGTGGATCGACCCCAGGCCGATCCCAATGCCAATCGATCCGTAATAGGGCCGACCGTAATAGCCGCCCGGGTAATAGGAACTATACCCACGGCCATAGGACGCGTCGGAGATGGCCACCACGCACGTCGGCGGAACGTTCGCCGCGCTGGGGGCGGCGGCCTGGGAATCAATGGGTTCGGCCACCACCGCGCCAGGCGTGTTGCAGGGCACGCGGTAATATGCATATCGTGGCGGGTAGGCAGTGGTCGCGCACCCGCCCAACAATGCGACCGGAACGGCGCTCAATCCCGCCAGCTTTAAGGCCCGAAAAGACATCACGCTCTCCCGTCGCCGGGTTCGGCCCGACCCTCTGTGCCCGAAATGCTACATCGATGACGGGGGCATGCCAAGGCGACGATGATCGCAGTCATAGCCCCTCCATGAGACTCTTTTCGTTGTCATGAGAAATACTTGGCCGCTTTGGCACTGATCCCCATATGACGTTCACTGCGTTGCACTCGACGCGGGCCGGATCGGAGGACGTTATGGACAGGAGGAATATGCTGGCGCTGGCAGGCGCGATGGCCGCCATGCTGGCAGCATCCCCTGCGCTTGCGCGTGACGAACACCACGGTGCCGGCGTCAGCTGGAGCGGCATGCATGGCGGGGTCAGTTGGGACGGCGGGCATGCCTATTCTGGCGAAACCTACGGCGGCTACACCTATGTCCCGCCGCCTCCCTACCGAGCGCCTTCCTATGCTCCTCCAAGCTATCCTAACCCATCCTCTACAGCACCGTATGATCGACCGGACTACCGGGTGGACGGCCCGCACCACGACTCTCCGGTCAGCCTGGACTCATCCGACGCCCACCGGGATTACGGTCATGACGCGCAAATCCATGGTTCCGGTCATCGCGGCGGTCATTGATCATCGCTGTGTCGGAAGAAACGCGTGAGTCCGCCTGGCGACGGAAGATCGCGACCCCGCCCGCATCGCGCGCTGCTTCTGCACAATCCGTCCGCCCGGCGCGGCGAGCGTGCGCTCGCCGCCGCGAAGACGCTGAAGGCCGCGGGCATCGAGGTTAGGCTGGTGGAATGCCGCGATCCGCATCTGGTGTCGGCGCAGATCGCGTGGCACGCATCGGACGTAGATCGCATCGTCCTGGCGGGAGGTGACGGCACCCTCAGCAACGCGGCGGCGGGAATTATCAAGGCGGGGCTGCCGCTCGGCATCCTGCCACTCGGAACGGCGAACGATCTAGCTCGAACCTTGGGGATTCCGGACGACCTCGAAGCCGCGGCGCGTCTGATCGTCGCCGGCAAGACGCGCCGGATAGACGTGGGAGAGGTGAACGGGCATTTGTTCTTCAACGTGGCGAGCATCGGCCTGAGCGCTGATCTTGCGGCGTGCCTCAGCCCGGAACTCAAGCGACGCTGGGGCAAGCTGGGCTACGCGCTCGCTGCGGCCAAGGTGCTGGTCGCCGGCCGACGTTTTCACGCTCATATCATCGGGAGTGCCGGCGATGTTCGCGTGAAAACGATGCAGGTCGCTGTCGGAAACGGTCGCCACTATGGAGGGGGTTCGATCATTCACGAAGATGCAACGATCGATGATGGGCTGCTCGACCTTTACAGCCTCGAAAGCCGACGCGTCTGGGGTCTGCTCCTGAAACTGCGCGCTTTTCGTCGCGGGCAGCACGGTGCATGGAACGAGGTCCGAACCGCCAAACAACCCGAGTTCGTCATCCATACCCGTCGCCCGCGCGCCGTGAATGCAGACGGCGAGCTCGTTACTCAAACGCCGGCTCATTTCCGCGTCCGGGCTCAAGCCGTGGATGTTTTCGCTCCATAGGGCGCATGACAGTCGATGATGGTAAGATCGGCTCTGTGATGCGATCAGGACCGACGCCGTATCCAATCCCGTGGGATCGCTGCTTCGAGCGCATCATCGACCGTGACGATGCCCAGCATCTTGTTACTGGCATCGACGACCGGCAGGCTGAGCAGGTTGAAGTCCGCCATGCGGGTCGTCACCGTGATGATGTCGTCTCCCGGCGAAGCGACCACCAGATGGGGGTCGGCTGCTTCGCGCAGCAGTGTTTCGGATTTAGCCTGCAAAGCCCGGACGAGAGTGAGGGTTCCTGTTAGAGTTCCATCACCACGAACGGTATGGATCATTGTCAGTGCTTCGGGTTGATGTGTCGTCGCTGATCGAACGGCCTGAATAGCGTCCCCAACCGTTTTGTCTTCCGAAAGGGCAAGGAAGTCTGGTCCCATGAGTCCCCCGGCTGTAGCTTCGTGATAGCCGAGTAGCGTAAGAATCTTAGTTTTCTGACCTTCTACTAAACGATCAAGCACGCCCTGTCGCCGTTCTTGCGCAAGCTCCATGATGGCATCAGCGGCATCATCGGCGCGCATTCGAGACAGTAGGCCGGCTACATCTTCATCGCTCCGCGCGTGCAGCAGCTTGGCCTGCTTATTGTCATCCAGCTCCTCGAAAACATCGGCTTCCAGTTCGGGATCCTCATGTACATACGCCAGCAGGACCTCCTCTTCCCGTGACGACGCGCTCTCGATAATGTCGGCGATCTGCGCAGGTTTGAGCCGGGTCACGCGGCTGGAGGCCGAACGCGCTTTCGACCCACGCTGGTCGCCCATCAGCAGCAGGAACGAGTGCCAGTCCCGAGCTGGATGTTCCTCATGGCGCCCCAGGTGAAACCAACCGGTCTTGTGGACGTCCAGGCCGGTCACAAGCCAACCCTCTCCCGACGATGCCAGCCTGACATCATACGCTTTGACGAGGGCGCTACGAGCAACATCAATGAGACGATTGCCGAGAACATTCTCCTTCAGCAGCAACTCGCCATCGCGACGCTCGAAGGGCCGCAAATCCACTCTTGCGGTACGAAGACGGATCGCCTTGGGGTCGATGCTGCTCACATCGCTTATCGGCACGAAGTGTCCGGCATTGCCGATGCCGATCACGAGTCCCGACAGAAGCGGGTAATCATTGTCGCGAAGCCGCGTGACCACATCCGAGAGCTTGCCTAGCGTTCGCCCCGCGCCATCGATTACGGCGTGCTTGAGCAAGGACGACAAAGAAAGAGCTTCATCGGCTGCTGGATGTCCCGGACTGTCACTCACCTATTAAGGTTCCTCGTTGCGGCGCTGCCGTCGAAACGGCGCGCTTGGCTAATGGTAACCGGATCATCATTTGTGTCCAACAGCGAGTTGGTAGATGCGGAAAATGACCATGATCATCGCAACGAGCAGATAGCTTCGCAGGACGGTCAGGCCGATCCGGCTGCCCAGCGGCAGCTTCGGGGCGGCGAGCAAGGCGAGCGGGGGCATTCGCCATGAAAGGCGCAGCGACTTGTCGATCGTCTTGGCCGTGGTCGCGTGCGGGTAGAAGTGCTGGTAGCCCAGGATGACCGCTCCGGCCAACAGCGCCAATATCGCACCTCCTGCCAGGATATAGAGAATCACCTTGGCGTCGAGGTTGGGATAGAGAACGCCTGCGGTCAGCACGAGCGACAGGATCACCAGGACCGCGATGATCGCGGCCGTGAAGATGTTCATGCCGCGGCTGTTGACCCATGGGCCGAGCACCTCCTCGTCGTTGCAGAGTAGAAGGAGGAACACCGTGGCGCTCGGCAGCAGCACCCCCGCCAACACCTGTACGCCGGTCGTGAGCAGGCCCAAGGGGCTTCCGGGTATCAAGACGATGATCGCGGAACCGACCAGGATGCCGACGAATGCCGCGTAGAAGCCTTTCGCGTCGGAAATCTTGCGGTGAAGCGAATGCTTCAGACCGAGCACATCGCCCAAGGCGTACGAGGTCGACAAGCCGACGGCCGCCGCGCCGATGATCGATGCATCGATGAGCGCCACAGCGAACAGGATGCCCGCGACCTTGCCGACATATTTTTCCAAGCCGCTTGCCACGCCGGCGGCATCGGTGAAAGCGCCGAACTCGCTATGACCTGCGAAGGTCGCCGCTGTGAACGAGATGATCGCGGTTGCGCCGACAATCACGATGACGATGCCGATCCACAGATCGATCCGCTCGTAGTTCATGAAGCGCGGCGTTATGCGTTTGTCGATCAGATAGGATTGCTGGAAGAACAATTGCCATGGCGCAACGGTCGTCCCGACAATGCCAATGATCAGCAGAACCACCTTCGACAGGTCCGATCCTGCGGGAATGCTGGGAATGAGCAGGCCGCGGCTAACCTGACCGAGGGTCGGATGGACCATGAACAAAATCGGGACCAGCAAGAGCGAGCCGATCACCAGAGTCAGACACACCCGCTCGAAGCGACGAAACGAGCCGGTGCTGGCAGCGGCCACCACGATCGCGGCGGCGATCAGCACCCCGGCGATCTTCGGAAGGCCGAGATAGTCGAGTCCCAGGCTGATGCCGATGAACTCGGTCACGATGGTGAGCGCATTGAGGATGAACAGGTCGATGACGCTGAACGCTCCCCAGAACTTTCCGAATCGTTCGAGGATCAGGCGCGCGTGGCCGACGCCGGCGACGACTCCAAGCCGCAGCACCATTTCCTGGTTGATATAGAGCACCGGCACCAGCAGCAGCAGCACCCAGAGGAGGCTGGTGCCGTAATTCTGCCCTGCCTGCGCATATGTGCCAAAAGCGCCGGCGTCGTTGTCGCCGGTCATCACGATGAGGCCTGGACCAACGACCGCAAGCAGCGTCATGATCCGCGCCCTCAAGCCCGCCCGCGGGGCCTCATCGCCCAGACGGATCGTGCCGAACGCCCCCTCGATGTCCCCGATATGCGCGGTATCAAGCGCTGCTCCGGATTGGCCTTCGTTCACGATTTCAGGCATAGGCGATGGTCCGGATGGAAAGGAACGATGTCGATGGCGAACACCGGGCAGGCGTAGCGCGCTCGCCAGATACCGCCAGCAACACCGACAACGCCAGCTTTCTTCTGCCAAAGATCGATGAAGGCCGATCGGCGGTGACGGCTGGCGTAGCGCGCCTAAAGGAAAAACGTCGATCAAATGTCTTTTGGGGATGCAGACAGGTAAGCGCATTGCGATGGGTAGATATCGACGAAGCAATTTTCTTACACCCCCGCTCGACATCTCTTTCCAAACGAAAGCGACGCGAGATTGAAAGCAGTCGCAGATTGATGTTCGCGCTTGCCATATGCGCCCTGTTGATGGCTGGGCTCATGGTGGTTTCGCATCATTGATCCACCAAAGGTTAGGTTCAAACACAATTCCCCCCTAGATTTGTGGCCGGGTTCAGGCGCGGAGTACAGGTTGTGGTAATAAGGCGACGTGCGCACTGGTGGGAACTGCTGCTGCCTGCGGGCCTCTGGATTTGGACGGGCAAGTTTGCGCTTTCTACGGCGCGCATAGTTATGCGGACGGGCGTAGCACCCCGACGCCTCATCTTCTGGCTGTTTCGGCTTTCCGGTCGCCTGTCTCGCATCGGATTCAACGTCTGGCGCGAGCGCCGGGGCAAGTGGCGTTAGGATCACCGCTTCCGGCGGACCCGCTGGTCTGGCCGCGACGTGCTGACGTGGCAGCCCCGCCATGATATGCTCTACGGCCTGCTCACCAGTTCCTACCATGATCGAGACGATTATGCTCCATGATCATCGATTTCCCGATCCGCCGCCCAGGCGCGCGAGCCGATTTATTGGTCGGAATTGGCTGCCCATAACGGTGGTCACCGCCGGCGTAGCAGTTATGACTATTGCTTTGCTGGGGTTCAGTCTGATTGCGTGGGTTGGAAGCACCCTGCTGGCTGGATTCACCATGAGCTTCACGCTCTTTGCCCTTATCCGCTCGCGTCGCCAGATGAACCGACTGAAAAAGAGTGTGGATGTCACACTCCAACAAGGCTGGGAAGCGCAAGCTGTCAGGCAGCTAAGTCAGGATATTAACCGCCCTGGCTGCGACAAGCCCCACGGTTAACAGCGATATAGTCGCCTCCGCAGCCATCAGCAGCTTACTCTGAGCGCTCAGAGGCATGGTGTCCGTAGGAGAGAACGCTGTCGCGTTCGTAAAGGAAACATAGAAATAGTCGATAAATCCCGGTGACCAAGCCGGGTCCTGGTCTCCTGTCCCGGTCATCTGTGGAAAGAGAAAGTCAGGCCTCTTATCATCGTGCAATCCAAGCCTGGCCGGACCGCCGCGATCAATGTTCCAAAACCAAAGCGCAAAAACAATAATGTTTGTAAACCAAATGTTCATGGCGTCGATCAAGAGAGATTGGCCGCCTTTCGCGCCACCAAGAAGCTCTCTTGTAACAGAGACCAATGCGTAAGAATTGAGTACCATTACTATTGCGGTCAGCAACAAGGCGAAATGACGGATTAGCTTCCGGTGGCGACATATGATGTGCCAATGGCCGTCGCCCTTTGCATGACGAACCCGCCCTTGCGTCCAAACGGTTGCGATCGACAAGGGAACAAGCATAGCAAGCTCAAAGGCCGGGGCTAGCCACTTTGGCCCAAAAATGAGGTTGTTGTTGACGAACAAGAGTTGCAAACCTGCAATCAATGCTACAGCCCCGCGCGCGAGCCAGAAATCAAAGGCGTGGGTCTGAAGTGAGAGTTGAGAAGGGTGCATTTATATAATCCAATTGGCGGGGCGGGGATGTAAGTCCTGGCTAGCGCTCTGAAGCCTGCGGCTTGTAATCGCTGGTGCCAACTTTGATTGTGCATGAAACAGCCTCGCGCTTCCGGGCTGCGACCTTGCGGCACGCCTCGATCGCGTCGCGGTTGTCGCGCACGAGGTTGGCGGCAGCGGTGACCCCGCCCCAAGCCTCGGGGCTGGTGACCTGCATCAGCCGCTGGCCGGCATCCCAAGAGCTTGGCTCGGCGAGCACGCGCGTCGCCACCCGCTCGGGCCATTGCCAGCTCGCTGGCGCGAGCCGCGCGATCGGCCCCGCCATCACCGCGTAGAGCAGCAGCCCCAGCACCAGGGCACCCCCGCTGAACAGCCACACCCGGCGGTCCTGCTCGTCGGCACGGTGGGCCGATCGGACGACCAGACGCAGCTCGTTGACCGCGCCGTCCATCGCCGTCTTCGACGCCTGGGCGTGGCTCTTGAGCGTGTTCACGCTGTCGGCGACCGCGACGTGGATGCGCTGCCCCATGATCTCGGGGGTGAGCGTCACCGCCGGGCTCTTGGCGATGCCGTCCACCTGATGGACCAGCGCCACCAACATCTTCTCGGTGCGGGCGAGCGTCGGCTGATAATCGGGAATGTCGATCGACTCGCGCGCGACCGTCAGCCCCTCGATCGCGCTGCGCAGCAACGCTACCTCGCCGCGCAGCCGGTCGAACGCCGCCGCCGGATCGTCGCCGGCCTGGACATCGTGATAGTCGCGGTCCTCCATACCCTCTCCTAGCGGCTAAGCCCGCGATCCCGGACCGGCGTGATCTGCTGCGTCAGCTCGGCCGACATCGACCGGCCCCGCGCGATCTCCAGCTCTAGGCCCAGCTCGCGGCTCCGGCCGCGCAGCACGGATTCGACCTGGGGATCGCGCTCAAGCTCCTTCGCCATGCTCCGCATCGCGCCGCCGGCCGCCGCCGCAGTAGCCTGATCGCCGGCGTGCTCGGCTGCGCCACGCCGGTCGCGGAGGCCCTGCCAGCGTTCCACGAACCGATCGGCGCGCAAGGTGGGATCGGCGCGCACCCGCGCCTCGTGGGCCATCGCGTCCATCATCGGTCCGCTGCGCCCCGCCGCCGCGTCGCGGAGCAGAGCCGGATCGCGCTTGATCGCTTCGTGCATGTCGTCCGACGCTCTCGGCCGGAGCCGATCGAGAGCGCCGATCGCGCCCTCCAGCGCGACCTTCTGATGCTCCAGCACCGGCACGCCCTGCTCCCGCGCCTGGGCGATGGCGATCGCCGAGCGGGCCACCCGCTCGACGGCCCGGGCATAATCGCGGCCCTGGGGACGATCCTGCCCGCGATCGACTGCCTTCGCTGGCGCGGGCACCCACTCGGTCGAAAGCTTCAACCCGTCGAACATGCCGCGCCGGGGCACGCGCTCCTGCTCGCGCTCGGCCGCCGGCGCCGATCGCTCGGGCGATGGCCGGAACCCGTCGAATATACCTCGCGCCTTGTCGCGGACCTTGGCGACCACCTGGCGCGCGAGCTCCGGGAACCGGATCTCGCCCCATATCTCCCGGCGCTCGGCGAACGCGCGGGCCTGGTCCTGCTCGGGCCGGGCATAGTCGCCGGCCATGTCCTTGCCCCGGTCGCGCGACAGGGCGCGGACAAGCTGGCGCTGATCGGCGAAGTCGTCGCGGCCGTAATGGAGCTGCATGGCCTCGCGGTGCCGCGACATGCCGACATAGGCGCTGTGCCGGTCCATGCCGGGGGTGGCGAGGACATGGGCGCGATCGACCGTCACGCCCTGCGCCTTGTGGAACGTGGCGGCGTAGCCGTGATCGACCGCAGCATAATCCTTCGCCTCGAACGCGACGCGCGCGCCGCTGTCGAGCCGAACCTTCATCCCCTCGCCCGACACCTGCTCGATCGTGCCGAGCGTCCCGTTCTTCACTCCCAGCGACCGCTCGTTCCGCAGGAACATCAAGCGGTCGCCGCGCGCGAACGCGCGCGTCCCCCGGTCGGCGCTGAACGCCACGTCATCGCCAAGGTCGCCGCTCGCGCGCAACCGGTCGCGCGCCTCGCCATTGAGGCTCTGCACCTCGGCGTTGGTGTGGGTGAGGATGACGCGGGATTTGCCCGGCTCGGCCTGGCGCGCACGATCCCAACCGTCGACCAGCTCGCCCCGCGCCTGCTCGCGCGTGTCGGCCGCGTGGACCATGCCCTTGCCGCCATAGGCGTGGATCGCCTCGCCGGTGCGCCCGGTCGCCAGCGCGCGCGTCGCGTCGCGCTGCCAGTCCTCGCGCTGCCGGCGTATCTCTGTGATTTCGGCCGCGCCGTGTCGCTCGGTGACGCTGCGGAACGCCGCGCCCGCCTCGATCGCCTGCAACTGCTCGGGGTCGCCGACCAGCACCACCTTCGCGCCGGCGTCACGGGCATGGGACAGCACCCGCTCCATCTGGCGCGAGCCGATCATCCCCGCCTCGTCCACGACCAGCACGTCCCTGGGGCCTAGCTGCTCGCGCCCCTGCCCCCATGCGTGTTCAAGGCTGGCGATCGTGCGGGACTGGATGCCTGACCCGCCCTCAAGGTTCTCCGCCGCGATGCCCGACAGCGCTGCGCCGCGCACATTGTAGCCCGCCCGCTCCCATCCATCGCGCGCTACCCCCAGCATGGCCGATTTTCCGGTCCCGGCATAACCGATCACGTTGGCGATGCCGCTTGGCCCCGCTATATGCTCCAGCGCGGCCCGTTGTTCTTCCCCGAGCACGAGCCCTTCACTCCCGGCGCGCGTGATCGCCCCCTCGATCGTCCGCGCCGGGAGACCATGCCCGCCCCGACTCGCCAGCTCGTCACCGGCGCGCTCAAGCCGGGCCTCCACCGCGATCATGTCGCGCGACGTGAACCGCTCCTGGTCGCGGCCGTCCTTCCCCAATGCGACCAGCTCGGGGCTGGCGCGCACCGCCCCCATCACCTGGTCAAACTGCTCCTTGCCGTCGCTGTGACGGAACGCGAACACGGCAAGGTCGCGGGTGGTGAACGTCGCTTGGCTGCGCGTGATGGCGTCCAGCGCGATCGACGGGTTGGCGATGATCTTCTCGCCATTGTCGCGGGCGATGCGCGCGTGATCCTCGATCCGCTCCGCCTCAAGCCCCTGCACCGGTCGCCGCGATGCCGCCGGGCCGATCTTGTGCTGCGGCTCCAGCTCGATGCCCTGCGCCTCGTAGCTGCGATGGTCGATCCGGCCCTCAAGCCCCAGCTCGGCCATGCGCTCGTTGACGTGGCACCCCCATGCCTCGCGCCAGTCCTTCAACAGCTCGGTCGAGTTCCAGTCGCGGTTCTTCTTCCCGAACCCTTGCCTGTCCACGTCGCGCATCGCCAGCATGACATGCGCGTGCGGCTTCGGGCTGCCGTCCTTCGCCTTGTCCCAATGCACGTTGAGGTCCGCGACCATCCCGCGATCGACAAACTGCGACCGCACGAAATCCCTGGCGAGCGCGACACCCTGCTTCTCGTTCATCTCGCGCGGAATCGAGAACTCCACCTCGCGCGCCAACTGCGCGTCCTTGCGCTTCTCCCCCGCCTCCACCTCGTTCCACAAGGTCGTGCGGTCGTTTAAACGCTCCGGCGCGCCCTTCGGTAACATCACCTCGGAGTGGATCACGCCCGCCTTGTTGCTGAAATCATGGTCGCGCCCGAGCCGATCATCGTGCAGCTCGGACGCGGAACGATAGGCGGCGCTGGCGACGGCGCTCGATCCGTTCGCGCGGCTTACGACCTTGGCGGAGAAATGGTAGATCGCCATGACGCCCGCGATACTGCCCTGTTTAGCGCACGTCGGCAACGACGTATAAGCGCGCACTCACAATCCGCTGCGCTCCTTGTGATTGACTTGGTGCTGCTGACCTACTGTTCGCGCTTTACCCTTAAGCTGGGGGCGCTAAGGTGCTGCCGGTCGATGCGCGGAAAGGATAAAGACGATGCGGAAGGTGCGCGATTACGACGCCGAACTAAAGGCGCTCAGCGACAAGGCGCGGGCGCTCAAGGCAAAGCGGGTCGAACAGCTCGGGCAGCTCGTCGCCATGACGGGTGCCGATGCGCTTGATGCCGAGACGCTGGCCGGGGTGCTGCTCGATGCGATCGTGTCGAAGGATACCAGCGCGAAGGAGGCATGGCGTGCGAAGGGCGCCGCCTTCTTTCGGCGGCGCGGGCGCAAGCCTGTCCCGAGCGAACTCGAGGGGGGTGGCGGCGCTGCTCAACTCGACGGATCGGGCGCTCAAGCTGAACCGGGCGGCGACGCTGCGGGCGGAAGCGGCGGGGCGGCGAACGGATAGCAGGGGCTGGGTCGTGCAACGCCGCGAACGAACGCGCCACCTGATCGAGCTGGGCGGGCTGGTCCAGAAAGCCGGCCTGGTCGAGCTGACGGACGACGATCGCGCTACCCTCTACGGCGCATTGCTCGAGCTGGCGGGACGTGCGCGTGCCGATAGTGCCGGCGATGTGCTGGCGCTGTGGAAGCGGCGCGGCAAGCGGGCGTTCGATGCGGAAACGGAAACCCAAACGGAGAAAGCTGATGATGTGTGACGTGCCAACCACGGGGGCGTTTGCGGGAGGGGGCGGAATCCTACGCCAAGCTCGCCCAGATAGCCGGCGCGAGATCTTACTTGTTGCTGCCTTCTACGGTCGCGCCAGAAAGGCGACGGCTCAGTTCTATCCGGCGATGGCTACGCATTTTGAAGGTGTCTGGCCCAACGCGCCGATACTCAATGAAGCCGAGAGAACGCCAAAATCGCTCTGCCGCTTCATTCGCTTCCAGCACGGCCAACCGAATCTCTGTGGCACCTCTCGCAGCGGCCCAGCTTTCGACCGTCGAGTAAATTGAGCGTCCGACGCCACGACCACGCTGTGCGGCATCTACGATCATGAAGCCGAGATACCATGTGCCATCACGCGGATAATCGCGGAGGATGGCCGCGATTGCATATAGGCCGCCAGGCCCCTTCCATCCCAGGACAGCTTGATTGTGGGCGCTCTTTTCGGGCGGCACATCGGAGAAAAGCTCGCGAGCATCGTCCAGCGTGGCGTCACCTCAAGCTTTGTACGCTGAACAACGATTTTCCGGACATAATGTGAACATTGGTGTCAGGCAGCGGCGCGAAGGTACTGGTAGAGGGTTTCGCGGCTGATGCCCATGTCGCGCGCTATGGTCGCCTTGCGTTCACCGGCGGCAACGCGGCGGTGCAGATCGGCAATCATCTCATCCGAGAGCGACCGTTTCCGCCCCCGATAGGCGCCGCGCTGCCGAGCGATCGCAATGCCTTCGCGTTGCCGTTCGCGGATCAGAGCGCGCTCGAACTCAGCAAACGCACCCATGACCGAGAGCATCAGATTGGCCATCGGGGAGTCCTCCCCCGAGAAGGACAGGCTTTCCTTCTCAAACTCGATCCGGATACCTCGCTTGGTGAGGCCCTGGACCAGCTTGCGCAGGTCATCCAGATTGCGGGCCAACCGATCCATGCTGTGGACGACGACGGTATCGCCTTCGCGGGCGAAAGTGAGCAGAGCCTCAAGCTGGGGGCGGTTGACGTCCTTGCCCGATGCCTTGTCGGTGAAGGTCCGATCGAGCGACTGACCTTCCAATTGGCGATCCACATTCTGATCGAACGTGCTGACCCGGACATAGCCGATCCGTTGCCCCTTCACTGCGCACTCTCTCCATCAAAATGTCAGGTTGAAATCTATGATACGTAACGAAATTCGTCAACAAATTCCGTTTATCACCCTAATCTGACAGAAACCGCAGTACCGCCCTGACGTCCAGTTAGGCTATACTCCAAGCTGACATCACAAAATCAAATCCCTCAAAGATGGCGTCAATTGCCTTGATGGGGTAAAAACTGGAGTGCTTCCAGGATGGGACATTCGGCAACGTCATCTCCAGTGCATCTGGCTAACGTGGTCGCCAGCGTCACCTCTATCTTCTGCAAATCTGCAATGCGGCGGCGGACATCTTCAAGGTGGAGTTCGGTTCTCGCCATAACCTCCGCGCAGGTTTGTGCACCGGTATCGGTGAGCGACAACAATGACCGTATCTCATCCATTGCATAGCCAAGGTCGCGCGCGCGCAGGATGAACTGCAACCTTTGCACCAGTTCCGGCGAATAGACGCGGTAGCCGTTGGAACTGCGAGGCGGCCCCGGCAGCAATCCCACCTTCTCGTAATAGCGGATGGTTTCGAGATTGCAGCCTGTTTTCCGGGCAAGCTGGGCACGCAAGATGCCGACCTGTTGCTCCATGAAAATACCTCTTGAGTCTGTAGTGGCTACAGAGCCTACACTGCGAATCACTCAGTTGGAACAAGGGATTCAAGCCATGGTCTCAACGCCGGAAGCGGGACAGCCAGCCCTCACCGAAAACCACGAGCCGAAGCAGGCAAACTGGGTTGCGGCGGGCGCATTGATCGGCGCGGGGCTCGCCTCGGCTTGCTGCGTCGTCCCGCTACTGTTGGTTATGCTCGGAATTTCCGGCGCGTGGATCGCCAACCTGACGGCGCTCGAACCTTACAAGCCCTATGTCGCAGGCGTAACGCTCGCGCTGCTCGGCTACGGCTTCTGGCATGTCTATTTCAAGCCGAAACCGCCCTGTGAAGACGGTTCCTACTGCGCTCGTCCACAATCGGCTTGGACCACCAAGGCGGTGCTGTGGCTGGGCCTTGCCGTCGCCATCCTGGCGCTCACCATCGACTGGTGGGCACCCTGGTTCTATTGAAAGGAAATACCCATGAAAAAGACAGTATGTATCGCTATGGCCGTGCTGGCTATGGCTGGCGGCGGGGTCGCCTATGCAGTTAGTGGCACGGCGCAAGATCGCCCCGCGGCTACCGCAACCGCTCAGAAGCAAACCACCTTTGCCATAGAGAACATGACCTGCGCCACCTGCCCGATCACCGTGAAGAAGGCGATGGAAGGCGTCGCCGGGGTAACGGCGGTCACGGTCGATTTCGCAGCCAAGACCGCGCGCGCAACCTATAACCCGCGCCGCACCAATGCTGCTGCGATTGCCGCTGCATCAACCAACGCGGGTTATCCGGCGCGCGCTATTCAAAACTGAGCGGGGCGCCGCCAGCGCCTCAAGAAAGCGATAAGCAATGAACGACTGTTGCAACCGCCCCGGGCAGGAAGGATTTGACGTGGCCGTCATCGGCGCGGGTTCTGCCGGGTTCTCCGCCGCGATCGCCGCTGCCGATCTGGGCGCGAAAGTGGCGCTCGTCGGTCACGGCACGATTGGCGGCACCTGTGTCAATGTTGGCTGCGTTCCTTCCAAGACGCTGATCCGCGCCGCCGAAGCGGTGCATGGTGGGCTTGCCGCCGCGCGCTTTCCCGGCCTTGGGGGCGCTGTCCAGATGGATGACTGGTCCGTATTGGCGGCGTCGAAGGACGATCTTGTCACGACGCTGCGCCAAAAAAAATATGTCGATCTGCTGCCCGCCTATGACGGTGTGAGCTATATCGAGGGCAAGGCACGCTTTGCCGATGGTGCGCTGATTGTCGGCGATGCGCCCATGAAGGTCGGCAAGGTCATATTGGCGATGGGTGCGCACGCCGCCGTGCCGCCGATTCCGGGGATGGACAGCGTGCCCTACCTAACCAGCACATCGGCGCTGGCGCTGGATCGCTTGCCCAAATCGCTGCTGGTGATCGGTGGCGGGGTGATCGGGGTAGAACTGGGACAGATGTTTTCGCGTCTGGGCGTTGATGTCACCATCTGCTGCCGAAGCCGCCTGCTCCCCGAAATGGACCCGGAAGTGAGTGCCGCGCTGAAAAACTATTTGGAAGCCGAGGGCGTGCGGGTTTGCGCAGGTGTCGGCTATCAGCGTATCGCCCAAACACAGAGCGGGGTCGAATTGACCTGCGAGGGGCATTGTGACACCGTCGCGGCGGAACAGGTGCTCATCGCCACCGGACGCCGACCCAATAGCGACGGGCTTGGGCTGGAGGAGCGCGGCATAGTGCTTGCCCGTAATGGTGGAATCGTCGTCGATGACCACCTCGAAACGTCGGTTCCAGGCATTTACGCGGCGGGCGATGTAACGGGACGGGACCAGTTCGTCTACATGGCCGCCTATGGCGCAAAACTGGCCGCGCGCAACGCGGTGACGGGCAACCAATACCGCTACGACAATTCCTCCATGCCATCCGTCGTCTTCACCGACCCGCAAGTCGCCAGCGCCGGCCTCACTGAAACGACAGCACGGGCGCAAGGCCTGGACATCAAGGTTTCGCTGCTCCCGCTCGATGCTGTGCCAAGGGCACTGGCAGCACGCGATACGCGGGGTCTCATCAAACTGATTGCCGACAAGGCGAACGACCGTTTGCTGGGCGGCCAGATCATGGCACCCGAAGGCGCGGATTCGATCCAGACACTGGTGCTGGCGATCAAACACGGCATGACCACCCTGGAATTGGGTGCAACGATATTTCCTTACCTGACCACTGTGGAAGGCCTCAAACTGGCGGCCCAAACGTTTGATAAGGATGTCGCCAAACTGTCTTGCTGCGCCGGGTGATTGCTCGGGGATCAACCGGCAACGAATGGCCTCCCTCCAGTGCAAGCCGCTTTGGTGTCAATTTTGTTATTCGCCTCAGCGGGAGAGCAAAATGGCACGACGCCGACTTCTGACCGGAGACGAGCGCCGGCGCCTGTTCGATCCTCCTGTCCAAGAAACCGCGATCATTGGGCATTATACCCTTTCTGCGGAAGATGTTGAATTGGTTGGGCGCCGCTATGGTCCAGCAAATCGCCTCGGTCTGGCTGCACAAATCGCTTTGATGCGACATCCCGGCTTTGGTCTGCAACCCGAGATCGGGCTTCCCGACGTCATTCTTCAGTACCTCGCGGCACAGTTATTCGTCGATCCTTCCTCCTTCTCTGCATATGGTCAGCGCGCGCAAACCCGTACCGATCATGCCGATCTCGTGGCGCGTTATCTTGGCATACGCCCGTTTCGACGCGGCGACCTGGCACTTGCCCTGAATCTTGCCGCGCAAGCCGCCGAGTATACAGACAGAGGTGAACCGATTGTTCGCGCCCTCATGGTTGGCCTGAAGGGTGAGCGGTTCATTCTTCCGTCAGGCGACACACTGGAACGCGCCGGTCTTGCTGGCCGGGCACGCGCACGCAAAGCTGCCGCAGCCGCAATCGTCGAAGGCCTCAGCTCTGCTGAACTGACACGGCTAGACGAACTCGTAATCAACAACCCGGATTTCGGCATGACACCGCTGGCGTGGTTGCGTAATTTCGAAGAAGCCCCGACTGCGGCCAATATCAATGGCTTGCTTGAGCGCCTGCGCTATGTTCGCGGCATAGGTATCCACCCGGTAGTTGGGGGCGCCATTCCGGAATTCCGCTTTGCCCAATTTGTCCGCGAGGGCGGCGTGGCACCGGCATTCCTGCTTTCGGATTACAGCGTCAATCGCAGGCGGGCGACGTTGACGGCCGCAGTGATCGACCTTGAGGCCAGACTTGCCGATGCCGCGATCCAAATGTTTGACCGACTTATCGGCGGCATGTTCACGCGCGCGCGGCGTGGGCGCGAGCGTCGCTACCAAGATAGTATTCAGTCGGTGGGGCAACTCATGCGGCTGTTTGGCGCCACGATTACAGCACTTGATGAGGCTGTCCAGAATGGCGGCGATCCGCTCGAATTGATTGACGAAGCGGTGGGCTGGCACCGGCTTGTTGCGGCAAAGGCCCAAGTAGATGCCCTTGCTGATCTTGCCGGCGAGGACGCACTGGTAACGGCAACCGAGCGTTACGCCACGCTACGGCGTTTCAGCCCGGCATTTCTGGACGCCTTCACCTTCAAGGCGTCTGGAACAGGGACGGCACTGATCAAAGCCATCGATGTCATTCGCGATGCGAACACACGAAAGTCGCGCGACCTTCCCGATGGCGTTCCACTGCCATTCCCCAATCGGCAGTGGAAGCGTCTCATCACCGAAAGCGGCCGTATCGACCGCCGACGTTATGAAATTGCGATCATGGCAACCTTGCGTGATCGTTTGCGCGCCGGTGATGTATGGATCGAGGGAACCCGCAACTATCAGCGCTTCGATGCCTATTTGCTGGGTCGGCGCGACGCCGCCAAAGTGGCGGATGTGCTTCCGTTCGATTCAAATGCTGCATCCTACCTCGCTGACCGGGCACGAAATCTTGACTGGCGGCTGCGCCGATTTGCCAAGCAGTTGAAAACAAACAAGCTTGAGGGAGTGTCGCTCGAACGAGACCGGCTCAAGCTTCAGCAAATGCCGCCTGTCACCCCACCGGAAGCTGAAGCCCTCGATCGCAAGCTCGATACCCTGCTTCCCCGCGTGCGCATCACCGAGCTGCTGCTTGAAGTCGCCGAACGCACTGGTTTTTTGAACGCATTCCGTGACCTGCGCTCAGGCAAGGAGCACGACAACCCCAGCACGGTACTCGCCGCAATTCTGGCTGATGGCACCAACCTCGGGCTGGAGCGGATGGCCAATGCCAGCGAAGGCGTCAGCTATGCCCAACTCGCATGGACCCACAACTGGTATCTTTCACCCGAGAACTATCAGGCCGCGCTGGCCATGATCATCTCAGCCCATCACGAATTACCCTTCGCGCGGCATTGGGGCGCTGGCACCAGTTCGTCGTCCGATGGCCAGTTCTTCCGGTCGGGGCGGAGCCGTTCAGGGGCGGCGGACGTCAATGCCAAATATGGCGCCGAACCTGGCGTGAAAATCTATTCTCACCTTTCCGATCACTTCGCATCATTCGGATCACGGATCATGTCCGCGACGGCAGGTGAAGCGCCTTACGTGCTCGACGGGCTTGTCCTGGGCGCCGGCAACCTTCCGTTGCATGAGCACTATACCGATACCGGCGGCGCCACCGATCATGTTTTCGCACTCTGCCACCTACTCGGGTTCCGCTTCGCGCCCCGGCTGCGCGATATTGGCGACCGCAAGCTGGGTTCGATCGCTGCGCCATCGACATACAAGGGCATCGAAAATCTGATGGGCCGCACCATCAAAACGGCAGCGATCGAGGCCGATTGGGATGACATCGTCAGGATTGTCGCCTCAATCAAGGATGGCACGGTGGCGCCGTCAGTAATCTTGCGAAAACTTGCCGCCTACAAACGCCAGAACAGGCTGGATTTTGCATTGGCTGAACTGGGCCGTATCGAGCGCACTTTGTTCACGCTCGATTGGCTTGAACAACCGGAACTGCGACGTGCCTGTCAGGCCGGTCTCAACAAAGGCGAGGCGAGGCACACGCTTGCCGCCGCCATCTATACCAACCGGCAGGGTCGGTTCACCGATCGCTCGCTGGAAAATCAGGAATTTCGCGCATCTGGGCTGAACCTGCTGATTGCGGCGATTTCCTACTGGAACACGGTCTATCTCGACCGGGCCGCCCAGCACCTCAACGCTGTCGGCACGACGTTCGATGCGGCACTGCTTGCGCACCTTTCTCCGATGGGCTGGGCGCACATCAGTCTGACCGGCGATTACCTCTGGGAGCAGGCCAGGCGACTTCCAGCAGGTGAATTCCACCCACTCAACGAGCCAATGGCGCGGTTGAAGCGTGTAGCGTAGCCCATGTTCCGCTTATGTCCGAGAAATCGTTGTCTGGCGAACAAACCTTGAGGTGACGCCATATTGGCTGCCGCGGTCCGAATGATGAATGAGCCCTTGGGGCGGACGCCGCAGGACGAGGGCCTTGCGCAGCGCCGCCAGCGCGAGATCGCGGTGCAGCCGGTCGCCGACAGCCCAGCCGACGACGCGACGGGAGAACAGGTCGATGACCACGGCCAGATAGAGCCACCCCTCTCTGGTCCAGACATACGAGATGTCGACGCCCCACTTCTGGTTGGGCGCGGTCACGGTGAAATCCTGGTCGATGATGTTCGGCGCGATCGGCCAGGCGTGTTCGCTGTCGGTCGTCCGTTTGAACCGGCGCTTCTGCCGGGCGCGCAGGCCGTTCTCGCGCATCAGCCGCGCCGTGCGACGCCGCCCGATGGCAAAGCCATCATCCTGCAACTCGCGCGTCATGCGTGGACTGCCGTACGTGCCGTTCGACAGCGCGAACCCCGAGCGGACATGCGCCAGCATCACCATGTCGTCGCGCTGGCGCCGACTGGCCGGGCGATCCTTCCAGGCGAAATAGCCGCTCTGGCTGACGCCGAGTACCTGGCAGAGGCGGTGGACCGGGAAATCCTTTCTCGCCCGATCGATGAGCGTGAACTTCATCGACTTCCCTCCCGGGCGAAAAAAGCGGTCGCCCGCTTCAGTATGTCACGCTCCTGCCGGAGGATCTCGTTCTCCCGCCGAAGCCGCTTCAACTCGGCAGCCATATCTGCCTGCGGCGCTTGACCGGGTGCCTCCACCAAACGATCCCGGCTGCGGCCGATCCAGCGCACCAGCGTCGATAGCCCGACACCCAGATCCTCCGCTATCTCCCGTTGCGTGCGTCCACTGGTCGCCACCAGTCGGACCGCTTCCTCCTCGAATTCCTTCGTGAAACGTCGCTGCTTCGTCATCGAGTTCGCCTTTCACCTCAAGGGAACTCTCCACTTTTCCGGGGCAAGTCCACGACAACTTGCGGGAGCTACAGACCGAAATTGACGAGCGGTTCAATGTGCCGTGCGAGATTATAGTGGCTGATCAACGTGAAATCGAGGGCAGGGAGAAAATCGCGGCTAAGGTTGCAGAATTGCAAGTAACAGCCGCTTTGTTGGTTGCCGGAATGACGAGCGTTGGTTCATTTGATGCAGGCCGTGCCGACACTTATGCCGAGGTAATTGAAACAAACATACTCGGTTTCACGGATTTGCTGGCTCGCCTGATTGCGATTTTCAGGGAGCAGCCGTTTGAATCCTCAGTAATCGCCGTGTCGAGCCTGGCGGGCGAAACATCCGTGCCCTTCCAAGCGGTCTACGGCGCGTCGAAAGCCTATGTGAGCACCCTCATGCGAGCGCTTTCCGTGGAGCTTGCCGGGACGGGAGTGAGTGTTGGGTCTTTTGCACCCGGTGGAATCGACACAGACATGGCTGCCCTCAGCGATTTGAAGTGGGGGAGGTTGGGTTTGATGGACGTTGACCGGTGCGCGGCCCATGCAGTCCACGTTCTGGTTTATCGGCAATCCTTCGCCATACCGGGGATGGGCAACCAGCTCACATATTTGGCGAGCAGGGTTCTACCTCGATCGTTGGTCAATCGGATTGCCGCCCTCCCATATCGGCGCCCGTAGGGCGGCACCACATAAAAGGGGCAGGAAAGCCTGCGAATAGCATCTGCTGGCATCGTACCGGATTTGTTCGCCCTTAGCGTGCAGATACGTCACTTTCGTGTAGTCACCCCACCTAGGGTACGCGGGCTAACGCTGCGCAGCCGCGCCAATCAGGCATGATTTAATCCCCTCTGGCGACGCTCGCCGCGATCTGCACCCCGGGCACGTTGAAACCCCCTTTCCTGCCCTGACGGCGCTCCTGGGCGGCGTAGGGGAGCGATTCCTTTGTCACCTCGCCTACCTTCTTCCCGCCAAGCCTGCGGCCGGTAGGCCGCACTGGTGACGCCGAAGGCGGCACGCAGCGAACTACGTATTGGCCGTTAGGCCAATTCCGTTTGTATTATTTCTAACTCTGCCGGGATTCATTCCGCCTCTCTGAATCACGTTCCTGGTCCATGATCCCGCGCCCGAGCCGAGCAAGGATCGCGGCAAGGCCCGGATCGTCAATGAGCTGGGCAGGCTGCTCATCGAGCGGAAGCTTGGCGATCATCGCCCTGCCCTCCTCGGCCGCTGCTCGCCGTCGATCGCTGTCATCCTCGGGCGGTGGTGCGGTCATGCCGCGCTCCACCTGTGGCGGGAGCATCAAACGGTAGGCATTCGAGGTCTGCTTGACCTGGGGGCCGCGCATCCCCGCGTTGCCGGTCGGCACATAGCGGCGCAACCAGTCGAGGAAGCCATGCGCCTTGAGCCGCTTGAGCGCGTCCACCACGGCCGCAATTGAGCGGCCGATGCGAAGCGCCAAGGTCGCAATCGCCGGATCAAGCCGCCCGGTCTTGTAGTCGATCAGGCGTAGCAGCTCGCGCAACACCTCAAGCCCGACATGGCCGATCGCGCCGTTCTCGCGGTTGTTGCGGTCGCGCCGATGGGCAAGCCGTTTCAGCCGGTCATATTTCTCGGCCGCTTGCATGAAGCGGGAGACGTTCTTGGGGTTGAACGGCTGCCAGAACCGCCCTTCCCCACCCTCCTCGGTGCGGCTGTAGCGATGGACCCGCTGGCCGGTCTGACGGCCCGGCCGTCGCCCTTTTGGCCCTGTTAGGGCCTCGAACACTGTCTGCATGGAACCTCCCGTTGATCGGTCGGCCCGGCTGCTGGCGGTGATCCTTCATGGACAAAGCTCTCCCGTTCTCGAAAACAGCGTTTTCGAGTTGACTTCACGTCCGATCTGCGGGAGGCTGTTCCTGCTAGAGAACACGGGCTTCCCGCCCATCAGACTTTCCGAGAGCCCGGCCGCCAAGCCGGGCTTTCGTCGTTTTGGCCCTAGCGGTGCCACCCGCTAGGATCGTCACGACGAATCGGCGAACTCGTTCGCCGACAACAAAGCCTGTCAGATTATCGGGACGCTGG
>NZ_JANINM010000349.1:20756-31315 GCF_024509055.1 Mesorhizobium sp. | reverse complement strand
GCCGGTGTGCTCAGCAAGGCAGAAACGAAGAGCTGAGGGGAAGCACATGGCGGTGCTGGACGCGCGGGCGCTTGCGGTCACGAAATTCTGGCGCGATGCCGGCGAGGACGCATGGTTCGAGAAGAACGATGCTTTCGACACCGACTTCCGCAATCGATTCCTGGACCTGCATTATGCGGCGGCCCGGCGCGAATGCGACGAGTGGAACGCCCATGCCGAAGGGTCGCTGGCGCTGATGATCCTGCTCGACCAGTTCCCGCGCAATTGCTTCCGCGGCACCGGGCACATGTACGCCACTGACCCATTGGCCCTGCATTTCGCCAACGGGGCGATCGCCGCCGGCCACGACCTAGCCTTGGAAGAAATCTTCCGCGTCTTTCTCTATCTGCCTTTTGAGCATTCCGAATTGCTGGCCGATCAGCACCGGTCGGTGGAACTGACCGCCGCCCGGGCGCCGCAATATCTCAAATACGCCGAAGAGCACCTGGAGATCATCGAGCGCTTCGGCCGCTTTCCACATCGCAACCGGATGCTGGGCCGGGAGACGACGCCGGCGGAAGAGGCCTTCCTCAGTGGCGGCGGCTTTTCCGGCTGACTCAAGCAATTCAGGAAAAGTGTGAGGCGGCTTTCCGCCCGGAATTGCGACAGAAATTCAGCCCAGCCACCACTCCCGGCCGGACGGCAGCCGCTCTATCCCCGAAACATCGACGGCGGCCAGCCGTTCCGACACGCTCCTGCCGCTGACGGCGAGATCGGGCGCGATCTCGGCCAGGGGCGCCAGCACGAAAGCGCGCTCCAGCATGCGCGGATGCGGCACCTCCAGGCCGGTCTCATGAATCACCCGGTCGCCGAACACCAGGATGTCGATGTCGATCAGGCGCGGCCCCCAGCGCTCCTCGCGCACCCGCTTCAGCCGCCTTTCGACGTCGAGGCAAAGCTCGAGCAAGGAGCGTGGCGAAAGCTGCGTCTCGATTGCCGCCGCCGCGTTGAGGAAGTCCGGCTGGTCGAGCTTGCCCCAGGGTGGCGTCCGATAGAGCGACGACACGGCAGTGACGCGCGTCTTGTCGTCGCCGTCGAGCAACCTCAGCGCAGCCGCCATGGACTTCGCCGGATCACCCAGATTGCCGCCGAGGCTGAGATAGACGGCGCTATTCTGGCCAGACAACGGTCACCTCGACATGATCGAGCACGCCGGGCACCGGCGCGTTGGGCTTGCGCACGGTGATCGCGGCCTTCCTGATCTGTGGAAACCGTGCAGTCAAAGCCTTGGCGACTTCCAACGCCAGCGCCTCGATCAGGAAACGGCGATGCCCTGTGACGATCTTCTCAATGACCGTGAAGGCGATGCCGTAATTGACGGTATCCTCGATGGAATCTTCCTCCAGCGGGCGGCTGGGTTCGACGGTCAACTCGGCGTCGACATAGAAACGCTGGCCGAGCGTCTCCTCTTCGTCCAGCACGCCGTGCCGGGCAAAGAAGGCGCAGTTCTTCATGCGGATGATGTACATGGTCATTGCCTGGAGGAAGATGCGGTTTCGCGTGCAAGCATAGCATCGACCACGGCCAGCGCGTCCACGTTGATTGCGACATCGTGGACGCGAAAGAGGTCGGCGCCCTTCAGCCGCAGGACGACGCTGGTGGCCGCTGTGCCCACCGCCCGCTCGCCTGGCTCGCGCCCGGTGACCGCGCCGATGAAGCGCTTTCGCGACGTGCCGGCCATCAAGGGAAAGCCGAGCGCGTGAAGTTCGGAAAACCGTGCCATCAGGTCGATGTTTTCCTCCGTCGTCTCCTTGGCGAAGCCGAAGCCGGCGTCGAGCACGATCTGGCTGTCGGCGACGCCGGCGGCGCGCGCGATCTCCAGCGATTTGCGCAGGAACAGGAACTGGTCTTCGATCACGTCGGGCAGCTTCTGCCGCTCTCGCCCGGTGTGCATGATGATGAGCCCGGCGCCGGTCTCGGCAGCCACTGCGGCAATGCCCGGCTCACGCTGCACCCCCCAGACATCGTTTATGATATGCGCGCCGGCGGCGACCGCTCGTCGCGCCGTGTCTTCGCGATAGGTATCGATCGAGATCAGCGCGTCACCAGCGGTTGCGAGCGCCTCGATGACCGGCAGGATGCGCCCCTGTTCTTCCTCCGCCGTGATCGGAGCGAACCCTGGCCGTGTCGATTCCCCCCCGACATCGATGATGGCCGCCCCCTCCTCCACCATGCGTCGCGCCTGGGCTATCGCCTTCTCGGGCGCGATGAACAGTCCGCCGTCGGAAAAGCTGTCAGGCGTGACGTTGAGGATACCCATGACGACAGCCTTCGGGCCGAGGTCGAGGTGGCGCCCATGCGCCAGTTGCCATCGCCTTGTCATTGTCCATCAACCATGCGTGATCCGCCGGAAATCAATTCCGTTGCACTGGCGACGGCCCTAAAGCAAGGTGCGTGAAGAGGCAACATGATGAACCGACACCTGCTTTGCGCCTTGATGCTCGCCCTCGGCGCCATGCCCGCCGGCGCGGCGAACCTGGTGAAGACCTACAGCTATTTCAGCATCAGCGGCCGCACGCTGGACGATATCGAAAACCAGCTTTCAAAACACGGCCCCGAAGTGAAGAGCACGGGCATGCGCCATCCGGGCGCCACGCAGATGGCCTTCACGACCAAGGTGAATTACGCGCAGACCGCGACGTCTTGCCGGATCGCCGATGCTCAGGTCACGGTGAAGGTCAAGGTGATCCTCCCGCAATGGCGACGCCCGCGCAATTCCGATCCGGACGTCCGGCTGTTCTGGGATACGTTGTCTGCCGACATCAAGCGCCATGAGGAGCGCCATGTCGAGATCGCCAAGAACCATGCGCGCGCGCTCGAGGATGCGCTGAAGACCTCTTATCCGCAGAAGACCTGCGCGGAGGCGAAGGCCAGGGCCGCCGAGATCACAACGGCCGAACTTGTCCGGCACGATCAGGATCAGGTGAGGTTCGACCGCGTCGAAGGCGTCAATTTCGAGAGCCGGATCATCCGGCTTCTGCACTACCGGATGGAGCGCATCCAGAGTGGCCAGTTGCCGCCGGCTTGAGCATTGGATTGGGAGTGAAGGCGGAAGCCAACTTGGCCGAAGCGTAGGACCAGGAGGCAAAAACTTTCGGGCGCGGGTCGAAATCGGCCTATATCGAACGACATATCTCGGCTTGCCACGCGGCAGGCTTCGAACCAAGACATACGCGCACCTTGGGCGGCAGACGCTACGAGCCAGCCGCTTTGGCGAAACGCGCGGCAGCCTTTTTTTGAAAGAATGACGCATGAACCAGGCCATCGACAATCGTGCGACGATGGGAACACCAGCCTCGCCGCTCATAAGCGAGAGCGAGAAGAATGCCATAATCGGCGGCGTGTTGCTGTCGATGCTCCTGGCGGCGCTTGACCAGACCATTGTCGCGCCAGCCCTGCCGACGATCGCGCACGCGCTCGGCCATGCCGAATACCTGCCCTGGATCGTCACCGGCTATCTTCTGACCGCGACCGCGATGGCGCCGCTCTACGGCAAGATTTCGGATGTCTACGGTCGGCGTCCCGTCATCTATGCCGCGATCCTCATCTTCCTCCTCGGTTCTCTGGTCAGCGCGCTCGCGCCCAACATGCTGGTGCTGATCATAGGCCGCGCCATCCAAGGCGCCGGCGGTGGCGGTCTCTTCGCGCTGGCCCAGACGGTCATCGGCGATCTCGTGCCGCCGCGCGAGCGGGCTCGCTACGCCGCCTGGATCTCGGGCACCTGGGCGGTCGCCAGCGTCGCCGGTCCGCTGCTTGGCGGCGTCTTTGCCGAACACCTGCATTGGTCGCTGATCTTCTGGATCAACCTGCCGATCGGCGTCCTGGCCATGGCCATCATCAACAACCCTTTGAAGAAGCTGCCGATCGCGGCCAAGAACCACCGCATTGATGGCTTGGGTGCGGTGCTTCTGGTTATCGCCACGGCGCTGCTCCTGCTGGCACTCAACTGGGGCGGCAGCGCCTATCCCTGGTTCTCGCGCGAAATCCTTGGCCTGGTCGCCTGCTCGGCCGTGTTCTGGGCCTTCTTCGCGCTAAGGCTGTCAAAAGCCGCCGAGCCTCTGATCTCGCTGGAGGTGCTGGGCAATCCGATCGTGCTTGCCGGCACGTTGTCGATGTTCCTGCTGCAGGCGGCCAATATCGGCGCTTCGGTGTATCTGCCGGTCTATCTGCAATCGGTCATCGGACTATCGGTCAGCGAATCCGGCACCGCCATGCTTGGCCTGCTGCTCGGCACCGTCGCCGGCGCCACCTTTAGCGGCCGCATGATCCCGCGCTTCGTCCACTACAAGCGCATCGCCATGATCGGCGTCAGCCTCGCCATCGTCTGCATCGGCCTGCTCAGTGCCATTGCGGGACAGGCTTCGCTGCTCGAGGTCCTTATCCTGACCACGCTTGTCGGCCTGGGCAGCGGAACGACCTTCCCCGTTGCCACCGTCTCGGTCCAGAACGCCGTCGACCGTGCTCACCTCGGCGTCGCGACCGGCGTTCTGACCTTCCTACGCACCCTGGGCGGCGCGCTGGGCGTGGCGATGCTGGGCGCTGTGGCGCTCGGCTACGGCCTGCCGCTGTCGTCCGAGGGCTCAGCGACGCATATTGAACTGACGTCGGCGCTGCCGTTCGTGATGATTTTCCTCACCACCGGGATCACGCTCGTGCTGGCTCTGATCGTACTGGCGCTGATGCCGGAAAAGGAACTGCGCGGCCACGACGAGCATGCCGCGCCTGTCCTTGCCGAGTAGATCTCTCAAGGTGTGTTGAGATTCAGGTCAGGCCGGCATCACCGGAATATCAATACACCCTAGTCGTGGACGCCCAGCTTCTTCTGCAAGCTGGTCGACGAGGTCGTGTACTGGAAGACGATGCGCTCGCCCGGGCTGACGATGCGTTTGGCCGCCTGCGACATCAGCGCCACCTCGTGGAAGCCTGACAGGATCAGTTTCAGCTTGCCCGGATACCAGTTGATGTCGCCGATCGCGAAGATGCCCGGAACCGACGTCTGGAACTTCTCGGTGTCCACGGGAATGAGGTTCTCGTGCAGGTTCAGGCCCCATTCCGCGATGGGTCCGAGCTTCATGGTGAGGCCGAAGAAAGGCAGCATCCGGGTGCAAGGCACCTCGATGTCGCCGTCCGGCCCGCCTTTGATGGTTGCGGACGAAAGCTGACCGTCGGCGCCGCCCAGACCGCTGACCTGACCGACCAGGAATTCAAGTTCCCTCATCTCCTGCATGGCATACATCTTGTTGACGCTGTCGGGTGCGGCCCGGAACTCCGGCCGCCGGTGAACGAGCGTCACGCTTTTTGCGATCGGCTGCAGGTTGAGCGTCCAGTCGAGCGCCGAATCGCCACCGCCGACAATGACGAGGTCGTGTCCCCGGAAATCCTCCATGCGCCGGACCGAGTAGAAGACGCTCTTGCCTTCATAGGCCTCGATACCAGGGATGGGCGGACGCTTGGGCTGGAACGAACCGCCGCCGGCGGCAATCACCACCACCTTGGCCTCGAACAACTCGCCCTCGTCGGTGGCGACGCGGAAACTGCCGTCCTCCAGCTTTTCGAGGCTCGACACCATGCGGTTGAAGGTGAATTCCGGCTTGAAGGGCGCGATCTGCTCCATCAGCTTGTCGACCAGGCCCTGTGCGGTGATCATCGGCCAGCCGGGAATGTCGTAGATCGGCTTTTCCGGATAGAGTTCAGCGCACTGCCCGCCGGGGCGGTCGAGTATGTCGATGAGATGGCATTTCATGTCGAGCAGGCCGAGCTCGAACACGGCGAACAGGCCGACTGGCCCCGCCCCGACAATGAGTACGTCCGTCTTGATGATGTCCGTCATCGGATCCGCCCTGTTTCGGGAATCCGATGACACTGCATGAGCCACCGCCCGCTGCCAAGCAGCCACGGGCAAAATCGCCGAATTGGCGTTGGCTCAGCCCTGGCGCTCGGGCACGCGGACGACGAGGCCGTCGAGCGCGTCGCGCACCTTGATCTGGCAGGACAGGCGCGAATTCGGCTGGACGTCATAGGCGAAGTCCAGCATGTCCTCCTCCATCGCTTCCGGTTCGCCGACTTCCGCCGTCCATGCCTCGTCGACATAAACGTGGCAGGTCGCGCAGGCGCAGGCGCCGCCGCATTCAGCCTCGATGCCGGGTACAGCGTTGCGGATTGCGTTTTCCATGACGGTGGAGCCGTTCTCAGCATCCACGTCGAATTGAGTGCCGTCATGGGCAATGAAGGTAAGCTTGGTCATTTGTCACCTGAGGGAGTCGCAGCCGAGATAATCACTCTGCCGCGCAAGTCAACTGCCGCGCGAAAACGCCATGGCATGACGTTTTTTTTCGGCAGGCGCCGTTTGCGAGCGGCAAGGCAATTCAACCGCCCTTTGCCGAGTGGCCGCTCCAGCAATCGCTCAGCGGCTGATGGCTGCGACGAAGTCGCGGACTTCCTCGATCAGGGAGCCAAGCTTCTTCAGCGTGCGGGTATCGTCGGGTTGCGTTTCGATCGCCGCCGCGCATTCGGCGACGGCAAAGGCGCCGATCCCGCGCGCCGATCCTTTCAGGCCATGAGCCAAAAGCACCCGCTCCCGCTCGTCGGCCCCAAGGATCTTGTCGCGAACCGAAAGCGCCTGCTGCACGAACAGCGCCAGCACCTCCTGTTCCAGTGCCCGATCGTCCATTGTCTGGCGCGCCAGATGGGCTAAATCCACAGGCCGCGATCGCGCCGTTCCCGACACGTCTCCGCCTGGCATGGAAAACGCAATACCACTCTCGCCACGCATACGCACTGCAACTCCAAAAAAGGGCGGCCGGCCGCTGAAAATAGGCGATTCCGGTCGCCACCGGGTTAACGATTGCCGGGGAAAAATGTTGTCACGGAGGCAGCCAAATCACGCTTCCGTTAACCTTATATTTAAAGTTTTACGTATCGCCCGGAATGCAGGTTTTCTTTACCCCTGTGTGTCATTACGATACGAGCGTCCATTTTCAGCCTCCTGCGCGGGATAAGACAAGCCAGAATCAGGCCAAAATCATAAGTCCCGCGGCAGCTAGTACAGGGTAGCGAAGGCATGGCTAAGAAACCAACGACGACCAAATCTCTCGAGAGTGACGTAGCCGCGGAGCTGGAAAAGGCGCTCGACCTGGACCTCGGCGACGAAGGTGGCCTCGATATGGCGGCGTCGATGGAAGACCTGGAGGCGCAGATTTCGGCCGCCGCCGACGAACTGGCGCGCGAAGGCCGCAGCCAGAGAGACGAACCGGCGAATGAACTTCAAGCCCCAAAGGCTGCTGCGCCGAAGGCCAAACCCGCGGAACTGCGCCCGGTCGAGCCGCGCAATGCTCAGCCGGCGGGCTTCACCCCGGCCCCCGCCTTTACACCAGCGCCCGGTTTTACGCCGGCCAATGACGATCGCCAGAAGGACTACCGGACGCTGCTGCATGGCTTGAACCGGCGCGCTTCGAGCACGGTCTATTGGGTCGTGGCCTTCGTGTCGCTGGCCTGGATCGCCGGCGCCGGCGGCCTGGCCAACCTTCTGTTTGGGCCCGATATCTGGAAGATCCGCACCTTCGGCCAGTTCTTCGCCCGCCCCGAGTTGATCGGCCTGGCCATCGCGGCAATCCTGCCGGTTGTGCTGTTCTGGGCCTTCGCGGCCATGATCCGGCGCGCCCAGGAAATGCGCATTGCCGCGCAATCCATGACCGAAGTGGCCTTCCGTCTCGCCGAGCCGGAAAACCTTGCCCAGGACCGCGTCATGATGATCGGCCAGGCTGTGCGCCGTGAAGTGGCGGCGATGGGCGAAGGCATCGAGCGCACATTGGCGCGCGCCGTCGAGCTCGAAACGCTTGTCCACAGCGAAGTCAGCCAGATCGAACGCTCCTATTCCGAGAACGAGGCCCGAATCCGCTCGCTGGTCGACGGCCTCGGCAGCGAACGCGAAGCGGTTGTCACCCATGCCGAGCGCGTACGCGCCTCGATCCACGGCGCACACGAGACGCTCCGTGACGAGATCGGCGCCGCCAGCGACATCATCCGCGACTCGATCCTGAATGCGTCGACCAAGCTGTCGATGACCATCAACAATTCCGGCGACACGCTGATCGACCGCATCAACGAAAGCTCGACGTCGATCTTCGATTCCGTCGAATCGCGCCTGGACAACATCACCGACCGGCTGTCGACTTCGGGCGAAGCCTTCGCCAGCCTGCTCGATACCCGCATCGCCAAGCTGACCGACACCACGGACGGCCTCACCCGCTCGCTGACCGACCTGCTCGACGACCGCACCACCGGCATGGTCTCGCTGCTCGGCGGCGCCGCCCGCACGTTGAGCTCGGAGTTCGAGGCGAGCCTCAACGGCATCGAACGGACGCTGGCCGAGCGGGGCCAGGCGCTCATCAGCGAGTTCCAGACCCGCGCCGAAGCGCTCGACACCGGTACGCAGAAGCTCAACGCCGCGCTCGAAGCCCGTGCCCGCCAGATCAACGAAACGCTGGTCGAGCGCGCCCGCGAGATCGCCCACACCTTCGCCGAGAGCAAGGACACGCTGTCGGCGATGATCGACCAGGGCAAGACTCAGATCGGCGCCGACATGGCCGATATCATCTCTTCGACCTCGTCGATGCTCGAGGCCCGCGCCACTGATTTCGCCGGTCGCATGGAAGCTGCCCGCCACGTCGTGTCGCGTTCCTTCGACACCGATATTCAGCGACTTGCCAACGCCCGCGTCGGCATTGAGGAAGCTGTCGAGAACCACAGCCGCAAGCTCTCCGAGAGCCGCGACCGCATGGCTTCCGCCATGCAGGCGGACCTGGCGAAATTCGCCGAAGGCCGCGCCGCCATCGATGCCGCCGTCACCAACCAGGTGCAGAAACTCGCTGAAGGCCGCGGCCTGATCTCGCGCGCCCTGGAAGAGGATCTGCGCAAGGTCAACGAGTCGCGCGCGGCAATCGACGCCTCGCTCGGCGCCCATCTCGAGCAGCTCGACGATGGTCGCAACCGCCTCTCCCAGGCATTGAACGAAGACTCCGGCAAACTCGTGCAAGCCCGTACACTGATTGACGAAATGGTCGCCGGCCATGTCGGCAAGCTGGCTGAAGGCCGCAACATCCTGGCGCGTGCGCTTGAAGCCGATCTCGGCAAGCTGGCGGATAGCCGCGCCTCGATCGACGGACTGGTCGCCGGCCAGGTCGAAAAGATCGCCGAGGGCCGCGCCGTGCTCGCCAAGGCTCTCGAGACCGATATCATCGGAATCAGGGGCCTGATCGAAACGCACTCGACGAAGCTCGCGGAAGACAGAGGCGAGCTGAGCCGTGCGCTGGAGAGCGACCTGAGCGGCATCCGTGGCCTCATCGACAGTCACGCCGGCAAGCTCGCGGACGACCGCGGCCTGCTTTCGCAAACGCTGGAAGCTGACCTCGCCAAGCTCGCCGACAGCCGCGCCTCGATCGACGGCCTGGTCGCCGGCCAGGTCGAGAAGCTGGCCGAGGGCCGCGATATTCTCAAGCGCGCTCTGGAAGCGGACCTCAACACCATCAGAGGTGCCATTGCGGGTCATTCCGACAAGGTCCAGGAAGATCGCGCCCAGCTGTCGCGTGCGCTGGAAACCGATCTGCAGACGGTGGGCGGTGCAGTCGCCGACCATCAGAACAGGCTCATCCAGGATCGGGCCGCGCTGTCGAAGGCCCTCGAAGACGACCTTCAAAACGTCAGCGGCGCGGTCTCCGAACATCAGAACCGCCTCGTCCAGGATCGGGCCACGCTCTCGAAGGCTCTCGAAGGCGACCTGCAGAACGTCAGCGGCGCGGTTGCCGACCATCAAAACAGGCTGGTGCAGGACCGCGCGGTGCTGTCGAAGTCGCTGGAAGACGATCTGGCAAAGCTTGCCGAAAGCCGTTCCAGCATCGACGGTCTGGTCGCCGGCCAGGTCGAGAAGCTCGCCGAGGGCCGCAACATCCTGAAGCGCGCACTGGAAGCCGACCTCAACACCATCCAGGGAGCCATCGTCGACCACTCACAGAAGATGGCCGACCATCGCGACGAGCTCTCGCGCACCCTTGATGCCAACATGGCCAGCGCCAGCGGCCTGATGCAGAGCCACACCGACAGGCTCTCCCAGGACCGCGCGACCCTTTCCAGGGCGCTGGAAGACGACCTGGCAAAGCTCGCAGAGAGCCGTGCAGGCATCGACGGGCTGGTATCCGGTCAGGTCGAGAAGCTTGCCGAGGGCCGCGATATCCTCAAGCGTGCGCTGGAGGCCGATCTCGCCAAGCTGGCCGAGAGCCGCGCCAGTATCGACGGGCTGGTCGCCGGTCAGGTCGAAAAGCTCGCCGAGGGCCGCGACATCCTCACCCGCGCCCTGGAGGCTGACATCGCCAAGCTGGCCGAAAGCCGCGCCGGCATCGACGGCCTGGTCGCCGGCCAGGTCGAGAAGCTCGCCGAGGGCCGCGACATCCTCACCCGCGCCCTGGAGGCCGACATCGCCAAGCTGGCCGAAAGCCGCGCCGGCATCGACGGCCTGGTCGCCGGCC
>NZ_JANINM010000349.1:147-20656 GCF_024509055.1 Mesorhizobium sp. | reverse complement strand
GACATCGCCAAGCTGGCCGAAAGCCGCGCCGGCATCGACGGCCTGGTCGCCGGCCAGGTCGAGAAGCTCGCCGAGGGCCGCGATGTCCTCACGCGTGCTTTGGAGGCCGATCTCGCCAAGCTCGCCGAAAGCCGCGCCAGCATCGACGGGCTGGTCGCCGGCCAGGTCGAGAAGCTCGCCGAGGGCCGCGATATCCTCAAGCGCGCGCTCGAAGCCGACCTGCAGAAGCTGGCCGACAGCCGCTCCGAGGTGGACGGCATTATTTCCGGTCATGTCGGCAAGCTGTCCGAAGGCCGCGACATGCTGAGCCGCGCCCTGGAGGACGACCTCGCCAAGCTCACCGAGGCGCGCAAGGACGTCGATCGTTCGGTGTCCGGCCATATCGACCAGATCGCAGCCAGGAGCAGCGACATTTCGGCCGCCATCGCCGCCGATGTCGAGAAGATGGAGCAGGCCTTCAGCCGGCAGACCGGCATTATCGACGAGCGCGCCGGCACCATGGAACGCGCGCTGTCGACCGGTGTCGACAACGTCCGAGGCGTGCTTGAGAAGACCGCGGTCTTCGTTGCCAGCGCCCTGCGCGACAAGGTGATGGAAGTCACCAGCACCCTGCACGAGCAGGCCGGCGTCGCCTTCAGCGATGCAGACCGCAAGATCGCCGAGCGTGCCGAGCAGACTTCGGCGGCACTGCTTGCCAGGGCCGAGGACATCGCCAACGCCTTCGAGGCAGCGGACCGCCGCCTGCATGAGCGCGCCCAGGATACGTCCAGCATGCTCATGGCCCGCGCCGACGACGCGTCGAATTCGATGATGGCCCGTGCCGAGGAAACGGCCGATAAGTTGGCCGCCCGCGCCAGCGAAATCGCCGGCACCTTCGACACCGCGGACCAGAAGCTTGTCGCCCGCGCTGTTGAGACGGCGCAGTCTCTGGCGGCTCGTGCCGGCGACATCCTGCGCAACTTCGAGGGCGCGGACGAGCGGCTTAGCGTGCGCATCAGCGAATCGGCTGAAGCCTTGGCGGCCCGCGCGTCCGATCTCGGTCGCATCTTCGATACGGCCGACCAGCAGCTGATGTCGCGTATCGCCGAGGGCTCGGAAGCGCTTTCCGCCCGCGCGGGCGAAATCAGCCGCATCTTCGATGATGCCGACAACCGGCTGGTGTCCCGCATCGCCTCGAGCACCTCGACCATCGGCGATCATGCCGACACGATCGTCGGCGCTTTTGCCGCCACCGAGCAGCGCGTTGCCGACCGTGCCCGTCAGACCGGCCAGGAACTCGCCGTCCATGCCCGCGAGATCGAGCAGGCGCTGGCCGGCGCCGACGAACGGCTGGCCTCGAGCGCAGCCGCCGCGGCTGCCCGCGTCGAGGACCAGATGGCAAGCGTGGAGAACCGCCTCGCCTACACCGCCGAGACGATGGGCCAAAGACTGAACGAGCAGGTTTCCAGCGCCGAGGCACAGCTCATCTCGCGCGCCAACGTCATCGCGGAAACCTTCACGGCGGTTGGCCAGCATATCGGCCAGAGCACCAACGAAGCCGCCAAGACCATCGGCGCCAATACCCGCGAGCTCAACACCATGCTTGCGACGCGCTCCGCCGAGATGACGAAGATCCTCGACGAGACGGCCAGGCCGTTGGTCGAGCGCTTCGCCCAGGGTGGCTCCGAGCTGCAGAGGAGCATGGAAGAGGTCACCGAGCGGGCGACCGAGAAGCTGCGCAGCGAAAACGCCGCCCTCGTCAGCGCGCTCGCCAACCGCACGGCCGAGACGCTCTCGGCCGTCGAAGGCGCGCGCTCGTCGCTCGCCGACAGCGTTGCCGATCTCATCGGCCGCATGGGTGCATCGAGCACCCAGCTCGGCCAGCTGATCGAGCAGGCAGCGGTCAACCTCGGCCAGGTCGAGGACCGCCTCTCCGGCAGCACGCAGAGCTTCGCCACGACCACCGAGAAGGCGGCCCAGACCTTCGCCAGTTCGGCCCGTCTCGTCGATTCCAACACGACGCGGCTCACCGACCTGTCGTCGGCGACGTTGCGCGAGGTTGCCTCGATCGCGACCAAGTTCGACGAGCACAGCCGGCTGCTTTCCAGCGCCTCGAATTTGCTCAGCTCCGCGCAGAGCAATCTCGAGCACACGCTGGAACGGCAGTCTTCGCTGGAAGACCTCGCCGTCGGCCTGGTCAAGAAGTCGGAAGACCTCGAGAAGGTGATGCGTTCCTTCGAGAACCTCGTCGGCCAGACGATGCAGACCGCCGAGGGCCGGACGATGGAATCGGCCGAGAAGATCCGCGCCGCCATCACCGAGGTCGTCGATTCGGCAACGCGCCGCTTCGCCGACGCCACCGAAGAGATGCGTCGCACCGCCGGCTCCATCAAGAGCGAGCTCGACCTGACGCGCGCCGAGCTCAAGAAGGGCGTCATCGAGATGCCGGAAGAGGCCAAGGAATCGACCTCTGCCATCCGCCGCGCCGTCTCCGAGCAGATCAACGCGCTCAAGGAGCTGTCGGATATCGTTGCGAAATCCGGCCGCAGTGGCAGCAGCGACACTGGCGAGCCGCGCGGATTGCGCCCGACGCCGCAGGCGCCGGCACGCGCCGCCGAGCCGCTGCGTCGCCCACCGGCTCAGCCTGCCCCGCAGCCGCAGCCCAGGGCGCCGCAGGCGCCCCTCGGCGAGACGACGTTGCGCGGCACGCTGGATCTCGAACGGCCCGCCGAGGCGCCGCGTCGTGACCCGAACGGCCGCACGCAGCAGGGTGGCTGGGTGCGCGATCTCCTCACCAACGCATCGCGCGAGGAAGAACTGAAGCCGGCATCGCCGCCCGCGGAAGCGCCGCGCGCCGCGCCGGCCCAGCGCTCGCCCCTGCACGTCATGGAGTCGCTCAACTCGCTGTCCGTCGACATCGCGCGCGCCATCGACCATGACGCCTCGATCGAGCTGTGGAACCGGTATCGCCGCGGCGAGCGCGACGTGTTCACGCGCCGCCTCTACACGCTGAAGGGTCAGCAGACTTTCGACGAGATCCGCCGCAAGTATCAGGCAGAAGCGGAGTTCCGCGCCGCCGTCGACCGCTACTGCGACGATTTCGAGAAGCTGCTCAAGGATGTCGCGCGCAATGACCGCGACAACATCATGGCGCAGACCTACCTGACCTCGGACACCGGCAAGGTCTACACCATGCTGGCCCACGCCAGCGGCCGCCTGCAATGAACCTGGGGCTGATCCGCTGCGGAGACATCCTGTCCTCCGCAGCGGGCGGCAGTTCCTAGGCTGACGCGATGGGCATTACGTTTAACGGCATCGCCCAGTCAAACGAGGCACTTGAAGACTTTGCTTCATTGTTGGGTCGCTTCGACCTGGAGCAGAAGTTCGAGCTATGGATCTCGGCTTCGGGTGGTCAATCCATCTCCATGCTGCGAAACGGAAGCAATGCCTGGCTGATGTATTTGCGTTTCGAGGGCGATAGCGGTTCGGTCACAAAAGGCGCCCAAGACCACGACGCGACGTGCACGTACATGCTCGCAAATGGTCAAGTCGACGAATATCCGCTGCGGTGGTGCATTCCGATTGACCAATGTTACGAAGCAATCGCGCACTTCATCCGCACCAACGGCGGGCGGTACGATTTGGTGGCGTGGCAGGAATCTTGAAGGATGCCGAGCGCTTGCCCGCGCGCCTGGACCGTCAGATCACCGAATCCGTCCAGTGCACGATGTCCTTGGCGGCCTGGCCGAAGGCGCTGTCCAGGGCGCCGACGTAGGCGGCGTTGCCGCTGCCGGAAACCGGCGCGCTCGCCGTAAAGCTCTTGGAGGCGCGCACTTCGCCGTTGCGGTCGTTGAGGATGCGCACGAACAGGTCGACGTCGGCGTGCTCGCCACCGTTGACGTGCACTTCGAAGGACCGCACCTCGACGATGATCTGGTAGTCGATCGCCAGCCCCTCGCCCGGCTTGCCAACGCCTGCAAAGCTGCCGGAGCGCTGGAAGGTCTCGGCGAGCCTTGCCTGCACGATCAGCGGCAGGCGGTCGGCCCACTGCGCGCCCTTGAGGAACTGGATCGAGCGGTCCGAAGGCCGAATTACGATGTTCTGGCTGTCCAGCGCCTTGAGCGCCGCGGGTTGCGCGATCAGGATCTGGCGCCGGCTGTGGCCGCGCATCTCGACCGTCGGGGCCGAAAGCTCGAACGTATCGAGCGGCGCCGGCTTGCCTCCCAATGCCGCGCAGCCGGCGAGCGCGAACACGAGCGCCGCGGCGGCAACCGACTTCAATCCTCTCACCCTGCCCGAATTCACCCGCGATCCCCGTTGTCCCCGGATCTTACGATCAACCCGCTTATGCGGCTCATGTTCTTGGCTGCGGCGAACGAAGTCAACGCCGCACCCTGCCGTCAAACTGTTTCACCTCGCCGTCGCCGCCCGACAGGATCCGCTGTGGGTTGCGGCTGAGGTCGGTCACCGCCTCCTCGATGCGGTTGATCGAGCGGCGGCTGTCCTGCACAAGCGCCTCGACATTCTGCAGCCCGGAGCCCGAGAAGCGCGACAGGTTGTCGACGATGGTGCCGAGACGGGAATTCAACGTATCAGCGACCTGCTTGAACGACTTCAGCGTCTCCCTGGCATCGGCCATCACGCCATCGGCCTGGCCCGAGCCAAGCAGTTGGTCGACCTTGGCCAGGATACCGTCGACACGCACGGAAGCGTCGTTGAGGCGCTGCGCCAATTGCCTGGCGTCCTTGATCGTCTGGTCGATGTCGTCCGACCGGTTGGCGATCTTGTCGGTGACCTTGGCGATGTCGGCCGCCGCCTTGTCGGCACTCTCGCTTGCCTTCTGGATGTTGGCGAGCGCAGTGCGCACCTCGGTCGGATCGATGCCGTCCAGCACTCCATTGACCTTGGCCAGCGTGCCTTGCGTCTGCTTGGCGAAGTCGTTGATCGAACCGACCGCCGTGTTGACGTTGTTGATGACGGTGTCGAACTGCTTGCTGGTTTCCTTGAGATTGGCGGTCACTGTGTCGACGTTGGCGACGATGCTCTTGATCTGGTCCTTGTCGACAGAGTTGAGCAGGCCCTCGGCCGCCTTCAGCGTGCTGTCGAGCCTGCCGGAAACAGCTTTCAGCTGGTCCGAAAGCGAGCTCACGGCGGACAGGAACTTGTCGATGCCGTCGGAATTCTTGGCCAGCGCGTCGGAGAAGGTTTCGACGTTCTTGACCGTCTGCGTCAACGGACCGCGAACATCCTTGGTGAAGCCCTCCAGCTCGGTGAGAACCTTGTCGGCGCGGGTGAAGATATTCTGCGCCGTCTGCAAAAGATTGGTCACGGCAGACGGATTGGCAATGATCTCCGCAACCTTGCCTTCCTTTTCCGCCTGATCGAGCAGCTTCACTTCCTTGGGATCGGCGCCCTTGAGCTCGATATTGGCCTGCCCGGTGAGGCCGGCGAGCCCGATATCGGCCTGCGTGGACTTGGTGATCGGCGTCTTGCGGTCGATCTCGGTGTCGGCGATGGCCACCGTCGGGTTATCGACATCGATATAGACGCGCTTGACGTCGCCCACCTTGACGCCGTTGAAGAGCACAAAGCTGCCGCGGCCGAGGCCTGAGGCGGAGCCCGGAATGCGCACGCGCAAAAGCGTCGTCTCGCCCCGGTCGCCGATTGCTGCGGTCCAATAGACGAAGGCGAAGGCCGCTAGGATCGCGACCAACGTGAAGATGCCGACAATTACGTAGTTGGCTCTGGTTTCCATTGCTCCACTTATGGCTATGCGCGCGCCGCAAGATCAAGTTGGCGGGCGCGTTTTCCGCGGAAATAGGATTTCACCCAGGGCTCCTCGCTCTTGAGCATGTCGTCGATCGTGCCTTCGACCAGCACTTTCTTCCTGCCGAGCACCGCGACGTGGTCGCAGGCGGTGAACAGCGTGTCGAGATCGTGGGTAACCATGTAGACGGTCAGGTCCATGGTGTCGCGCAGCTTGACGACAAGTTCGTCGAATTCGGCCGCGCTGATGGGATCGAGGCCGGAGGTCGGCTCGTCGAGAAAAACAATGTCGGGGTCGAGCGCAAGCGCGCGGGCCAGCGCCGCGCGCTTGATCATGCCGCCGGAAAGCTCGGACGGGAATTTCTGCGCCGCGTCGGGCGGCAGGCCCACCAGCTCGACCTTCAGCATGGCGAGTTCGTCCATCAGCTTCTTCGGCAGGTCGAGATATTCGCGCATCGGCACCTGGACGTTCTCCAGCACCGTCAGCGCCGAAAACAGCGCGCCATGCTGGAAGAGAACGCCAAGGCGCATGTCGACGCGCAGGCGCTCGGCATCGCTTGCCTTGTCGACGTCGACGCCGAACAGTTTGATCATGCCCGATTGCTTGGGCATGAGCCCGAGGATGGTGCGCAGCAGCACCGACTTGCCGGCGCCGGAGGCGCCGACGAAACCCAGAATCTCGCCGCGCTTGATGTCGAGCGAAAGCTTGTCGAGGATAAGCTTGTCTTCGATGGCAACGGTGACGTCGCGCACCGAGAGCACGATCTCGCCCTCGTTCGCGTCCCCGATACCGTTCGTGCCGTTGCCGTTTGCCATCTCAGAACTGGATCGCTGCGTAGAACATGGCGAAAAGCCCGTCGAGGATGATGACGACGAAGATCGACTTCACCACCGAGGCGGTCACGTGCTGGCCGAGCGATTCGGCGCTGCCGCCGACCTTCATGCCCTCGACGGAAGCGATCGTGCCGATGATCATGGCCATGAATGGCGCCTTGATCAGCCCGGCGAAGATGGTGCTGAGATCGATGGCGACGCGCAGCCTGTCGATGAAGGCCGCGGGCGGGATATCTGAGTAGAGCCAAGCCGCGACGATGCCGCCGCCAAGGGCTGCGAAATTGGCGATGATGGTGAGGCAGGGTAGCGCGATCACCAGCGCCACGAGCCGCGGAAAGACGAGCACGCCGATGGGATTGAGCCCGATCACCTTCAGCGCGTCCACTTCCTCGCGCATCTTCATCGAGCCGATCTCGGCGGTGATCGCGCTGCCTGAGCGGCCGGCGATCATGATGGCGGTCATCAGCACGCCGAGCTCGCGCAGGATCAGCACGCCGACGAGGTCGACGACGAAGATGTCGGCGCCGAAATAGCTCAGCTGATAGGCGCCCTGCTGGGCAACGATGGCGCCAACGATGGCCGACATCAGCACCACCACGGGGATGGCGCCGACACCCATGCGGTCGATCTGGTTGAAGATCGCCGCCGGATTGACGGCATGGCCGCGGCCGAGCTTCATCTGCGCGCCGCGGATGGTCGCGCCAAGGATATTCATCGAGGCCAGGAAATCGTCGCGCATCTCGTAGACGCGCCGGCCGACAGCCTCCAGTGCGCGGAGCACGATGTTGGGCGGCCCCGCCGGTGCTGATTCCGGCTCGCGGCGGACAGCATCGCCGACGGCACCGAGCAGGATCGAGGCGATCTCGCTCTGTCCCTGTATCTGAACCTCGACGCCCTGCTTTTCGAAGTTGCTGGCAAGGCGATCGATCAGCCAGGCGCCGGCCGTGTCCATCTTCTCGATCTGGGAAAGGTCGAGCATCAACGTCTTTACGCCGTTGCGCTTCTCGATCTTGCGCATCTCGGCATCGATAGACGCGACCGTCCGGGTCGTCCAGACGCCTGAAAAGGCGCAGACCAGCACGCCGTCCTCCTCGCCCACGGCGACGCGCGGCTGGTGATTGGTGTCACCGGCGGGCGGGCGGCTTGCGTCGCGTTTGCGGATGGTCAACATGGCGTCCTGTTTAGCGTGACGGGACTGGTGTGTCGATTTGCCGACGGACCGGTGTCGCACAGCCGGAGAAGAAAATTATGGCGCGTGTCATTTCGGTCGAGGCGGAGCGATTCCCGATCGCTGGCACCTTCACGATCTCGCGCGGCTCGAAAACCGAGGCCGAAGTCATCACGGTGACGATCAGCGAGAGCGGCCGAGCCGGGCGTGGCGAATGCGTTCCCTACAAGCGCTACGGCGAGACCATGGACAGCGTGCACGCCGCGATCGAGGCCGTGCGCGAAAGCATTGTCGGTGGTATCGACCGAACCGCCCTGCTCGGGGCCATGCCCGCCGGCGCGGCGCGTAACGCCATCGACTGCGCGCTCTGGGATCTGGAGGCCAAGCTTTCCGGCACAGCGGTCGCCGACGTCATCGGCGCGCGGCCGGAGGCGCTGGAAACCGCCTACACGCTATCGCTTGGCGAGCCCGAGGCGATGGCCGCGCAGGCGCGCGCCAATGCCGGGCGCCCCCTGCTCAAGGTCAAGATCGGCGGCGACAACGACGCGGCGAGGATCCGCGCCGTGACCGAGGCTGCCCCGCGAAGCCGCTTCATCCTCGATGCCAACGAAGGCTGGACCGATGAGAATATCGAGGCGAACCTGGCCTTTGCCGCTCGGCACGGCGTTGCGCTCATCGAACAGCCATTGCCGGCCGGCCGTGACGAAATCCTGCGCCGGATCGCCCATCCGGTGCCGATCTGCGCGGACGAAAGCGTGCATGAGACCAGGGACCTCGAGTCGCTGATCGGGCTCTACGACGCCGTCAACATCAAGCTCGACAAGTCGGGCGGACTGACCGAAGCGCTGAAACTTCGCGATCGCGCCCAGGAACTGGGCTTCGCCATCATGGTCGGCTGCATGGTCGGCACGTCGCTGGCGATGGCGCCGGCTGTGCTGCTTGCGCAGGACGCGGATTTCGTCGACCTCGACGGCCCGTTGCTGCTTGCCCGCGACCGCGAGCCCGGCCTCGTCTACCAAGGTTCGATGGTCTCACCCCCTGAGCGGACGCTGTGGGGCTGAGCGCGCGGCGAGCCCGATCAGCACGAGGCCGACGATGGCGATCGGGATCATCGCCAGGAAGCCGTCGACGCCGAAGCGGTCGTAGAGAGGGCCGGAAGCGAGCGTCACCGCCGCCATGAAGAAGCCGTTGAAGAAGTAGGCGATGCCTTGCGCGGCGCCCGTGCGCTCCTCGGACACCGTCTCGCCGATCATCTTCTGCAGGCCGATCAGCACCATCGCCACCGAAACGGAATGCAGCGACTGCACGAGGAAGAACCCTGCGACGCCAAGCCCGAGCGGCCAGACCAGTGGAAAAACGATCCAGCGCACGATCGAGCCTATGCCGGCGATCACCATCACCCTGACGACGGGAACCGAAGCGAAGATGCGGTTGAAGAACACGAACATGCAGACCTCGGACACCACGCCCCAGGCCCATAGGAGCCCGACGACGGAATCGCTGATGCCGATCGACTTCCAGTAGATCGACACGAAACCGTAGAGAAAGGCATGGCTGGCGGTGATGATCCCGACGCCGAGGGTGAAATAGAGGAAATAGGCGTTGAAAAGGCTCGGCGCCGAATGCTGGATCTCGGTGGCCGAGAGCGGCGACGCCTTGCGTGGCCGCCCCATGCGCGGCGCCAGCAACCCGGCGGCAAGCGCGACGGCGAGCGCGATGAAGATGATCACCGGAACGGCTCGAGGGCCGGTGGCCGTCAGGATAAAGCCGCCGACCACATTGGCGCAGAGATAGGAGATCGAACCCCATTTGCGCATCGCGGTGTAGTTCGAACCGAAACGGCGAACGCCGGACAGCGCAAGCGAATCGGCCAGCGGCGAGTGCGGCGTCCAGAAGATGGTGAGCACCAGCGACACGGCCAGCACGACCGCATAGGTGGCCGGCAGGAAGTAACCGGCTGAAATGATCGTCGATGCCGCGACCAGGACGATGTAGACGTTGGCGCGGTCCTTGGCCCGGTCGGCAAGCGCCGTCAGCATCGGCGTCGTCACGACGCGCAGGAACATCGGCGCCGCCAGGATGACGGCGATCTGCTCGGCATGAAAGCCCTTGGCCTGCAGCCAGAGCGGGAAATAGGGCAGATGAGTGCCGAGCGAGACGAACAATGTCGCGAAGATCAGGCTCATGCGCAGTTCGAAATGGCTCGGCTTGACGAGCTGTTCGGGTGAAAGCGGCGGCAGCGACATGAATCGATCCAATTACGCCGCATTCGATGGCCTGCAGCGCGTTTCGATCCCTAACATGAGGCAAGGCCAGGCGGAACTGCCTGGACCAATCGATCAGAGGTAAAGCTGTTGAAGACCCGGGCTCGAATGGCTCGCGGGCCGTCCGCCTAGGCGGCCGCCCTGCCCTTGAGATCGATGATATCGATCGGAACCAGGGCATCCTGGCCGGCCGGCGCCTCGGGCAGCACATGCGCCCAGGTCAAGATCTCCATGCGGCCGTCGAAATGCTCGACCACCGCGGTGCAGCTTTCCACCCAGTCGCCGGTGTTGATGTACTGCACATCGCCATAGCTTTCGATCGCGGCGTGGTGGATGTGGCCGCAAATCACGCCGTCAACATGCGAGCGTCGGGCTTCCTCGGATAGCACCGTCTGGAACGAGCCGATGAAGTTCACCGCCTTCTTCACCTTGACCTTGGCCCAGGACGAGAACGACCAGTAAGGCAGGCCGAGCAGCTGGCGCAGCCGCGTCACGACGCGGTTGACGATCATGGCGGCGTCATAGGCATGGTCGCCGAGATAGGCCAGCCAGCGCTGATTATGCACCACGGTGTCGAACTGGTCGCCATGGATCACCAGCAGGCGCCTGCCGTCGGCGGTCTCGTGGATGGCGCGGTCGGCAACGACGATGCCGCCGAAATGCACGCCCTGGAACTGGCGGGCGAATTCGTCGTGGTTGCCGGCGATGTAGGTGATGTTGGCGCCCTTGCGCGCCTTACGTAGCAGTTTCTGCACGACGTCGTTGTGGCTCTGCGGCCAATGCCAGCTGCGCCGCAGGCGCCAGCCGTCGACGATATCGCCGACCAGATAGATGATATCGGCGTCGTGGTAGCGCAGGAAATCGATCAGGAAGTCGGCCTTGGCCGCCTTCGAGCCTAGATGCACGTCGGAAATGAACAGCGCGCGGAAAGTGCGGGGCTCTGGGCCTGACATCGCGATTTCACCTTTGCTTTCGCGTGCCTATGCCCCGATTCATGCAACAACCGTATGACGGTTGCGGTTGGTCCAGCCCAGGCGCTAGCTTGCCGGCCTCGAAAAAGGAGAAATCACCATGGATCTGGGCATTCGCGGAAAAAAGGCCATCGTCTGCGCTTCAAGCAAGGGACTGGGCCGCGGCTGCGCGATGGCGCTGGCCGAAGCCGGCGTCGATCTTGTCGTCAACGGCCGTAACGCCGAACTGCTGGCAAAGACCGCTGCGGAGATCCGCGAGAAGTTCGGCGTCAAGGTGATCGAGGTCGCCGGCGATGTTTCAAATCCGGATGTGCAGAAGGCAATCCTCGCCGCCTGTCCCGATCCGGACATCCTGGTCAACAACAATGGCGGTCCGCCCTATCGCGACTTCCGCGAACTCGACCGCGCTAAGATCCTCGATGGCGTGACGAACAACATGGTGACCCCGATCGAGCTCATCCAGGCAGTGATCGACGGCATGGCCAGACGCGGCTTCGGCCGCATCGTCAACATCACCTCGCTGTCGGTCTATGTTCCGATCCCCGGTCTCGACCTGTCGTCCGGAGCGCGAGCCGGCCTAACCTCGTTCCTCGCCGGGGTGGCGCGCACAGTCATCGACCGGAACGTCACCATCAACAGCCTGTTGCCCGGCAAGCTCGACACCGACCGGCTGCGCGGCCCGCATGAAGCCGGCACGCCCGAAGAGCCGGCGGCCGCCGCCGAGCGCAAGGCCCGTATGGGCGCTGACGTGCCGGCAAAGCGCCTCGGCACGCCGGAGGAATTCGGCCAGATCTGCGCCTTCCTCTGCTCGGTCCATGCCGGCTACCTCACCGGGCAGAACATTCCGGTCGACGGCGGGCTCTACGTGAGCGCGTTCTAAAGGCTGGCCCCGCAACTCTCGCCGAGGTCAGAGAGTATCGCTCCAAGAGGCTGAAATAGCTCGACTATTTCAGCCTTGGCAATGTGAACCTCGATATCGCGATTTGGCGTCGCGGAATCGTCGCCGCATGCTAAAAGGCTCGAAGGCAGCGAATTGAGGGAGGGCCGCGATGGACGGCGAGAGCAAGAAAACGGCCCGGTCGGACCTCGACGAGGCCGCGCTCTTCTTCCACAAGCACCCCACTCCGGGAAAGCTCGAGATCCAGGCGACCAAGCCGCTCGGCAACCAGCGAGATCTGGCGCTTGCCTATTCGCCGGGCGTCGCCGCTCCCTGCCTCGAGATCCGCGACGATCCGGCGACCGCCGCCGACTATACCGCGCGCGCCAATCTGGTCGGCGTCGTCTCCAACGGCTCGGCCGTGCTCGGCCTCGGCAATATCGGCCCGCTCGCCTCCAAGCCCGTCATGGAAGGCAAGGCGGTGCTGTTCAAGAAATTTGCCGGCATCGACGTCTTCGACATCGAGATCGACGCGCCCGAAATCGAGCGCATGGTCGAGACCGTGGCAGCGCTCGAGCCGACCTTCGGCGGCATCAACCTCGAGGATATCAAGGCGCCGGAGTGCTTCGAGGTCGAGGAGCGGCTGAAGGCCCGCATGCGCATTCCCGTCTTCCACGACGACCAGCACGGCACGGCGATCATCGTTGCCGCCGCCGTGCTCAACGGGCTGGAACTGGCGGGCAAGGCGATTTCCGATATCAAGATCGTCACCTCAGGCGCCGGCGCTGCTGCGCTTGCCTGCCTGAACCTGCTCGTCTCTCTGGGTGCCATGGTCGAAAACATCTGGGTCACCGACCGTTTCGGCGTCGCCCACAAGGGCCGCGTCGAGGAGATGGACCGTTGGAAAGACCCGTATGTGAAGGACACGGAGGCCCGGACGCTGGCCGACGTGATCCCTGGCGCAGACGTCTTCCTCGGCCTGTCGGCCGCCGGCGTGCTGAAGCCGGAACTCCTGCAGCATATGGCAGCAAAGCCGCTGATCCTGGCTCTGGCCAATCCCAACCCAGAGATCATGCCGGAGGCGGCCCGCGCCGCCCGGCCCGATGCGATGATCTGCACCGGGCGCTCCGATTTTCCCAACCAAGTCAACAACGTATTGTGTTTTCCTTACATCTTCCGCGGCGCGCTGGACTGCGGCGCCAGCGCCATCAACGAAGAGATGAAGATGGCCGCGGTGCGCGCGATCGCTGCTCTCGCGCGCGAGGAGCCCTCCGATGTCGCGGCACGTGCCTATTCCGGCGAAACCCCGATCTTCGGTCCCGACTTCCTGATCCCCTCGCCGTTCGATCCGCGCCTCATCCTGCGCATCGCGCCGGCGGTGGCGAAGGCCGCCTGCGACACCGGCGTAGCGACGCGGCCTATCGCCGACTTCGCAGCCTATATCGACAAGCTCAACCGCTTCGTCTTCCGCTCCGGCCTGGTGATGAAGCCGGTGTTCTCCTCCGCCAAGGCCTCGAGCGCCAAGCGCGTCATCTATGCCGACGGCGAGGACGAGCGCGTGCTGCGCGCCGCGCAGGTGGTGCTGGAGGAAGGCATCGCCGAGCCGACGCTGATCGGACGCCCGCATGTCGTGGAAGTCCGGCTGAAGCGCTACGGGCTGCGCATCAAGCCGGGCGTCGATTTTGCTCTGATCAACCCCGAGGACGATCCGCGTTACCGCAATTATGTCGACCAGCTGATCGAGCTTGCCGGTCGGCGCGGTATCACGACCGAGGCCGCCCGCACCATGGTGCGCACCGACAACACCGTGATCGCGGCGCTCGCGCTGAAGCGCGGTGACGCGGATGCGATGATCTGCGGCCTCGAAGGGCGCTTCGAGCGGCATTTGCGCAACGTGAATTTGATCATCGGCGCGCGGCCCGGCATCAGAGACCGGGACCTGTCGACGCTGTCGATGCTGATTTCCCAGCGCGGCATCATCTTCCTCACCGACACCCATGTCACTGTCGACCCGACGGCGGAAGAGATCGCCGAGATGACAGTGCTGGCGGCGGAGGAAATTCAGCGCTTTGGCATCGAGCCCAAGGCCGCGCTGCTTTCGCATTCGGATTTCGGATCGCGCGATTCGACGAGCGCGCTGAAGATGCGCCAGGCTGCCGAAATTCTGGGACGCATCGCCCCCGAATTGCAATGCGACGGCGAGATGCATGCCGATACGGCGCTGTCGGAGCATTTGCGCCAGCGCGTCTATCCGCATTCGCGGCTGAAAGGCGAAGCCAATCTGCTGGTATTCCCGAATTTGGATTCCGCCAACATCACCCTGACGGCACTGCGCGCCATGATGGATGCGCTGCATGTCGGGCCGATCCTGCTCGGCACCGACAAGCCCGCGCATATCCTGACGACGTCGGTGACCTCGCGCGGCGTGGTCAACATGACCGCGCTTTCCGTAGTGGAGGCCGCCCACAAGGCGCAGGCGATCGCCAACCTGGATTGAGCCTCTCAGGCAGGCGCGAAGCGGAAATGGCCCGTCTGCCTGAAGGCGAACAGCGTGTCCTCCTCACGCGCGCCCTGGCCGATATTGTGGACGACCAGCGGCCTCTCTCGCGCTTCGGCCGAGCGATTGGACGAGACGACCGCAATGTGCGTCAGATTGCCGGGCAACATCTGGGTGACGAGATCGCCGGGCTGATAGTCGGCCGGATTCGCGCTGACGGGCAAGGCGGCGCCCCGTCGGCCGAAAAAGACAGCAAGGTTGGGCACGCGACGATGGTCTATGTTGCTGTCCGGCGCTTTCAGGCCCCAGGCCTTCGGATAGGCCGCGAAGTTCGCCGCCATGTCCTCATGCACCAGCTTTTGCAGGTCGAGCCTGAAGGCGTGCCGATAGGCGCGGATCACGACATCCGTGCACACGCCCCTATCCTGCGCGACGTCGCCGCCGGGATAAGCGAGGCGGACATAGGTTGGATCGTAGAGGGTGGTGACGCCGATCTGCCGACGAGCGGCGTCGACAAGTCTGGCTGTCCAATCCGATAAACCGCGCTGCTGCTTTGCCATGGCGGTCGGCATCGCCAGGCACAACAGACCGAATTGCAGGGCAGTCCGACGGGTCGCTTGGATCATGTCTGGCCCTCGCCTGTGGAATCGGGTCATTCTTTCGGGGCGAAAACGCCTCTTTTTGGGCGTTGGAGATGATCGGGTCGATCCGCTGAAACACCTGGGGTTGTTCTGAAGTTCCGACGGATCGGCTTTAGGCATACGCAGTCAGTTAACCATGACCGCATAGTGTCGGATTGGACAGGCAATCGGGGTTTCACAATGAACGGCGCGGGGTTGAAGCTGACCCACCTTGCGGCGCTGCTTGCAGCCCTTGCCACGTCGGCCGTCGCCGTGACGCAGCCACAGGCGGCTTCGCGAATGTGCCGCCAGCTCGAAGCGGAGCTTGCCGCCGCAAGCGGCGGTGGCGGCGGGCCGGGCCTGATCCGTAAATACGACGACGCCATCGCACGCCAGCGCGAGCAATTGGAGAAGGCCCGGGGCCGGGCTAGCGACGCCGGCTGCGGCTTCACGCTGTTTTCGCGCAACATCAGCCAATGCGCCGCGATCAATGCCTCGATCCAGCGCATGAACGCCAATCTCGACACCCTGCAGGCAAAGCGCGAGCACCTGGACGGCGGCGGTTCGCGGCGCGATCGCGGCCGCATCCTCGCGGCGCTCGACGCCAATGGTTGCGGCGATGAGCAGACCCTGCCGCGTCGCGCGCCTGTTCAGGAAGCCGCCCGCGACAATGGCGGCGGCAATCTGTTCGAACAGCTGTTCGGCACCGGCAACCGCGATATCGGCACGCTCGACGCGCCTGACCTGCCCGACGTTCCGCCGGACGACCCGAGCCAGCGCAACATCCGTCGCGTCATCAACCAGCCCGATGGCATGGACCTGCCGCGCTTGGGCGGCGAATTCCACACCGTATGCGTGCGCACCTGCGATGGTTATTTCTTCCCGATGTCGAACGCCGCTTCCATCGGCGATTTCGAGCGCGACCAGAAGAATTGCGAATCGAGTTGTCCAGGAACCGAAATGCAGGTTTTCTATTCGCGTGGCATGGAGGACGACGCGGGCGCGATGATCTCGTCGGCGACCGGCCGGCCTTACAGCGAGCTGCCGACCGCTTATCTCTACAAACGGGCCAATTTCTCTCGCCCGCCCGCTTGCGGCTGCAACGCCCAGGCCGGCAATTTCTCCATCATCGGCGGCAACCCGCCCAATCCCGAGCAGTCGCAGCCGGAAGCCGAGGCAAGGCCTTTCATTCCCGTGCCCGCTGGCAAGCCTGATCCCGGAGCAGACCCCGAGACGCTCGCCAATGCCCAGGGCGGGCTCGACCGCGAGGCGATCAGGCGTTTGACCACCAAGGCGCCGGCCTCGCCGGTCTCGGCGCTGCCGCCCGATCAGCGCAGGGTCAGGGTCGTCGGGCCATCGTTCCTTCCCGACCCATCAGCGGCAATAGATCTGCAAGCTCCGGCCCCGAAGACCGCCCAGTAAGGGCGAGCCTGAGCGGCATGAACAGCGGCTTACCCTTGCGGCCTGTCGCCTCCTTGATCTTGCCGGTCCAGTCCCTCCAGACAGTGCCGTTCCAAGGCTCCTCGGGCAGCAGGTCAAACGCCTGGTGCAGGAAATCGCGATCCTCTCCGGAAAATTCGGCGGATTCCTGCGGGCCGTCGCTCAGGATGCGCCACCAGACGACCGCGTCCGACAGGCGGTCGAGATTGCCGCGCACCACCATCCAGAACCGTTCGGCATTGTCGCCCGAAATGCCCAGCACCATCAACCGGTCGCGCGCTTCCTCGAACGGCATATGGTGCATCAGCGCACGGTTGAGCACGAAGAGCTCGTCCGGATCGAACTTGGCCGACGATTTGGATGTCGCGGCCGGGTCGAAATGGCTGGCAAGCTCGTTGAGATCGTGCGCCGCCGTGACGTTTTCCGAGGTTCCGACCAGGACGGCGAGCGATGCCACCGCCATCGGCTCGATGCCGTCTTCGCGCAGGCTTTCGATCGACAGCGCGCCGGTGCGCTTCGACAGCCCCTCGCCCGACACCGTGGTGAGCAGATTGTGATGGCCGAAGACGGGTGGCTCGGCACCGAGCGCCTTGAACAGCGCGATCTGCACGCCGGTGTTGGTGACATGGTCGTCGCCACGGATCACATGGGTGATGCCCATCTCGATATCGTCGACCACGGAAGGCAGCGTATACAGGTAGGTGCCATCCTCGCGGACCAGCACGGGGTCCGACAGCGAGGCGAGATCGACGGTTTCCTCGCCGCGCACCAGATCGTTCCAGTGCACCTCGGTGCGCTCCGGCTGCAGCGGATCCGAGGTGAAGTTCGGCAGCAGGAAGCGCCAGTGCGGCCGGCGCCCGTCCGATTCATATTCGGCCACTTGCTCCGGCGTCAGCGTCAGCGCCTCGCGGCCATAGACAGGCGGCAGGCCGCGCGTGCGGCGCACCTTGCGGCGAAGGTCGAGCTCCTCCGGCGTTTCGTAGCAGGCGTAGAGCACGCGGGCTGCCTTCAACCGTTCGACCGCGGCGTCGTAGATCTCGAAGCGCCGCGACTGATATTCGGTGGCATCTGGAAAGATGCCCAGCCAGTGCAGGTCATACAGGATGGAATCGGCGAACTCCTGCTTCGAGCGGGCAATGTCGGTGTCGTCGAAGCGTTGGATGAACCGGCCCTTGTTGTTCATGGCGAACAGCCAATTGAACAGCGCGGTGCGCGCATTGCCGATATGGATTCGGCCGGTCGGCGATGGGGCGAAACGGACGGTTACTGTCATGAGCGGGGCGTAGCGAATGCTTTCTGGGTTGACAAGACACGCCCCCGCGCAAGAGCAACAGATAGTGCAAGCCAGCTAAAATGAAAAGGCGTTCGTCCGGCATGGTTCGCGCGGTTTGGCGGAATCACCGTCAAGGGCCGGCAACCCAAGGCTTTTTGAACGGCCCTTCTGTCCCCGTTATCCACATATGTGACACACAACATGTTGGGGTCACAAAAGCTACAAAAACGAATCCTTGACGGGTCGGGACGAGTCGCTTTTTATAGGCCATGCGCTCTTGTTGCGAGCGTGACCGGAGAGTTCAGAGGCCGGTCTTTTTTCCCGGATTTTGTGCGTTCTGCCCACATTTCCGCCTGTTCACGAGGCTGGCGGAAGCGTTGGGATCGTTGGGGCTTGGGTGGGCGAAAGGGAGAATTGTCGGCCTGGAAAAAATGATCTGTTAACACTATATTTAGTGTTTACAGGCAGGCTAGACCCTAGATAGTGTGAACTTTCCCTCCTTCGAGGGAATCGACAAAAAGTTTCAGTTTTGAGGGACCCGTGGGTCGACCTGCAGCTTGGCCAATCGCCCGGTAAGGCGTTTGGCTGCCTGCATGGCGGCGCCCGCGACGAGGAGAGTGCCGGCATGCTTGCAATGCCGGCAAACGGCGGACTGTGCTTTTCACCTGGCAGGGCAGCAATCCCGGGGAAAAGCGCTATATATAGACAAAAGGGACCGGACCAATGCGCATCGAGCGTCGCTTCACCAAGCCAGAACAGTCGGCCTACGCGGAGATCGAATTCCGCAAGGCCCTGTCCGAGATCAAGAATCCCGACGGCTCGGTGGTGTTCCGTCTCGACAATATCGATGTGCCTGCCCAGTTCAGCCAGGTCGCGGCCGACATCCTGGCACAGAAATATTTCCGTAAGGCCGGTGTTCCCGCTCGTCTGAAGAAGGTCGAGGAGAACGATGTCCCCTCCTTCCTGTGGCGCTCGGTTGCCGACGAGGCCGAGCTTGCCAAGCTTCCCGAGGCTGAGCGCTATGGTTCGGAAACCGATGCCCGCCAGGTCTTCGACCGCCTGTCCGGCACCTGGACCTACTGGGGCTGGAAGGGCGGCTACTTTAAGTCGGAGGAAGACGCCCGCGCCTTCCGCGACGAGCTTGCCTATATGCTCGCCACCCAGCGCGTCGCGCCGAACTCGCCGCAGTGGTTCAACACCGGCCTGCACTGGGCCTACGGCATCGACGGCCCGAGCCAGGGCCACTTCTATGTCGACCCCTTCACCGGCAAGCTGACCAAGTCGAAATCCGCCTACGAGCATCCGCAGCCGCATGCCTGCTTCATCCAGAGCGTGCAGGACGATCTCGTCAACGAGGGCGGCATCATGGACCTGTGGGTGCGCGAGGCGCGCCTGTTCAAATACGGTTCCGGCACCGGCTCGAACTTCTCAATGCTGCGCGGCGAAGGCGAGAAGCTCTCCGGCGGCGGCCGCTCGTCCGGCCTGATGAGCTTCCTCAAGATCGGCGACCGCGCCGCCGGCGCCATCAAGTCGGGCGGCACGACACGCCGCGCCGCCAAGATGGTCATCGTCGACGCCGACCATCCCGATATCGAGGACTTCATCGACTGGAAGGTCAATGAGGAGCAGAAGGTCGCCTCGCTGGTGACCGGCTCGAAGATCGTCAAGAAGCATCTCGAAGCGATCATGAAGGCCTGCGTCAATTGCGAAGGCAATGGCGACGACTGCTTCGACCCTTCGCTGAACACGGCACTGAAGCGCGAGATCAAGGCGGCCAAGAAGGACGCCGTGCCGGAGAATTACATCTACCGCGTCATCCAGTTCGCTCGTCAGGGCTACACCTCGATGTCGTTCAAGACCTACGACACCGACTGGGATTCAGACGCCTACCTCACCGTCTCCGGCCAGAACTCCAACAACTCGGTGTCGCTGAAGGACAATTTCCTGCGCGCCGTCGAGGCCGATGGCGACTGGCAGCTCACCGCCCGCAAGGACGGCAAGGTGCTGAAGACGCTGAAGGCCCGCGACCTGTGGGAGAAGATCGGCTACGCCGCCTGGGCGTCGGCCGATCCGGGCCTGCACTTCAACACGACGATGAACGACTGGCACACCTGCGCTTCCGCCGGTGCGATCCGGGCCTCCAACCCGTGCTCGGAATACATGTTCCTCGACGACACGGCCTGCAACCTAGCCTCGATCAACCTCCTGCCCTACCGCAATGCGGACGGCACGATCGACATCGCCGCTTACGAGCACACCGTTCGCCTGTGGACCATCGTGCTCGAGGTCTCGGTGATGATGGCGCAGTTCCCGTCGAAGGAGATCGCCAAGCTCTCCTATGACTACCGCACCCTCGGCCTCGGCTACGCCAATATCGGCGGCCTGCTGATGACCTCCGGCATTCCCTATGACTCGGACGAGGGTCGCGCCATCTGCGCGGCGCTCACCGCCATCATGACCGGCGTCGCCTACTCGACCTCGGCCGAAATGGCCTCCGAGCTCGGCGCCTTCCCGGACTACGACCGCAACGCCCAGAACATGCTGCGCGTCATGCGCAACCATCGCCGCGCCGCCTATGGCGACAAGGACGGCTATGAGAAGCTCGCCGTGAACCCGGTGCCGCTGGTCGCTTCCGATCTGAAGCAGCAGGAACTGGCCGAGCACGCCCGCGCCGCCTGGGACCGCGCCATCGAGCTCGGCGAGGAGCATGGCTACCGCAACGCACAGGCGACCGTCATCGCGCCGACCGGCACGATCGGCCTGGTCATGGATTGCGACACCACCGGCATCGAGCCCGACTTCGCGCTGGTGAAGTTCAAG
>NZ_JANINM010000349.1:0-137 GCF_024509055.1 Mesorhizobium sp. | reverse complement strand
CGGCGGCTACTTCAAGATCATCAACCGCGCCGTGCCGGAGGCGCTGCGCACGCTAGGCTATGCCGAAAGCCAGATCGCCGAGATCGAGGCCTATGCCGTCGGCCACGGCAACCTCAACCAGGCGCCGGGCATCAACC
>NZ_JANINM010000348.1 GCF_024509055.1 Mesorhizobium sp. | reverse complement strand
AGGCCGACCAGCCGGCGGTCGTCGAGGCTGTCGCGCTGCGCAAGAAGGCCGCGCGGCTCTGCGCCGACCACAAGCAGGCGCAAGGCATCCGGGCGCTTGCGAATGCCCTCAAGCTGCTCGGCGCGACGCCGGAGGATTCGGGGGAGTGAGCGCCGACCTGCGCCGTTGGCATTCCTTCGCGCCCTCCTCTGCCCTGACAGGCATCTGCCTCACTAGTGGGGGAGATTGGCAGCTGCCACGCCGGCGTCCACTTCCGACCAGCATCAGGCCGCCTCGCCCATCGGCGCCAGCACCGCCTGCTCGATCATCGCCCATCGCGCCGCCTCGTCCGCCGTCATCTCGCCTGAGACGATCGCCCCGAAGGCGGCTGCGTCAGCCTCGGTCCGGGCGGCGGCGTCAGCGAGCCTGTCCGGTCCTTTCAGGCGGAAGGAGGCAGGCGACAGCGGGCCGAACATCAGCGCGCGCTTCAGCTGTGGCCAGCGGCGCGGATCGGGCTCCGCGCCGATCCGGCGGGCGAACAGCACCGCCATGTCGTGCATCAGCACCTGGGGCGGCCCGTTGCGCGCCGTGCGGCTGGCGGCGAGCCGCTCGCCGAGCTCGGTCCGCGACGGCGCCGCGACCCGGCCCGACCAGACATAGCTCAGCCAGCGCGCCTGCAGCTCCAGCACCGGCAGCAAGGGCCCGACCTGGTCATAGAGGCCGATAAAGGCCAGGCCTTCGAGATCGGGATGAAAGGTGTGGTCGGCCAGCGTGGCGTGCTGACCGTCACACTCCAGCGCCTCCGCGATATCGCGGCCGACGAAGGGCAGCGACAGCTCATAGCCCGTGCCCATCACGATGGCGTCGACCTGCTGGCTCGAGCCGTCGGTGAAGAACACGGTCCTTCCATCCACGCGCTCGATCCACGGTCGTGGCGCAATGCGGCCCTCGGCGACCAGCGGCAGATAGTTCTGCGACTGGGTGAGCCCGGCAACGAAGATGTTTTCGTGTGGCCGAGGCGCGCCGAACTGTTCGGGGCTGCCGGAGGTGCCGACGACGAAGCCCTTCAGTCCCGCCGCCAGCATCTCCGGCGGCGTCACCGGACCGGCAAGCGCCGCGAAGCGGGTGAAAGCCAGATGGTCGGCCGGCACGCCGCTGAGCAGCTTTTGCAGCACATAGCGCTGGCGCCGACTGGCGACGCTGACGCCCGCCGCGCCGCCCATCGCCAGTTCCGAGGCAATTTCAAGCGCGCTGATCGAGCAGCCAGTAACCAGCACGGACAGGCCGCGATAGGCAGCGGCGCCGCGGTAATCCATGCTGTGGCAAACGCCGCCGCTGCCGGCAAAGCCGGCAAGGCCCTCGACCCGCGGCAGATGCGGCCGGGTCTGGCGGCCCGTTGCGACCACCACCTTCTCAAAGCGTTCCGCCCGCAGGGCGCCGCCAACGCGCGAGGTGACCAGCCATCCGCCGCCGGGACAACGCTCCAGCCGCTCGACCGGCGACGAGGCACGGATGCGTCCGGCTATGCCCGTCTCGGCCGCGTAGCGTTCGAGATAGGCAAGCATTTCGGCCTGCGTCGGATAGACGGATGTTCCCGGCGCATGGTCGAGGTCGCTGAAGCAGCTCAGCACCCGGCTGGTGTTGGTGCGCA
>NZ_JANINM010000347.1 GCF_024509055.1 Mesorhizobium sp. | reverse complement strand
GTCGCCGTCGTCGACATCGACGAGGCCTCGATCGGCAAGGTCGGGCAATGGCCGTGGCCGCGCACCACGATAGCCGAACTCGTCGACCGTCTCGGCAGTCTCGGCGCAGCGGCGGTCGCGTTCGATATGGTCTTCCCCGAAGCTGACCGCACGTCGCCGCTACGCGCGATCGCGGCATTGGAAAAAGCCGGCGTGGCGGTAACCGTCCCTCCTGGCGCCGAACTCGACAATGACGGGGTGCTGGGCAAGGCCTTCGCACGAAATCCCGTAGTCGCCGGCATTGCAATCAGCAACGAGACCCAGGCGCATCTGCCACCGCCAAAGGCCGGCTTCGCGTTCGGAGGCGCTGATCCGAAAAGTTATCTGCCTTCATTCCGCGGCGGCGTTGCGAACCTGCCGGTGCTTGACAGGAATGCGCCGGGTCTGGGCTTCTTTTCCTTCCCGTTGAGCGGGGACGGCGTGGTTCGCTCGCTTCCGCTGCTCGCCAATGCCGGCGGACAACTCTATCCCGCGCTCGCCGTCGAGGCATTGCGTGTTGCGCAGGGCGCAGGCTCGTTTGTCGTGCGCAGCACCGGTGCGAGCGGCGAGGCCGACAGCGGCCGTCAGGCGATGACGGCGCTGAAGGTCGGCGCGCTGGCGATGCCGACGGGACCGGATGGGCAATTCCGCGTCTACTATTCCGGCCTGCCCGACCTGGAGACGATCCCCGCCGCAAGGCTGCTCGATCCGGGCGCGGCCGCGACGCTGCAACAATCCGTGGCAGGCCATGTTGTTCTGATCGGCACCAGCGCTGTCGGCCTACGCGATCTTGTCGCCACGCCATTCCAGCAGGCGGTGGCGGGCGTGCGCGTCCACGCCGAGATCATCGACCAGATCATCGGGCAGGAATTCCTTGTTCGTCCCGACTGGGCCGACGGCGCTGAAATATTGCTCGCTGTCGTCCTGGGCCTCGCCGTTCTCGTCGTCGAGTGGCGGACCGGGGCGTTGGTGAGCGGCCTGACGGCGCTGGGGCTAGTCACGGTTGCCCTCGGAACGTCGTGGGCGGCCTTCATCTACGGTCATCTGCTGATCAACCCGATCGTGCCCGCCGGAGCCATCCTTGCCGTCTTCACGGTCACGATGCCTGTACTGTTGTTGATGGCGGATCGCGAAAAGCGATTCATCCGCGGCGCGTTCGCGCACTACCTGTCACCCGCGCTGGTCGGGCGGCTCGCCGATAACCCGGCGTCGCTGCGGCTCGGCGGTGAAATTCGCGAACTGACCATCCTGTTCTCCGATATTCGTGGCTTCACTTCGCTTTCCGAAAACCTCGATCCGGACGCGCTGACAAGGCTTTTGAATGGATTCCTCACGCCGGCCACGGACGTTCTGCTGAAATCTGAAGCCACGATCGACAAATATATCGGCGACGCGATCATGGCCTTCTGGAATGCGCCTCTCGATATCGCCGACCATCCGCGAAAGGCGTGCCTGGCGGCACTGCGCATACAGGAGGCCGTCGAGATATTGAACAGCGAAGCCGGCTCTGCGCTCCGGGTTGGTCTCGGCCTTCATACCGGCCAATGCTGCGTGGGTAATCTCGGTTCGGCGCAGCGCTTCAGCTACTCGGCCATCGGCGACAGCGTCAACGTCGCG
>NZ_JANINM010000346.1 GCF_024509055.1 Mesorhizobium sp. | reverse complement strand
CTGTGCGGCCTGGCGGATAGCGGCGACGATGTTGGGATAGGCCCCGCAGCGGCACAGGTTCCCGGCCATGTATTCGCGGATTTCCTCGTCGGAGCCGGCATGGCCCTCGCGGATGCAGGCCACCGCCGACATGATCTGTCCCGGCGTGCAATAGCCGCACTGGAAAGCGTCCTGTCCAAGGAAGGCCGCCTGCACGGCATGCAGCGTACCATCCTGGTCGGCCAGCCCTTCGATGGTCGTGATCGAGCGGCCCTCGACCTGGGCGGCCAGGGTCAGGCAGGCCAGCACCCGCTCACCGTCGACATGCACGGTGCAGGCGCCGCACTGGCCCTGGTCGCAGCCCTTCTTGGTGCCGGTGAGATGAAGCCGCTCGCGCAGCGCGTCGAGCAGGGTGACGCGCGGCTCGACGTCGAGCGCGTGGTCGCGGCCGTTGATGGTGAGATGGATGGAGAGCGTGGTGGGACTGATGGTGACTTGGTCGTTCATCGGGCGTCGGGCTCCAATCTGCTGGACGCTAGGCGGATGGAAATGGGGCTTGGGAGGAGGGGGGCAAGGGCAGTGCCTTGGGAAGAGGCGGGGCGTGGAAGCTGCCAATCTCCCCCCTTGAGGGGGAGATGCCCGGCAGGGCAGAGGGGGGTGCTGTCCCGCCAACCTCTCCATTCGTCATCCTCGGGCTTGACCCGAGGATCCATGCCGTGACGTTTGCCGTGGAACGCGGCGGGCGAGAATTCTGAACCGCTGCGGCGCTCGCAGGTAACGGCATGGATCCTAGGGTCTGCGCCGCGTCGCTTCGCTCCTTGCTTCGCCCTAGGATGACGAACTCACGAGCAACGTCGCCAACCACAGGCGTCGCAGAATGCTCCGCCACACTCCAGCCACCAGGCAAAGCTTTCCGTCGTTCAACACGTGACATACCGCTTCCCCTGGTTATATGATAAAAGCACTCCACTAAAGCGGAGGTGCCTCCGTTTATTTACGTGGGGTCTGGCCAGCCATGGTTCAACCCCCCATATTGCGCGAGTGGAGAAAAAAGTGACCGAGCAGGAGACGACCGCCCAGGCGACGCGCAAGACGCCGGCGCCAAAGCCTTTGCGCGCCGATGCCAAGCGCAACCGCGACAAGCTGGTCGAGGTCGCCGCGCAGGCTTTCGCGGAAGCGGGCGTGGATACCTCGCTGGAGGATATCGCGCGCCGGGCAGGGGTCGGCATCGGCACGCTCTACCGGCATTTCCCGACGCGCGAGCATCTGGTCGAGGTGGTCTACCGCCGCGAGGTGGAAGGGCTCTGCCACGCGGCCGACGAGCTCGCCGAGCGGCACCCGGCCGATGTCGCGCTGGAACTCTGGATGCAGCGCTTCGTCGACTACATCGCCACCAAGCGCGGCCTCGCCACCAGCCTGCGGCTGCTGCTCTCGACCAACTCCACGCTGTTCTCCGACACCTCCGGCCGCGTCTCGGGCGCGCTGCGCAAGCTGGTCGAGCAGGCCGCCGCCGTCGGCAAGATCCGCGCCGACGTCGACGCCTCCGACGTCATGCACGCGCTCGGCGGCATCTACTCCGCCCCCAGCACGCCCGACTGGCGCGAGCGCTCGGGACGGCTGGTGAAGCTGCTGATGGATGGGCTGCGGTTCGGGGCGAAAGG